>JALYXB010000087.1 GCA_030947305.1 Actinomycetota bacterium | reverse complement strand
GTGTTTCCACCCAGCAATGGGCGGGCGACGTGCTGCCGGTGGCCGAGGCATTGGCCGGGCTGCTGCCGCGTGGTGGCCTGCCACGCGGTGGAGTGATCAGCATTGTGTCCGGCGGTGGCGCCGACGGTAGTAAGACTGTCGGCAGTTCTGGTGGTGCATCCAGCCTACTGCTCAGCCTGCTGGCGGGACCGGAGCGGCGTTGGACGGCGCTGGTCGGGCTGCCGGGCATCGGTTTGTTGGCGGCGGCCGAGCTCGGTGTCGACCTGGACCGCTTAGTGGTGGTGCCGGACCCGGGACCCGATGTGCTGCAAGTACTTTCGGTGCTTGCCGACGGCGTCGACTTGATCGCGGTCGGCGCACCAAGCGGGGCGCTTGGCACACCGGCACGGCTCAGGGTGCTCACCGGCCGACTCCGTCAGCATGGCGCCGTGCTGCTGGTCTCCGGTCAGTGGCCGGGCGCCGATCTGGTGTTGTCCGCCAGCCATACCGGGTGGGTCGGCATCGGTCGAGGCACCGGCCGGTTGCGAGACAGGCAGCTCACCGTCAGCGTCGGTGGCCGGCGCGCCGGTGCGCGCGGCAAGGTAGTGACGATCCTGCTGTCGGGACACCGGAACGGCACCGTCGTTACCTCGACACCCGTCCTGCAACTTGTCGAGCTTGCGACGCCGATCTCGGCAGCGGTCTGAGCGGCACCCGTTACTTGGTGAGTTGCCGGACCGCGAGGTCGAAAATCCACGGATGACGCGCTGCCGTCCCGACCAGGCGACGCCGCGCCCATTCCATCCGTCGGCCGGCAAGCAGGGCGCCGGTCAGGTAGCGATACCGACGGGTGACGCGATACCAGGCGCGCTCGTAGTCGGCCGGCCGACCGGCGAGCACGCACCGGACCAACTCCTTGGCGCAGCGGGCGGCAACGTCGATGCCCTCGCCGGTGATCGCATCGACATAACCGGCCGCATCGCCGACCAGCAGTACCCGGCCGGACACTCGGCTGGACACCCGCTGCCGCAGCGGACCGGCACCGCGAATGTCGTCCCCCTTGATGCCGGTGAGCCGCGCCGCCAGCTGTGGGAAGGCGGTCAGATGATCGTCGAACGATGCCCTGGTCCCGGTCAGAATGGCCACCGACAGCTCGTGCTCACCGATCGGCGTCAGGTACGCCTCCGCCGCAGGCGACCAGTGCACCTCGACCACGTCGGTCAACGGACCAACGGCGAGGTGCCTTCGCAGCCCCCAGCGTGGGGCCGCGGAATTGGGCAGCTGCAGGCCTAGCGTCCGCCGGATCGGAGAGTGCAACCCGTCCGCTGCGACCAGATACCGCGCCGTCACGCCGGCAGCGGTGACGCAGGTTGCGTATTGTTCGACGGCGGTGATCGTCCCCGCCACCATCTCGATACCGCGGTCGATGGCCAGTGAATGCATCCTTGCTTGCAGGGCATCGCGGCGGACTCCCCAACCAGATCCGGTACGGAACCGGGCCTCGGCCATCAGATCGCCGTCCAGGTAACGGATTCCACCGAAAGGTCGGCCACCCAACTCGCTGCCCACCCTCACCCCTACCTCGCCGAGCAGCCGCACCGCACCGGGCATCAAACCTTCTCCACAGGCCTTGTCGATGGGAGTATTGCGCGGCTCGACGATCGTCACCGACAGTCCGGCTGCCCTGGCGAACAGGGCGGTGAACAGCCCGGCCGGTCCGGCGCCGGCGATCAGCAGGTCGATCACGTTGGACTCGCTGTCGGATCTACCGTTGAGCCTGCTGTTGAAACTGTTGCCAGCGCAGCGTTTTCGGCCCGTATCCGCACTCGTAACAGGGCCGCGTTGCAGACAGCGAAGATAGCGGCGGTCAACCAAGCGGTGTGCACCAGCGGCAGCGCCAACCCTTCAACGACCACCGCCAGGTAGTTGGGGTGTCGGAGCAGCCGGTACGGCCCCGACCTCACCAGCGACAGGCCGGGCGTCACCACGATGCGGGTATTCCACTGATGGCCGAGGATCCAGATGCACCACCAGCGCAGCGACTGACTGGCCGCGACCACCACCAGCGCCGTCCAGCCGAGGATCGGTACGAACGGTCGGCCGGCGACGAAAACCTCTACGCCGCAACCGATCAGCAGCAGGGTGTGCAGCGCCACCATAGCCGGATAGTGTCCGGGGGAGAGCTCCCGGCCGCCACGATCAAGGCTCCACCGAAGATTGCGGTTGCTCACCACCAGCTCGGCCAGCCGCTCGAGGCCGATGGCGACCAGTAACATCAGGTAGCCGATCATCACCGGATCCTCACCAACGCAGCAGCACGAACTCGGAGCAAAAGCCAGGCCCCAGTGCCATCATCACCCCAGGACTGCCCGGCGGCGGCGGACACTCCCGCAAGGTGTCCGACAGCACATGAAGCACCGACGACGACGACAGGTTGCCGACCTGTGCCAGCGATTGCCAGGTGAGCTTCAGCGCGGAATCCGGCAGGCCGAGGGTGGTGCCGATCGCCTCGATCACCTTCGGGCCACCGGGATGCGACACCCAGGCGGTCACGTCGTCGATCTGCAGCCCGTTGTCGGCCAAGAACGCGCGCATGTCCGTTCCCACGTACTGCTCGACGAGAGCCGGAACTTGGGCGTCCAGAACGATTTTCAGCCCGGCCGGGATCACGTCCCAGCCCATCGTCCGCTCGCTGTCCGGGTACAGGTGGCTACGGGAGGCGAGCACCTCGGGTCCGCTGACCTCGGCGGCCCTGTCGGCGCCGACCGCGACCACGGCGGCGGCCCCGTCACCGAAGAGTCCGCTGGCCACCAGGTTGGCCATCGACCTGTCGTTGCGCTGAATCGTCAGCGAACACAACTCGACCGACAGCAGCACCGCAACATGATCGGGGTGACCGATCAGGTAGTCGTGCAGCCGGGCAACGCCGGCCGCGCCTGCCACGCAGCCGAGGCCGAACATCGGCACCCGCACCACGTCCGGTCGGAGCCCGATCAGGCCGGCGATCCGCGCCTCCAGCGACGGCACCGCGACCCCGGTGATGGTGGTCGAGATGATCAGGTCGACCTGGTCCGCCGCCAACCCGGCAGCATCCAAAGCGCCCTGCACGGCTTGCCCCCCGAGTTCGACGGCGACCTCAAGAAAGGCGTCGTTGGCGGCGCCGAAGTCGGTCAATTCTGCGTAGTGCTCGATCGGCAGCGCCAAGTGACGGAAGTCGACCATCGCGTTGCGGTGCACCCGTTCCAATGCGCCCACCTGCTCGCCGTTCGGCAGGCACAACCGGGCGAAAGCTGCCGTCAACTCGGACTGCGGGTACCGGTGAGTGGGGACCACACCATGCACCGCCGCAAGGGTGGTCATATCGCCACCGTATCGGCGCAGCAGGTGCGCCGGTGTCGGGGTAGCGGCCGACGAGCGTCGCCGGCACCTAACATCGGTTCATGTCCAAGGTCCGCGGTCTGCTGTTGGCCTGCCATCCGCTGCCAACAGCGGTGGTTACCGCTATCAGTGGATGCCTTGCCGTCTCGGTAGGGCTGACGGCCGGAACTGTGGTGCTGATGGTGGCGACTATTCTCACCGGCCAGCTGTCGATCGGCTGGTCCAACGACGTGATCGATGCCGACCGGGACGCCGCTGTGGGGCGGACCGACAAACCGCTGGCCGTCGGCAGCGTCACTCGACGCCTCACCCAGGCAGCGACCGTAGTGGCCTTACTCGCGACCGTCGGATTGTCGGCGATTCTCGGTGGCCCGGCGGCGCTGGCGGCCCTGCTGATCGTGGTGTGCGGCTGGGCGTACAACCTGGGCGTGCGGTCGACGGTGCTGTCGTTCCTGCCCTACGTGCTGGCCTTCGGCCTGCTCCCTGCGGTCGGGACCCTGGCACTGCCGTCCCATCCGTGGCCGGCCTGGTGGGCGATGGCCGCCGGCGCGATGCTCGGGGTAGCCGCTCACCTGGTCAATGTACTGCCGGATTTGCGCCAGGATGCACTGTCCGGAATCCGCGGGTTGCCGCATCGAATCGGCGCGACCAGGTCGACGATCGCCGCCGCGCTGCTGGTGATGGGCGCCGCTGCGGCGTTGTTGTTCGGCCCCACCGGTGCGGTGCCGGCTTGGCGCTGGATCGCGTTCGGTGTGCTGCTCGCCGCTGGGATCGGCACCGCCGGTGTCATGCGCCGGCCGGGGAAAAGGCTGCTGTTCAGCATGCTGATTGCCGGCGCCGCCATCGACGTGGTGCTGTTCGCCCTCTCGGGTACCCACCTGGTGGCGGGCGGCTGAGCTCGTCAGTGGTCTTGCTGTGCCGGCGGGCGGCGTGGCTGCGGCATGATGCGTCACCCGGTGCGGGTGACGACGCAGCGGTGCTGAGTGCTGAATTCACGGCGGGTTGCGCACAGATGCCGCAGCCGCCAACGATGGCCAGCACGCCGAGTACTCCGCAGGCGACAATCCTGGGATACCTGGACATCAAGGACTCCTCGGGTCACTTCGGTTGTCCACTCCTGGACGGCCGGGTTGCGTTCGTGAGGTCACGGTGACGTCGGGGTGGTCTGCACGGCCCGCGGGCTCCGTTCAGAGCGGCCGGCACCAGAACGCTGAACTCCTTCTTGTCCGGGCCGGCAAGGACGATCCAGCTCGCTTCGCCTTGGCCGACATCGGCGCGTCGAGCCCAAGGTCGATCAGCCGGCGAACCTTTTCGTCTTGCTCCCTGTCGGCGGGGTTGATGTCGAGGTGCAGCCGGTTCTTGACGGTCTTGCCCTCTGGCACCCGCGCGAACGTCAACCTGGGTGGCACTTGGCCAACTTGGTCCTTGCGGGCGGGCATTCAAGGGGAGCCGACAGTGACGATTCCGTCCCTCGTCGTGGATTCGTCATCAAGGACTGCGCACCAGAACCGGACGAAAGTAGTGGGGATGTATGAGTAACATATCTGGCGAATCTTGCCGGGAGGCACCACATATGGCTGTAATGCAGGCGAGCATGCCATTTCAGACCTCGACCAGTATCGGAAAGTGAATTAGATGGCACCTGCCGACTATTAACATTTTGTCTCAGCACAATGGGCTTGTCGGTAAGCATGCGGATTCCGATGAGGCAACCACGTTCTTTCTTCATGTGTCACGTGCGGTCATCGGCCCAGCAGGGGCTGCTCGGACGATCACATAGTGGCTCTCAAGGGCGCGCTTATGCGCCCACAAGAGAGCCGATGCGGACCACCTGGAACAGCCCGCTATCGAAAGATCGAAGGCGTCGTCATGGGTGAAATATGTGTACTTCTGGTCAAAGCTATCGTTCTGCTCGCTCGTGCTGGTTGCGGGATCGCGCTAGTGTCGCGTGAATGATGTTTTCTTTGGCTTCCGGGTGCTTACGGGTGGCGTAGTTGTCCACGACGACGTGTGACTTGATCTGCGGGTATGCCTTGGCGACTTGTTTGAGGAATGTGAGGAACCCGTCGGAGCTGTGTCGGGTGTAGCAGGCCTGAGTCTCGGCCGGACGCGATTTCGAAGGCCGCGAACAGCGTCTTGGCGTGTCGTTTTGTAGTCGTGTGCCCCTTTTGGGCTGGGTCGGGGGCGCGTGAGCAGAGTGATGCCCGATCCTCTGCGGCGGCAGCGCGTTGATGACGTCGATTTCGTCGACCGCTGCCGGGCGCCCAGACCTGTACCGGACCTCGAACCGGCCGGACCTTCAGCCAGATACCGGTTCCGCGAGTCGATCACGCTTGGTTTCGTAGCTCCGTTTACTGCTGATCTCGACGACCCGGATGGGTGATACAGATACCCAGATGGCCTAAAAATGACTACTTTGTGCAAGTCTGATCGCCGAGACGGTGTAGCGTCCGGGCATCCGAGTTGAGCGCTCCCGGCAGGTCGCCGGGGTCGGCCTGACTGGACTCCCATTGCTCAAAGTACTGAGTCCGGGGTGCTCACAGTACTGATTCTGGGGGTAGTGGCTGCAACGGTGGAAACCGTCGGGGCCGGGATCGTTGCAGCGAATGAATGTTCGGTCGCGAGTTGGAGGAACAAGTGCGCGTAGTGGTGACTGGTGGCGCGGGGTTTTTGGGTTCACATCTCGTCGGATCGCTTCTGGCTCGCGGTGACGAGGTCGTGTGTATCGATAATTTGTCGACCGGGAATATCAGCAACATCGAGCCGATGCTGTCGAGTCCGAGGTTCGAGGTAATTATCGCTGACGTGTGCGACGGGATTGAGCTCGCTGGCCAGGTCGATGCGGTAGCTCATCTAGCAAGTCCTGCATCTCCGCCGGATTATCACCGTATCCCTTTGGAGACGCTGGCGGTCGGCAGTCGCGGTACCGAGGAAGCGCTGATGTTGGCCGATCGCCATGGGGCCCGTTTCATTGTGGCTTCGACCAGCGAGGTCTACGGCGACCCGAAAGTTCACCCGCAGTCCGAGGGATACTGGGGGAACGTCAACCCCATCGGACCGCGGAGCGTGTATGACGAGGCGAAGCGATTCGCCGAAGCCATCACAACGGCGTACCGGCGGACGAAAGGCACTAACACCGGAATTGTCCGCATTTTCAATACCTACGGGCCGCGAATGCGGCCCAATGATGGTCGCGTGGTATCGAGTTTCATCGTCCAGGCGCTCCTTGGTGATCCGCTGACAATCTACGGGGACGGCACCCAGACCCGAAGCTTCTGTTACGTCGATGATCTCGTCCGTGGCCTGGTCGCCATGCTGGACAGCGATGAGGCCGGACCGATCAATCTTGGCAATGACGCCGAGCGGACGATCGGACAACTGGCCACGATGGTCCTTCGACTGAGCAGGTCTGAGTCCAAGATCATCCACTTCCCTCTTCCGGTGGATGACCCCACCCGTCGACAGCCCGACCTCACCCTCGCGCGGACCTTGTTGAATTGGGCCCCGACGATCACCCCAGAGGACGGCGTGCGGCGGACCATCGACTGTTTCGCCCAGCAGTGGCCTGCGCTGAAGGCAGCCTCGGCGGACCTTTCCGGACCGCAGACAGCCGAGCACCTTTTCTCCGCGCAGGCCGTGAGCGCATGAAGATCTCCGTCATTGGAACCGGGTACTTGGGCGCCGTACACGCCGCCGGCATGGCCAGCATCGGCCACGATGTCCTCGGTGCGGACATCGACGCTGCGAAGATCGCTTTGCTCGCCGGGTCCCGTCCGCCGTTTTTCGAACCCGGCCTGCCCGAGCTGCTGCAGGGCGCCACCGCCTCCGGGCGTCTGGCATTCACGACATCCCTTCGTGACGCCGCCACCTTCGGTGATCTTCACTTCATCTGTGTCGGCACCCCCCAGATCCCGGGTTGCGACGCGGCCGACATGCGCTACGTCAACGCGGTGATCGACGAAATGGCTCCGCATCTCAAACCCGGTAGTCTGATCGTCGGCAAATCCACTGTTCCGGTGGGTACCGCGGCGGCGCTTCAACGACGCATCGATGCAGTGCGCGGCCCCAACGTCATCGAGGTGGCGTGGAACCCTGAGTTCCTCAGGGAGGGCTTTGCAGTCCAGGACACCCTGCATCCGGACCGGATCGTCGTCGGCACGGCTAGCATCGTGGCTAGAGAGACGCTCGAGCAGTTCTACTCGTCTCTCATCACACAAGGCATCCCGTTCATTGCTACCGACCGGCCGACTGCGGAACTGGTGAAGGTAGCCGCCAACTCGTTCCTGGCAACGAAAATCTCGTTCATCAACGCCATGGCCGAGGTGTGTGAGTCGGCCGGCGCCGATATCACCACACTGGCCACCGCGATCGGGCACGACACTCGGATCGGTTCGCGGTTCCTGCGGTCCGGCGTCGGATTCGGCGGTGGCTGCCTGGGCAAGGACATTCGGGCGTTCCGCGCCCGCGGTGAGGAACTCGGGGCGGGAGCGGCCCTTAACTTCCTGGCGGAGGTTGACTCGATCAACATGGGTCGCCGGGTCCGCGTGATCGACCTAGCCAGCGAACTCCTCGACGGATCTGTCGCCGGTCGCCGGATCGCTATCCTCGGTGCCGCCTTCAAACCCAACAGCGACGACATTCGCGACTCCCCGGCGATGTGGGTCGCGCGACGATTGCACCAACTGGGCGCGGTGGTGACCGTTCATGACCCGGAGGCCATCGACAACGCCAGGGCCTACGCCCCGGAGCTGACTTACGCGCGTGAGGTCGAGACAGCGCTGGAGGGCAGTCACCTGACCGTCCACCTGACCGAATGGGACGAGTACGCCGAGTTGAACCCGACGGCCGTCATGCGGCTGGTTGATCTGCCGAACCTGCTCGAGGCGCGCAACTGCCTTGATGTGGAGTCCTGGCTCGCGGCCGGCTGGCACGTCACCGCTCTCGGTCGATCACTGAAAAACCGTCCGCCCCATCGATCGGGCCCCGGCGGCCTCCCGAAGACCACCATTCCGACCCAGATCAGAGGAGAGCAGTACGCATGAAGGTTGTGGTCACCGGCGGAGCCGGATTTATCGGTTCACACGTAGTTGATCTGCTGTTGGCGCAGGGCCACGAGGTCAGGGTCTATGACAAATTGGTCGAACAGGTCCACCAGGGCAAAGGTCCGCAGTACGTACCGCCAGAAGCGGAGTTCATCCGCGGCGAGATGAGCGACCGCGACTCGCTGGAAAAAGCCCTGACCGGCGTCGACCAGATCGTGCACCTCGCCGCCGAAGTCGGGGTGGGCCAGTCGATGTACGAGATCTCCCGCTACGTCGAGGCCAACACCGGCGGAACCGGTGTGCTGCTGGACATCCTGGCCAACAGCAATCACAGCATCGGCAAAATCGTCGTCGCGTCGTCGATGTCGATCTACGGCGAAGGGCTCTACGTCTGCAGCGAGCACGGCAAAGTCGCACCCCGGCTACGCCGCGAGGAGCAGCTGCGTCGACACGAGTGGGAACTGACCTGCCCGGATTGTGGTCGTGATCTCGAGCCCATCCCGACCTCGGAGGACAAGCCACTCTTCCCGACCTCGGTGTACGCGATCTCCAAGATGGACCAGGAACTGCTGTGCCTTTCGGTCGGAGCGGCCTACGGCATCGACGTCACCGCGGTGCGCTACTTCAATGCCTACGGCCCCCGCCAGGCACTTTCCAACCCATACACAGGTGTTGCGGCCATCTTCAGCGGTCGCCTGCTCAATGATCAAGCCCCCATCATCATGGAGGACGGACTGCAAAAGCGGGACTTCATCCACGTCAAGGATGTAGCGCGAGCCACCGTGCTTGCACTGTCCGCACCCAAGGCCAACGGCCGGGCGGTCAACATCGGGATCGGAGACCCGATCAGCATTCTCCAGGTGGCGCAGCTGCTGGCCAGCGCGCTGGGCAAAGAAGCGATCGAGCCAGTGGTCACCGGCAAGTACCGCGCCGGCGATATCCGTCACTGCTGGGCCGACCCGACGCGGGCTCGCGATCTGCTCGGGTTCGAACCCGAATACCGGTTCGGCGAGCAGGGTGTCAAGGAACTCATCCAGTGGGTCTCCGAGCAGCCGGCGCAGGAGCAGGCCGATCCCAACAAGGAACTGACCGCCCGAGGTCTGACGGTATGATCCACCACATTCTTATCGGCATTCTGATCGCGGTCCAGGTCCTTTACCTCTTTGCGCTGCTGGTCACGATCTGGATGAAACAGCTCCCGGTGAACCTGGTCTCAACCGACCTGGCCGACCGGCTTCCGGAGAACGAGCTTCCGCCGATCATCCTCTTCTACCCGCTGCTGCGGGAAATGGAGGAAACGATGCGGACGACATTGCTGGGCATGAGCGAAGCGACCTACCCGAAGCATCTGCTGCGGGTGATCTGCGTTCCCAACCACGATGACGCCGAGACCATCGCCCACGCCCGCACATTGCAGAGCGAGTTCTCATTCCTCGAGTTGATGCCGGTTCCGAAGACCAGCGACCCGTCGTGGGGCGTGGTGTGGTCGTCGTGGGACATGAACGCCAAGGCCTATTGGTGGCACACCGGCAAACGCGCCGGCAGCACTGATCTGCCCCCGAAGAAGACCAGGCAACTGATCTGGGCGATGTACCAGCTCGCCGGCGACAACCCGGAGGCTCTGCTCTCTTACATCGACGCGGACAGCGTGGTGCCCCGCGACTTCTGGCAGACTGCCGCCGTCGGTATGCGGACCTACGACGTCGTTCAGAACACCAACATTACTGGGAATCTGCTCGCCACCTGGCCAGCGTCGTTCTACGCCATGGACCACATCTCCTGGGACTCGACGACCTACAAGCACATGACGGCCAACGGCAAGCACCCGTTCTACGTCCTGGGAAAGGGACTGTTCTTCCGGTTCCGCGACCTTTTGGAAGTCGGAGGATTCCACCCCTGGCTGACGATCGAGGACCCCGAGATCGGGATGCGGATGTGGACCAACGGCGCCAAGCTTGGGGTCGTCGAGTCACCCTTGGTCGAAGAGGTTCCCCAGACCTGGCTGCAGGGCGTCACCCAGCGCAAACGCTGGGTGGCCGGCTTCTTCCAGTCGCTCACATCCCCCCTGGTGCACATGGGTATGCCGTTTCGCAAGCGTCTCCGGGCGCGCCTGAACTTCGTGCCCTGCCTGTCCCTGATCATCAATCCGGTCGGCTTCGCCGTCGGCATCTGGGCGCTTGTCGCCGCGTCGCGGTCGGATCAGCCGCTGACCAGTACACCGGTAATCGTCCTGGCGCTCTTCACTTTCGGTCTAGCCCTCATGGTGATGGGCTTCGGCTGGTTCAACGCTTGGAAGCGCACCAAGCCCGTACTGTCGTCGAACCGCGACCGGCTGCGATATTTCCTCCGAGTCAATCCGATCTTTCTGCTGGTGTACTGGCTTTGGTGGAGCTGGCCCCTGGTCAAGGGCTTCAAGATGTTCGTCCTCGACCGCGGCCTTGTGTGGGAACGCACCGAAAAGACCAACGCCAACGGCGCGCTGATCCGAGCCCAGGTTCAGCCGCTCGCCGGCGCGAAACACGCCCTGGGAACCGAAGAGCGCAGCATGGCCGCCGAGAGCGGACCTGCGAAGTAGCCAAATCCGACCGAGGCGTCGGCACCGGTAGTGCTCCGGGGCACCGCCGTCCCCGCATCCATGGTCGTGGCCGACAGAAACACGTTCCGCTCGAACGTCGACCGGCCGTCAACGGTCGTGGCGGTGTTGATCGGGAAGATGACATTGTGCTCGATTCGCACGGATCCGTCCGTCTTTCCCTCCAGTTCGGCTCCACCGTTGATGGCCGGGCTCTCGGTGCGCAGATTCCCGATCGCGACGTTGTTCGTCATCAACACGTTCTTGGTCTCGTGGGCCAGCACGGCGCGGCCACCGCACCCGGTGATGACGTTGTCGGCTACCAGGACCTGCTTGCTGTACCCGTGCTGAGTCAGCAACTTGTCCAGCGAGATCCCGTTCCCGTCGGTGACGAACGGATATCCGCCGGCCGCGTACGGCACCTGACATTCGACGTCGTAGATGTAGTTGCCAACGATGGTGTATCCAAAGCCGCCGGCGAACGTCGCTCCAGCCGTAAGGTCCTGGCCGGCGTAGATGCTGATACCCGACGTGTTGTTCGGGCTGAACTTCGAGGTCCTAAAGATGGTGTTGAAGCTGATGTCGACCATGTCGTGGGAGCCCTGCCAGTCGAAGCAGTTGATTCCGCCGCCCGGGAAGTGGTGGACCGAATTCTGCCAGATCGCGACATCGTGACTGTTACCGTAAACGGAGATTCCTGAGCCGTTCGTGTTCGCATTCGTTTCGGTTCCGCACACCTCGAAGCCGTACAGGCCGACGTAGCTCGAGGAGATGATGTTGCAGAAGTTATCGGTCGCACTCGTCACGCTGATTCGCGGGAACACCGAGTCATCAGCGGACATTATGCCCAGCCAACGATCGGGCGACCCACGGAAGTCGCGTACCTCGGTGTAGCCGTAAGTGCCCGCACCGACCGAGATGAGATCGCCCGGACGCGCCAATTGCAGACACCGATTGATCTCTCGGAACGGTCGGCTCTCGGTTCCGTCAGCAGAATCTGAGCCTGAGCCGGACACATGCAGCGTCCGCTCGCCGCAGAGCACCCGAGCGCGGAACCACTGACGGGTCATCGCCGGGCTACGCGAGATCGGTCTGGACAGCACAGACCAGCCCGACCCAGCCGGAGTCACCTGGCTTGGCACCGGCCCTGAAATGAGCGTCATCAGTGCGACTCTCCCAGCTGCTCAGGGCCGTGCCCTCACCACCCCAACCTGTCGACGATTTGGGTGTGGCTCTACGGTATGATCATGGGTGTCCGTCCGCGGGGGAGCCGCCCACGCGGGCGGTGGTGCCGAGCGTTGAGCAGGAAGCCAGTCGTGATCCCCTGGTGATGCCAGTGGAGTGGATGCCTGCCGGCGGAGCTCCCGAGCGCTGATCCAATAGCGATTCTTGAAGACACGGGCGAAGTGGGCGGGATCCGTCAGTCCCTGACCT
Organism: Actinomycetota bacterium; assembly: GCA_030947305.1. GTDB lineage: Bacteria > Actinomycetota > Actinomycetes > Mycobacteriales > Nakamurellaceae > Nakamurella. The sequence continues at coordinate 2,202 of JALYXB010000087.1, read as the reverse complement.
GCGGCGATTTCGGCGATCGTACGGTGCCCATTGCCAGGGTCGCTGAGGTCGCGTCGGCAACGCTCGAGCCGGCGATGAAGCACCCACTGGCAGAACGTTGCCCCGCTGTTAGCGACAGCTGATGCAGGTATCGAGTGGAGATGCCGATCTGCTCGGCCACTGTGGCCGGGGACAACTGCGGATCGCTCAGCGAGCGCTCGGCCGCATCCATAACGGCTTGCAGCAGCAGGGTTCGGTTGGTTGACGGCACCTGCGGGGCGACACTGGCTACGGCAAGCGCCAACAAGCCGGTCAGCCATCCGGCGAGCGCTGTAGCCTCCGACCCGTTGAGGTGGTCCTGCTCCTCGGCAAGCGTACGGATAACGGCCGAGGCGACAGCCCCAATGCCCCGCGCCCCTGGCACCCGCCACGCCGTCGGGCACGGCGGCATGCCGAACGCGGGCCCGAGCATTTCCCGCGGAACCAGCACCGAGATCTGCGTGAAGTCGCCGGCGAAGTCCAGCCTGAATGGCTCCGCACCATCGATGATGGTGAAGTCGCCGGGCTCCAACTCAGCGGTGCGCCCACGCTGAGCCGCCCGCAGGCCCGCGGTGAGGGGCAGATTCACGAAATAGGAATCGCCGGGCTGCCGCTTCACCAGCGCCTCGGTGCGGACGACAGTTTGTGCCTGTGAGGTGATTCGGGCCACCTGCAACGGGCCCATCCGGGCAAGAGACACTTCGCCGACGAAGGCCCCGTCGTGCAGGGGTATGACCTCTACGGGGGTGAACGCTTCCCAGACAACGTCGCGCCAGTAGGGAAACTGGTCGGCATCGGCAAGCGAAGCGGTGGACCAGACCGACGACGCCATACTAACCCCCCCAATTTTATGGCCAGAAGGTCAGCTCCAGCAGCTATTGGAGCCACTGAAACAATTTCGCAGTCGCCAAGATATATCCCTGACGCCAGCGTTGTCTCTCACGACGTCCCGGATTGTTGGCCGCCCAAGAGCGCCACCCGCGGCTGGGCTGCCACCTGCGGCTGTGCACACCGCGACAACAACTGTGCACGCACGTCCTACAGCTTTGGGCGTGGGCTCCGCCACACTCACCAGGTCAGGCCGGTTCGCGGTGTCAACCGGCATAAAAGGCCCCCGAACGGAAGGAGGCCCGGTCTTGAGGAGTTCAGTCATGCGACATTCGGTCCTGAAAGGAGCCACCAAGGCTAAGAAAGCTCTGGTCGCGTTGGCGGCCGGGGGGCTGCTGGTAATGAGTGCGGGACCAGCGTTGGCCGCCGATGGCGGTCAACAGGGACAGACGGTCTCGGTCGTGGGCAGTGGCAACTCGGTCACGCTGAGCACCAACTCTGTCCCGGCAGGCACCATCCACTTCAACGTCTCCACCACTGCGCCCAGTGGCCCAGACGGTGGCGGCAGCAACATCGTGCTGTTCCAGCCCAAGTCCGGCAAGACGGTGGCCGACTTGTTCGCGGGCATTCAGGAGGAGTTCAGCAAGGATTCGAGCACCGCCGCCAAGGGGACCCGCGACCTGAACGCGGCAATGACCTTCCGTGGCCTGGCGGATGTCCAGGCCGGCACCCCCGTCGTCGTGACCGAGTCCCTGAAGCCGGGCACCTACTACCTGGTCGATTTTGCCGGTGTGCAGCAGGGCGGCAAGCCGGCGGTCAGCACCCTTACCGTCACAGCGGGGCAGCAAACCAGTGCCCAGTTGCCCAGCCAAGTGCAGGTGCGGACCGCCGGCGAGGATCGCTTTGCGGCGCCGCCCTTCTGGCCCAATAAGGGCACCTACACCTTCACCAACTCCTCGGACACGCTGCACTTCATGACCCTGCAACCGGTGAAGGACGGTACGACGGACGCCGACGTGAAGGCCTCGTTCGAGGCCAAGGACCAGAACGGGCCACCGGCGTTCGCGAAGATGGGGCCGAGTATCGGCAACGAGGTGGTGTCGCCGGGATACAGCCTGCAGATGTCCTATGACCTGCCGGCCGGTACGTACGTGCTGCTGTGCTTTGTGGCCGATGACAAGACGGGCGTGCCGCACGCCGTCATGGGGATGCACAAGGTGGTGGAGCTGCGGTCGGGCGCTGTGCCGAGCGGAGGGGTTGCTGCCGGCGGCGGCAGCACGTCCGGCCTGCAGGATGGTGGCCTGTGGGCGGCCGGCGCGGCGCTGCTCGCCGCAGGGGGCCGCTTGCGCAGCGTGG
>JALYXB010000060.1 GCA_030947305.1 Actinomycetota bacterium | reverse complement strand
GCCGGGCATCCGGCGGCCCGAGCGAGCAGACCTTCCAGAATCTGGTCGGGTTGCAGCTGCGCCCGCGCCGGTTGCGGGCAGCGGCTGAGCTGTGGCAGTCGGTCGGCCAGAGCCGCGGCAACGAGGGTAGGGATGCGCTGTGGGCGCATCCAGATCTGTTGCCCAGCAACGCCGATCTGGACGATCCAGCCGGATTCGTCCAGCGGGACAAGGAATTCACCGAGCTGCTGGCCGGCCTCGACGACGTCGAGAGCCTCGCCGACCTAGACGGATTCGATAAGACAAAGCCGACCGAAATGCCTGCCTCCGATGCTGCCGGCGGTGATCACCCGGATGATCACCCCGACGACGAGCGGACCGGCGACAAGTCCGATGGCCACGATGAGGGCGCAAACCCTTCTGGGACAACGGAAGTCTGACCTCTTCGGCACCGGCTGCAGGTCAAGGGGAAGCGGTCACCGTAGCTAGACGGCGCTGGATGGCTGCCAAAGGTTGATGCCGGTGTCCACCGCGTGCTGCTCGATGCTCGTCAGCTCGTCCGCCGAGAAGCTCAAATTGCCGAGCGCTCCTAGGTTGTCCTCGAGTTGCTGCACCGAGCTGGCACCGACCAACACGCTCGTCACCCGCTCGTCCCGCAGTGCCCAGGCCAACGCGAGCTGGGCCAGCGATTGACCGCGGCCCTTCGCGATGTCGTTGAGCGCCTGGATGTGGGTGATCGCCTCGTCGGTCAGTAGATCGGTGCTCAACGATCCGGTCCGCGATGCGCGCGACCCCTCCGGAACACCCTTGAGGTACCGATCGGTGAGCATCCCCTGGGCCAGCGGCGAGAAGGCAATACAGCCGATTCCGCTGTCCCCCAACGTATCCAGCAGCCCTTCCTCGATCCAGCGGTTGAGCATCGAGTAGGAGGGCTGATGAATCAGCAGCGGCGTTCCCAGCTCGGCGAGCAACTGTGCCGCCTGCTCGGTCCGCTCCGGCGAATAGGACGAGATCCCCGCATACAACGCCCGGCCCGACTGGACGGCGGTATGCAGCGCGCCCATCGTCTCCTCCAGTGGCGTCTCCGGGTCGGCACGGTGCGAATAGAAAATGTCGACATAGTCCAGCCGCATCCTGCGCAACGAGTCGTCAAGGCTGTTCAACAGATATTTGCGGGAGCCCCAATCGCCGTACGGTCCCGGCCACATGTCATAGCCGGCCTTCGTCGAGATCACCAGCTCGTTGCGGTAGGGCCGGAAATCCTCGGCGAAGATCCGTCCGAAGTTGGTCTCTGCGGTGCCGTAGGGCGGGCCGTAGTTGTTGGCCAGATCGAAATGGTTGACACCGAGGTCGAACGCCCGGCGCAAGATTGCCCGTTGGGTGTCCAACGGGTTCACCTCGCCGAAATTCTGCCAGAGCCCGAGCGAGACAGCGGGAAGCTTGAGTCCGCTGCGCCCGGTGCGCCGGTACTGCATCGAGTCGTAACGATCATCGGCAGCGAGATAGCTCATCGATCAATCCTTGCACCGGCCCCTTGCGCCACGCCGGCCGGTACCGAATCGCCCGGCAACAGCACTCGCACCAGCACTCGCACCAGCGTGAGATGACCATCGAACCGCCAGTGAGACGACCATCGAACCGCTCTTCGCGGCGGACCACGGTGAACTTTGGTCACACCCGTCTCACTGGTCTCGCCCGCATCACGCGACCGTCGTCCACTTCGCGGGGATAGTGCACATTATCCGAAACCGGCCGCGGCCACCGTGGCCGGTTGCGCCGCTGCACGCTCGCATGCAGGTAGCGTGAGCGGCGATTACGGGCACTGTCGGCCCGATCATCCCCGTCGCCGGGGAACACAGCAGAAAGGGAGTGCCATGGCCGAGACTTACAACGGTTACTGCGTGAAGTGCAAGGAGAAGCGAGACTTCGAGGGCGAGGTGCACGAGACCAACGGCCGCAGGATGGCCAAGGGCATCTGTCCGGTCTGCGGCACCAAGATGAACCGCATCCTGGGCAAGGCGTAAGAACACGGCCCTCGCGGCCGAGTAATCGACGCCGGGTCACAGTGAGCGGTCCGGCGTCGAATCGTTTCAGCTGGCAATCGGCCAACCATTGATTGGCTGAGTTGTCCACAGCACCCACGCCGAGTGTGGATAACTCGGTGACGCCTTCCGACGTCTGGCACGCTCCGCTACAAGGTTCGTTCCGGGGCAGGGGGCTTCATGACCATCACGCCGAGGGCCGAACCTCCCACCGCCGCAGCGCCGGGGTGTGCTGAAAGTCCGGAGATGCCAACCGGACCGTCACCGAGCGACGCCTCCCCCAGGTATCGGCTCGGACCGGGCCTGCGGTTGGTCGAGCGCAGCGCGAACACGCTGCAGATCGGCACCGACCCGCCCCGCAGAGTGATCCTGAACAACGCTCCAAGCCAAGCGGCGGGGTTGCTGACGGCTCTTGACGGCCGGGAGCCGCTTGACCAGCTACTCCACCGCCAGCTGGCAGACCCCGAACTGTGGACCGAAATCGTCCGCCGGCTGCTGCACGCGGGGCTGATCGGCCGGATCTCGGACTCCGACGAACATGTCCTCGGCCTCGGCGAAGAGCGCGCTCACCTCACTCACCGCTATGGCACGGATGCGGCCGAGGTGCTGCTGATGCGACGGGCCGACGCCATAGTGGAGATCCGCGGCGCCGGCAGGGTGGCATCGACGATGGCCCTGCAGCTTGCGGCCAGCGGGATCGGGCACCTGCATCACGCCCCGGACCGTCCGTTGCGACGGTCCGATCTGCTCCCGCCGGACAGCGGCGACCTCGACGATCGGACCCGCACCGCCGCCAGGTTGAAGGCGGTCTCCGAGCGGATCCAGGTGCAGCCGGTTGCCGGCCATCAGCGTCCCAACGTGGTGGTGATCGCCGGTGACGGACCGGCCGACGCCGGGCTCGCCAAGACGCTGGTGCAGGACGAGATACCGCACATGGCGGTCTGGGCCGGGGCAGCCAGGGCCGTCGTCGGACCGCTGGTGTTGCCCCGGATGTCAAGCTGCCTTTGGTGCGCGGAATTGTCGCGCACCGATGCCGACGCCGGTTGGCCGCTTGTCCGGCAGGCGATCCTGCGCGAACCTGTTGCGCCACCGGCAGTTCTGGCCGCTGGAGCGGCAGCGCTGGCCGCTGCGGAGGTACTGGAACTGGTGGAGGGCGTGCACCGCCCTGCCACGGTGAACGGAACGGTCGAGTGGGACGCAGCGAGCCTGCCCAGGCGTCGATCGTGGGCACGTCATCCCCGCTGCTCGTGCCAGTCGAGCCGCGGTTGACCAAAAGTCGGGCTGGCCGTCGGGGGTAGCTGCCACAATGGTCTGGTGGCACACATTCCGCGGGGGGCAGTGAGTAGATCAGCTCGACTCGCCAGCCTGCCGTTGTCCGCGGCCGGACGGCTGACACTCAGCTGGGGACAACGGATGTTGGGTGCCGATCGCGGCCAGGTGAACGCCGAGTTGCAACGCAGGACAGCCGAGCAATTGTTCGAAGTCCTCGGCACCCTCAAGGGTGGCGCGATGAAGTTCGGCCAGGCGCTGTCTGTCTACGAGGCCGCCATTCCCGACGACTACGCCGAGCCGTACCGGGAGGCACTGACGAAGCTGCAGAACGCCGCTCCCCCGATGCCCACCGAGGCCGTCCATCGCGTCCTTGCCGAGCAGCTGGGCAGAGGCTGGCGAAGCCACTTCGCGGAGTTCTCCGACGCCGCAGCTGCCGCAGCGAGCATCGGTCAAGTCCACCGTGCCATCTGGAAGGACGGCAGGGACGTCGCCGTCAAAATCCAATATCCGCGAGCGGAGGCGGCCCTGCGGGCCGATATCGCCCAACTCAGCAGGGTGGGTCCGCTCTTCGGGCTGTTAGTGCCGGGAATTGCCGTCAAGCCGTTGATCGAAGAGATGCGCGAACGGCTGATGGAGGAGCTTGACTACTCGGCAGAGGCAGACAACCAGCGCGCGTTCGCCAGCGAGTTCGCCGGCGACCCACATATCTTCGTTCCGCGAGTGGTGGCCAGCGCGCCGCATGTGCTGGTCTCCGAGTGGGTGGACGGCATCGGCCTTGCCACCATCATTCGCTCCGGCAGCCGGGAGCAACGCGACCTGGTCGGCAACTTACTCACCGAGTTGCACTTCAGCGCACCGACACGGGTCGGTCTACTACACGCAGATCCGCACCCCGGTAATTACCTGCTGACACCCGACAACCGGCTCGGCGTCATCGATTTCGGCTCGGTGGCAAGACTCAAGCGCGGTTCACCACCGCTGATCGGCGAGGTGTCGCGACTGGCGCTGAACCGTCAAGCGCAGGAAGTACTCGACCTGCTGCGCAGGGAAGGCTTCATCCCCGAGCGGTTCGACCCTGATCCTGTCGAACTGATGGAATATGTGGCGCCGTTCGTAGAACCGTTGCGGCACGACACATTTCACTTCACCAGGGCCTGGATGCAGCAGCAGGCCGCCAGGATGTCGGATCTGTCCAGCGCCGAATCGAAGCTGGCGCGCAATCTGAACCTGCCGCCGCAGTTCCTGATGATCCATCGGGTGACGTTCGGCTCGATCGGGGTGTTGTGCCAGCTCGACGCCACCGCACCGTTCCGGGAGATCGCGATGCGCTGGCAGCCGGGCTTCGCCGCTTCCTGATCGACAGCTACCACGACGGCGACGGCACCCGGCTCCCTCAAGCACCCAGAGGTAGCGGTTTCCTGTCACGCCACGCCGAGAGCTCTCGGCG
>JALYXB010000023.1 GCA_030947305.1 Actinomycetota bacterium | reverse complement strand
TCCTACCACTTCGCAGGGAAGGACGAGCTGATTTCGGCGGTCGCGGAGCAGGTCATAGCCTGGATGGGGGAGTACATGGAACAGCGGGTGAGTGCCGAAACGAGCGCCGCCGGGATGCTGCGGGCCTACATCGAGGGCATCGTGGCGTTCACGGTGACCCACCGGGCCAGGATGAAGGCCTTGCTGGAGATCTTTCTCGCCGGCGCCCTGCAGCGCGATGCCGACGCCGAGCAGACCGCCGTGAGCCACGTCGAGGCGATCCTGCGCCAAGGGCAGGCCGATGGGGAGTTCCGCGAGTTCGACCCACGGGTGATGGCCACGGTCGTGCAACGTGCCGTTGAGGGTTTGCCGTTCCTGTTGGAGTCGGTACCGGACCTGGACCGTGCGGCCTACGGCCGCGAGCTGGTGACTCTGTTCGAGCTGGGCACCCGGCTCGGCCCGGCGTGATCCCGGTGACCCGGCCGGCCCTGCAACCGGGTGAGTCCGGTTCGACTCGGCACCCTCGTGGTGCAAGCCGGGCGGTGGCACGGGTGGCGGTCGAGTTCGGTCTGCCGGTGGCCGTGTATTACGGGCTACGCGCCGCGAGCGTCGGCATTTTCCTCGCGCTGCTGATCGGCGCCGTGATCTCGGCGGCGATCGCTGCGGTTCCGGTGATCCGCCACCGTCGCCTGGACGGTGTTGCCACCTACGTGACAGCGATCATGATGGGTGGTGTCGGGGTGTCACTGCTGGCCGGCAGCACCCAGTTCCTGCTGGCCCGGGAGGCGTTGCTGACCGGGGTCACCGGGCTGTGGTTCATCGGCAGCCTCTGGGGCCGGCGGCCGTTGGCCTACCTGCTCTCCCGACCTCTGCTCGAGGGCCGGTTCCGGTGGCCCAGGGACTGGAACATGCTGTGGGACCGCTCGCCACGATTCCGGCGCATGTGGCGGGTGTCCAGTCTGTTGTGGGGCATCGGCACACTCATCGACGCCGCGCTGCGGGTCGTCATGGCCTACACCCTGCCGCCCGATCTCGTCCCCGCGCTTGGCAGTGGCCTCTACGCCGGAACCTCCGTCGTGCTGATTATCGTCACCACCGTCTACTACGCCGCATCCGGGATCTACAACCGCGCATCGGCGGTGTACCAGCCCCCCGGCAGCCCCGACGCCGCGCAGTGACGCACACCGTCATGCCTCGAGCGCCTGGTTGCTAGGCGGACCCCATCTTCGCCTGGACAAATCCGGCGGCGCCCTGCACCGCTGGGTGATCCACCACCCTAGCCGTCCACCGCTTGATCTGTTCGTAGCGCTCTCGGCCGGCCCTGGAACCGAGGACGTACCCGATGGCAGCGCCCACCAGCAATCGGAACATCGCGTACCTCCGGTTTCTCGGCGTCGGACGTTCCGACGCGGTCGGCCGCCCGTCACACCAACAGACGACAGTGGGGCGAGTGGGGCTCGAACCCACGACCTGACGGATTATGAGTCCGCTGCTCTGACCAACTGAGCTACCGCCCCACCGGGGAGATTACCGGTCGATTGAATCCCGGCGTACACCACCTTCGACACTCAGGCCAAGGGCCGCAGCAGCTTGCTCCCCCGATTGGACTCGAACCAATAACCGTCCGATTAACAGTCGGATGCTCTGCCAATTGAGCTACGGAGGACTGTTCACGCGCCGGCCGACCGGCCAGCGCGACACCCAGAATAGCCCACCGCCGGCGGTGCCGTGGACCTGTGCCTGCCTCCCGGCGGCGTCCGACCGCTGGCGTGCAGGCGCCACAGGGTGCACAATGTTCTCACGCGCTCCTTTGACCTCAGCTTTCACCAGCGCACCGGCACCACAACTACACAACGATCACATCCGGAGACCACCGACCGCCGGCTGAGCAGGGTTCCACGTTGGGGAAGACGATGGAGCCGATTTCAGCGGAGGTGTGGCATGGCGACTGTGCGTGCACAGGCGAGGGGTGTGGTGTACATCCACTCGGCGCCGGCAGCAATCTGCCCGCACGCCGAGTGGGCAGTGTCGTCCGTGTTGGGCGATCGGGTTTCGCTCAGCTGGAGTGCCCAGCCAGCCGGTCCCGGGTCGCTGCGCGCCGATCTTAGTTGGACCGGGGAAGCCGGCACGGCAGGAAAGCTGGCGAATGCACTCAAGGCGTGGCCGATGCTGCGTTTCGAGGTCACCGAGGAGCCGAGTGTCAACTCTGACGGTGAACGGATCTGCCACCTACCCGGCAGGGGAGTGTGGCGGGCCACCACCTCCGCCAACGGCGACATCATGATCGGCGAGGATCGGATCAGAGCCTTGCTCGGCCAGGGTTACGGCGCCGAGAAGCTGACCCACGAGCTCAACCAGCTGCTGGGTGCGGACGTGGACGCCGAGCTGGAACCGTACCGCCGAGCCGGCGACGGCACCCCCGTCAGTTGGCTGCACCGAGTCGTTTGATCGCGGACCGGGTGGGGGCAAGGCCCGGCAGCGATGGCAAGCGGCCGCTCCGGGGTGGTCTGCTCCGGGGCGGTCTGCCCCGAGCCGGTCTGCTTAGCGGGCAACCACCGCTGACCGCTGTACGTCCTAACCTTGAGCCGGCCGGCAGGGACGCCGGGCGGGACGACTGAGCGTGGGGTGAGGAGCGCGGTGGCGCAAGGGCGGCTGACGGTGACACTGGTGGCGGTGCTGGTGATCTGCCTGGCCGGCGGCGGTGCCGGTGCCTATCTACTCGGCCGTCATCGGGCCACCGTTGCGATCGTCGGCAAACAGTCCAGTGCGGCGGTTGCCGGCGGCTCCGGCACACCGCGGTCCGCTCGATCCTCATCCGCCCGGTCGGCTGCCACCGGCACCGCTCCGGTGTTGCTGACCGACCCGCCGCTGGTGACCACGTCCGGCCGGGCCGCCGAGGACACCACCGTTGTACTGGTCGGAGCCGCGGCGAACGACGATCCCCAGCGCTCAGAGATTCGAGAACTCTTGCAGAAACACTTCGACAGCATCAACAAGCGCGACTACCAGGGATGGCGGGCCACCGTTACCGAGCCGCAGGTCGGCGAGCTACCTGAGGATGCCTGGCTGCAGGCCTACGCCAGCACTCGGGACACCGACATTTCGGTGATCGCCATCACCTCGAAGCCGAGGCAGGCGCAGCTGACGTTCCGGTCGCGACAGGCAGCCGCGCAGGCGCCGGACAAGACCTCAACCTGCCTGAACTGGCGAATCACCGTTCCGCTGGTCAGCAATCCGGACGGCAGTTTGCTGATCGGCAGATCCGTGACGGACAGCGCCGGATATCAAGCCTGCTATTCCGGATGAAACCGTATCGGCCGGCCGGCCCACAAGCAGCCGGCGAACCCACCTGCCTGAAGGGGAGAACTGTGACAGCGCTGCGTGCCGACCGTCGACGACGGATCTGGGGTGTCATCGGGCTGGCCGCTGCGCTCGTGCTGACGGCCTGCACCAGCCGAGACTCCGGCCTGACGGTGACCGAGACCCTCGGCAGTGTCAGCACCTCACCGGCAGCGTCTGGTGACCTTCCGCCAGCGGCCTCCATCGACGCTGTCCCGAGTCACCCAGCCACGGGCACACCGATGTCGGCTGCGGCGACCGGTACCCTGCCGCGCTCAGCCGCACCCGTCAGAACAGCGCGGCCCTCCACCGCGTCGGCGACCAGCGCTGGAAAACATCCACCGCAACCGCTAGCCCGGAACAAACCACCTGGGCCGGTGCCGCTGATCGTCACAGCCTCCAATCGGCAACGTGCAGCACAGCTGGTGGCAGCGATGAGCACCGCACAGCAGGCCGGTTCGGTGATCATGCCCGTGGACTCGCAGGCCGACGGCAAAATCGCCGAAAACCATTACGGTGGAGTCATTTTGCAGGGCGAGCAGGGGGTGGTCGACGGCACCAAGGTCGGCGATCCCAGCCAGGTGAAGCGGGTAGTGGCCGGACTGCAGGATCAGCGGAACGGCACCATCCCGATGTTGATCGGTGTCGACCAGGAGTACGGCGAGGTGACCCGGCTGGTCAACGGATTCACCGATTTTCCCGGCGCTTCCACGCTTGCGGCCGGATCGAACACCGGCACTGCGGTGGCACTCACCGAGCAGGTGGCGGCCGCGGCCTCGCAGGAGATGCTGGCCGTCGGGATCACCGTCGACTTCGCGCCGGACGCCGACGTGTTGCCGAGCACGGGGGAGTCGGCGATCGGTTCTCGCTCCTACGGGACCGATCCACAGCGGGTGGCAAAGTTCGTCGCAGCCGCCGTCCGCGGTTACCAATCCGGCGGGGTCGCCGCCACCATCAAGCACTTCCCCGGCCTCGGCCGCATCGCCGCCGATACGCACAACCAGCTGCCGTCGCTGAAGGCCGGGTGCGGTGACTGGTCGTCGACGGAGGCAGTACCGATGGCGGCCGGGGTGCAGGCGGGAGCCGCATTGGCGATGACCGGGCACGTACTGTTCCCGGCAGTGGGTGCCGACACCCTTCCGGCGAGTTTGTCGCACACTGTCGTGACGGAACTGTTGCGCGGTAAGGGTTCCGGCGGCTGCCGAGGGCTCGGGTTCGACGGTGTGACGATCACTGACTCAATGCAGATGGAGCCGATAGCAAATAGCTACGGCCCCGGCGAGGCCGCCTGGCGGGGGCTGGCCGCCGGTGAGGATCTACTGCTGATGCCCATCGACCCGGCGGCTGCCGAGCTGGGCATCGTGGCGGCGACGAAGACCGGACAACTCGACCCGAAGCGACTGGCCGATGCTGCCGCCGCCGTGATGGCGCTGCGGATCGCGCTGATCCGCAGTCAACACCCGTCGCTGGATGTGATCGATTCGGCCGCCCACCGCGCATTGGACCTGCGGGCCCGGGCCGGCTGACCGCTGCCGAGGTTCGTGTGCGAGCTGCGGTTGACCGCTCAGGCCTGGTGAACTCAGGCCTGGTGAAGCTGTCAGGCCTTGCGGCGGCGGCCGCTGGAGCCGGCCTTCACCGACTTCGCGGCCGCCTGTTTCTCGGAGGTGGCGCCTGCGTCGGAGAGCGTTCCGCCCGAAGATTCCAGGTGGGCCCTGATGAACCAGTGGAACAGCTCCAGCGACCGCAGGTGTCCGATCAGCATGTCGTTGGACACCGGATCCGACTCTTCGGTGTCGTCGACGGCCTTGCGGTGATCGGCGATCACCCCCTGATAGACCAGATCCAGTGCGCCGAGGTGGGCAATGGTGTCTGCCCGGCCGATCGAGTAGTCGTCCCAGCTGCGAGCGGCCACGATCGCGCCGGGTGTCCCCTGCACATCGACTCCGAGCGTGGCGATGCGCTCAGCTGTTTCGTCGGCGAAGCCACGCACTTCTTCGATCTGCGGGTCGAGCATTTCGTGAACGCCGATGAAGTGTGGTCCCACCACGTTCCAGTGCACGTGCTTGAGGGTGAGGGCCAGGTCGTTGAGCGCGTGCAGTCGCATTTGCAGGACAGCCGCCACATCCCCGCCATCGGTCAGCGACATTCCCGGAACAGTGAACTTCGGGCTATTGGTCATGGTGCCTTCCTTGCAGCGAGTGGTCCCCGGGGTGCAGTACCCAATCAGGACGCAGCTACACGGTGCGGCAGAGTTCGTTGCGACGTAGGCTGACACCACTTCCCACCTACAGCCATCCGGGCGGGCCGCCGATTCGATCGGGCAGGTGCAGGCAGGATGCGGGTGGTCACCCAAGACGGATTCTCCCCACAGCTGTGGCGTCCGGTGATCGATGGCGCTGCCTGTACCGCGGTGAGCGATCTAGCGGGCGGCGGCGGCGGCGGCACGCTCGTCGTCCTCGGAGCACACCCCGACGACGAGACCATCGGCGCGGGCCGACTCATCGCCCATTGGGCGCGCGCTATCGGTGCCGTCACCATCGTCTCTATGTCAGCGGGCGAGGCCTGCCTTGACCATCTCGACATCCACCTGCCCGAGCTTGCGGACACCCGGCGGGGCGAATTGGCCGCCGCCGGCGAGCGCCTCGGCGCGGGCCGAACCCAGTGTTGGTCGGTGCTCGATGGTGGGTTGACTGTCGGGCTGGCCGCTGTACGGGCGCAGATCGACCACGAGGTGCGGGCCGCCGCTTTAGTGGCCAGCCCCTGGCGATTCGATCCGCACCCGGACCACGGCGCCCTCGGCCACTTCGCAGCGGCCAGCTGCGAACGCCTTGGAGTCCCATTGTTGGAATACCCGATCTGGTCGACGTTCTGGCAACACCCGCTGGTCCTGGACGAGACCGGCTACCAAGTGCTGCGGGTAGCGACCGACGCCGAGGACGAGCAGGCCCGCGATCGAGCCATTGCCTGCTACCGCAGTCAGCTGCAGCCGCTGCTCCCCGATCTCACCCCCGTGGTCCCGACGGCCATGCTGGCCCATCACGAAAGCCAATTCCTGCTACAGCGCAAGGACACCGACCGATGACAGCACCGCCCGATTTCGACCGGATGTATGCCGCCGACGCAGATCCGTTCCGGGTCGAGGACAGTTGGTATGAGCGCCGTAAAATCGCGGTGGTACTGGCGGCGCTGGCCGCCGATCGGTATCGGCGTTCCTGGGATGCCGCCTGCGGCACAGGTCATTTGGTGGCATCGCTGGCGAACCGTAGCGACCAAGTACTGGCCAGCGACGCCTCGGCCGAAGCCTGCCGGATATCGGCTCAGCGGCTTCACCAGCTGTCGAACGTGCAGGTGAGGCCGCACGCGCTGCCGGCTGCACCCGATGCCACCGACAGATTCGATCTGGTGCTGCTGTCCGAAGTCGTCTACTACTTGCCGCCGGCCGAGCTGGACGCCCTCGCGCCAATGATCAGCGCGGTCGCATACACCGACCGAGTCGCCGAGCTGATGGTGGTGAACTGGCGGCACTTCCCGGCCGACGCCTACCTTTCCGGCACCGACGCGGTGGCGAAGATGGATGACCCCCTGCGAGATCTCGGCTGGCATTCCTCGGTTCGACACGAAGACGAGGAATTCGTCCTGCACAGCTGGCGACGGCCGGCCGGTGCGGTCCAATGACGGTCCAGCGGGTCGAGGTGAGTGTGCTCGCTCCCGTTCCCGGGCCCGTGGGTACAGCTCACCCCGACACCGACGGGTCCGTCGCTGGTGATCGTCGCGCCTTGACCGCGCTGCTCGAGAAACGTGAGTGGGCCGGGCTTTGCTGGCCGGACCTGCTGGACGGACTGACAGCGATCGGTCGGACGGACATCCCGCTGGCCCGGCTCGCCGAGGGCCACATCGATGCCCTGCGCATCCTGCGGCAGGCAGGTCGCGACCCGGTGCCTGGGTCGTTGTACGGAGTCTGGGCATCGCGGTCCCGCGGGGGTGGGCTGTCCACGATTCGCCAGATGGATCGATTCCGGCTATCAGGCACGGTGCCGTTCGCGTCCGGAGTGGGACTGCTGGACAGGGCCCTGATCACGGCGTCCGTGCAGCCGCGGCCCGAGGCGGGAGTTGATGCAGCGCAACAGGAGCAGTTGTTGATGGACGTCGATGTTCACGACTGGACTCCGAATCTTGACAGCTGGCAGACGGCCGCGATGGCCGCCAGCCGGTCCTTTACTGTTGCGGTGCGGGACCGGTCGGTACCGGCGTACGGGCAAGTAGGTCCGCCGGGGTTCTACCTCGGCCGGGCTGGATTCTTTCCCGGCGGAATAGGGGTCGCAGCCGTGTGGGTGGGCGCCGCCGCCAGAGTCGCCGATCTGGTGACTCACTTTGTCTGCGGATCGCCGAACGGTCCGGATCAGGCCACCCGCATCAACCTGGGCAAGCTCAGGCTCGAGTTGAGCACGGCGCACGCGCTGGTCCGTCATGCCGGCGCGATATTGACCGCCGGGGCGGACTCACCGACATCGGGCTGGTCTGCCAGCGACCTGCAGGAGCTGGCCACCGAGGTTCGGGCGGGCGTCGGGGCGGCGGTGCGCCGGTTGTTGGATGTGGGCAGATCGCTTGCTGGACCGGCCGGACTGGCCCACGAGGCCGACCTGAGCGGTGCCATCGCCGACCTCGATCTGTATGTCCGGCAACAACACTCCGACCGCGACGCAGAGTTCCTGGCCGGCCATGACGGTTGACGTCATCGTCGCCATTCCGGCCCACGACGAACAGCACCGCATCGCGGCGTGCCTCACCTCTGTGCTGCGGGCGGTGGAGACCGGCGTCGGCGCCGGACTGGTCGACAGAGCGCTGATTGCCGTTTCGGCGCACCGCTGCAAGGACGCGACCCTGGTGGTTGCCGAGGCGGCGCTCGCGTCCAGGCCGGCCGCGTCTGCGAAAGCGGTCCAGACGACGCTGCTGATCGACGAAACGTCCCGCACCGTCGGCGACGTGCGAGCCCTGATGATCGCCACCGCCGGCGAGCAATTGGCCGCCGGTCCGCATTGCTGGCTGTTCAACACCGACGCCGACTCCATGGTGCCACCGGAATGGATCGTGCAGACCCTGGAACACGCCGCTGCCACCGGCTCGCTCGCCGTTGCCGGCATGGTCGAGGTTGTCGGTTGGCGTAGCACCGAGGCAGCTCGCCGGCGCTATCGACAGATCATCGAGGACGGCCTCACGCCGTCGGGTCACCGGCACGTCTATGGCGCGAACCTTGCCGTCAGGACCGACGCTTATCTAGCGGCGGGAGGTTTTCCGTCCGTCGCACGCGGCGAGGACAGCTGCCTGGTTGATGCGTTGCGGGCAGCGGGCTTTCCGGTGGCGTCGACGTTCCGTCCTGTCGTCATCACCTCCGGTCGGTCGCCCGGCCGGGCGCAGGACGGTCTCGGCGACCTGCTCGGTCAGCTGGTCGCCGATGATCACGCGCAAACGGCGCGCAGATGAGGCAGCTGCGGCGCGCCAGGTGAGCCGCTGCCTACAGCGGGATGTTGCCGTGGGCGCCGCGTCCTGACGGGGCGGAGGCGAGTGCCTCGGCCACCCTGCGCCGAGTCTGGGCCGGCGTGATCACCTCGTCCACCACGCCGATCTCGATGGCGCGCTGCACACCGCCGGCAACGCGCTCCTGTTCGGTGGCCAGTTCGGTGATCAGCGCTTCGCGTTGGTCCTGCGGCGCGGCGGCGATCTTCCGACGGTGCAAGATGCCGACTGCCGCCTTGGCACCCATCACGGCGATCTCGGCGTCCGGCCAGGCGAAGACTGCCGTCGCCCCCAGCGCCTTGGAATTCATCGCGATGTAGGCCCCGCCGAAGGCCTTACGGGTGACGAGAGTGACCCGCGGAACCACCGCTTCGGCGAAGGCGTGCAACAACTTCGCGCCGCGGCGGAGCACGCCGTCCCACTCCTGCCCGACGCCAGGCAGGTAGCCGGGTACGTCGACGATCACCAGCAGCGGGACGCCGAAGGCGTCGCACATCCGAACGAACCTGGCCGCCTTCTCGGCCGCCACCGAGTCCAGGCAACCGCCGAGCCGCAGTGGGTTGTTGGCGACCACCCCGACGGTGCGGCCACCGAGCCGGCCGAGGCCGACCACCACGTTCGGTGCCCACTTGGCCTGCAGTTCCTCGATCGGCTCGTCCAGGATGCGGTTGATCAGCGGGCGGACGTTGTAGGCGCGGTTGCGTTGTTCGGGTAGCTGCGCGGCCAGCTCAGGGTCGTCCTCGATGCCGGTGACCCCGGAGATGCCTGGCCGGGAGAACAACGACGTGACCTTGCGGGCGCGGGCGAAGGCATCGGCCTCCGAATCGGCGACGATGTGCACCACCCCGGACTTGCGGCCGTGCGCCGACGGGCCGCCGAGGGCCTCCATGTCGACCTGTTCACCGGTCACCGACTTCACCACGTCCGGACCGGTGACGAAGATCCTGCCGTCGGGCGACATGATGACGACGTCGGTCAGTGCCGGGCCGTAGGCGGCGCCGCCGGCGGCCGCGCCGAGCACCACCGAGATCTGCGGGACCCGGCCGGAAGCCCGCACCATCGCGGCGAACATGTTGCCCACCCCGTCCAGCGAGGCGGCGCCTTCCTGCAGTCGGGCGCCGCCGCAGTGCCACAGCCCGATCACCGGAACTCGTTCCCGCACCGCGGTGTCGATGGCGTCGACGATGTGTCGACAACCCTCGAACCCCATGGCGCCACCCTGCCGGGTGGCGTCGGTGCAGTAGGCGATCACCTTGGCGCCGTCGATGCGGCCGCGCACAGCCCAGACTCCCGAGGTGTCGGCCTTGTGCAGCTCGACGAGGGTGTCGGGATCCAGCAGCTCGACCAGCCGAACCTCCGGCTCCCTCGGGTCGAGCTGACGTGGCCCTTGGTTGGTTTCTGCTATTGCCGTCACGTGAATGTCAGTCCTTGGTGAACAGCAGGGCGACGTTGTGGCCGCCGAAGCCGAACGAGTCGCTGACCGCGGCGGTCAATGCGACCTCGCGGGTTTCGGTGGCCACGTCGAGATGGATGTTCGGGTCGAGGTGCAGCAGGTTGCGGGTGCCGGGAACGATGCCGTTCCTGACGGCCAGCAAGGTGGCGATGCCTTCAACGGCACCGGAGGCGCCCAGCAGGTGACCGGTCATCGACTTGTTCGCGGTGACGACGGCGTGGTCGCCGATGGCCTTGAGGATGGACTTGGATTCGGCGATGTCGCCGACCGGTGTCGAGGTGGCATGGGCATTGACGTGCCCGACGTCTTTCGCCGCCAGCCCTGCGGTGCGCAGCGCCTTGGCGATGGCCCTGCTGGCGCCCTCACCGTTTGGTTCTGGCGCGGTGATGTGGAAGGCGTCGTTGGACATGCCGACGCCGGCCAGCACTCCATAGATGTTCGCACCGCGAGCCACCGCATGATCGCGCCGCTCCAGCACCATCATCCCGGCACCCTCGCCGAGGATGAAGCCGTCACGATCGCGGTCGAAGGGCCGGGAAGCGCTTGCCGGATCGTCGTTGCGGGTGGAGGTCGCGCGCATCTGGGCGAAACCGGCCACCGGCAACGGGCAGATACAAGCCTCGGCGCCGCCGGCCAGCGCGATCTCGAGGTCGCCCTCCTTAAGCATCCGCCAGGCCCAGGCAAGGGCCTCGGCTCCCGAAGCGCAGGCGGACACCGGGGCGTGCACGCCGCCGCGGGCCTGGATCTCCAGCCCCACCGCCGCGGCCGGCCCGTTCGGCATCAGCATCGGCACGGTGAGCACGGCAACCTTGCGCATGCCCTCGGTTTCCAGCAGATCGTCCTGGGTCAGCAGGGTGACGGCGCCCCCGACACCAGTACCGACGAAGGCGCCGATCTGCACCGGATCGACCTCGGGAGTACCAGCGTCCGCCCATGCCTCGCGGGCGGCGATCAGGGCCACCTGCTGGCTCCGGTCCAGGCGCCTGGCCTCGACCCTGCTCAGTACATCGAGCGGATCGACCTTCAGCCCGGCCTTGATCTTGACGGGCAGGTTGAACTGGTCGACCCATGGTTCATCGTTCACCGTCACCCCGTTGGTGCCATCGAGCAACGCCTGCCAGGTCTCGGGGGCGGTGGCACCGATCGGCGTGGTGGCGCCGATGCCGGTGACTACGATGTCGTTTTCACTCATCCGAACTTGCTCCTCGAACTGCGACGCGCTCGACCCCGGATCGGGGGCGGCGACTGGGTACTGCGGGTCGACCATGGCCGGCACAGGGTGGTCTCGGGCGCGCCGGCGGTCCGTTGCTGCGGGGTGTCCGCCTCGGGCACCGGCGCGACCGAGTGTGCGGTCAGGTTTTGTTGCGCTCGATATAGCTGACGGCGTCCTGCACCGTCTTGAGGTTGGCGAGCTCGTCGTCGGGGATCTTGACGCCGAACTTGTCCTCGGCCTGCACGGCGATCTCGACCATCGACAGCGAGTCGATGTCCAGGTCGTCGGTGAATGACTTCTCGGCTGTGACGTCGGCCGCGGGCACACCGGCGACCTCTTCGACGATTTCGCCCAATCCGGCCAAGATGTCCTCGTTGCTCACTGTCGTTCCTCTCGGTGGTGGTGTCGTCCCGGTGGATCCGAAACGGCGGGGTGTTCGGCGCGATTCTGCCCGACGGCGTCTGGTCAGTCGCGGCGCCTCGCTACGGACAGCGGAACACCTGCGACGCGTAGGTCAATCCGGCACCAAAACCGACCGCCAGCACCAGATCACCGGACTTCACCTCGCCGGCCTGCCGCATCCGATCCAGGGCGATCGGAATGGAGGCCGACGACGTGTTGCCGGTCTCGATGATGTCCTTGGCCACCAACAGGTCCGGCCGGGCGCCGGCGGCGACCAACTTCTTGGCGATCGACTCGACGATCCTCAGGTTCGCCTGGTGGGAGACGAACACATCGATGTCGGCAAGTGCGACACCTGCCCTGGCTGCGGCGTCGATCGCCACCGGTGCGATCGCCGTTGTCGCCCATCTGAAGACCGTCTGGCCCTCCTGAATGATGAACGAATGGCGATCCTTGACGGCGATTGTCTCGGTGTTTTCGACAGCGCAGCCCCAGGAAACCGGGCCGATGTCGACGGTCTCCGAGCCCGTCACCACCACCGCGCCGGCACCGTCGGCGAAGATGATCGCGGTCGCCCTGTCGGTCGGCTCCGTCCAGTCGGTGAGCTTCTCCGAACCCACCAGCAGAACGTTTGTCGCCTCCCCGGACCTGATCAGTGCTGACGCGGTGGCAAGTCCGTAGCAGAACCCGGCGCAGGCGGCGTTCAGGTCGAACGAACCCGGCGCTTGGATCCCCAGCTCGGCTGCCACCTTGGTGGCAGCATGCGGGATCGGCGTCGGCAGGGTGCAGGTAGCCACGATCACCAGGTCGATGTCGTCGGCGGTAAGACCAGCATCCTGGATCGCGAGACGACCCGCGGCCGCTCCCATGAAGGAGACCGTCTCGGTCTCGTCGGCGAAGTGACGTTCGGCGATGCCGACCCTGGACTGGATCCACCCGTCGTTGGTGTCCATGATCGTTGCCAGATCGTCGTTGGTAACGACCCGGGCGGGGCGAAAACTGCCGATGCCGGCTATCCGACTGGCTGCGGTGGCGGCGGTGGGCAGATTGATGGGGAGTGTCACGCGGCGGCTCCGGCGTGTTCGGCGATGAACGTCATGGCGGCGTCCAGCTCGGCAGGGGTCTTCAGTGCCATCGTTGCAATATCCTTGCGGTCCCGCTTCAGCAGCCCCACCAAGGTGCCGGCCGGCGGCAGCTCGAGCACGCCGGTGACATCCAACTCCGACAACGTGGCCATGCACAGATCCCAGCGGACCGGCGAGGTGATCTGCCGCAGCACCAGCTCGAGGTAGCCCTTGCCGGAATCGACGACGCTGCCGTCGCCGTTGGTCAGCAGCGTCAGCCGCGGGTCCGTCGGTTGCAGCTGAGCGATCCGCGGCGCCAGCGCGGCCGCCGCAGACTCCATGTAGCTGGTGTGGAAGGCGCCGGCGACCTGCAGCGGGATCACCCTGATGCCCTTCGGTGGATCGGCGACGATTGCCGCGATGTCGGCGGCCGACCCGGCAGCCACCACCTGACCGGCGCCATTCACGTTGGCGCCCACCAGGTTTCGTTCAGTCAGGGCGCCCAGGATGAGATCGATGTCGGGGTTCATGCAGGCGGCCATCGATGTCGGTTCCAAGGCGCAGGCTGTCCGCATCGCCCGGCCGCGCAGCCCGGCCAGGCCGATCGCCTGCTCGTCGGTGACAACGCCGGCGATGGCGGCCGCAGCCAGCTCGCCGACGGAGTGACCGGCCGTCGCGGAGGTGGCAGGAACAGCCAGTCGGCTCGCTGCCAGCAGCGCGCAGGCGACCACCAGCGGTTGGGTGATCGCGGTGTCCTTGATGTCATCGGCATCGGCCGTTGTACCCAGCCTGCGCAGATCCAACTCAGCAGCATCCGACCACTGATCGAGCCGCGCACCCAGCCCGTCGAGCTCGAGCCACGGCGTGAGCATTCCGGGTTTTTGAGCGCCCTGTCCGGGAGCAACGATGGCCAGCACGATCACTAGTCAAACAGCAGTCGGCCGGTTTCGCTGGTACCGGGGGACACCAACTCGCCCACGTGGACTTGTAGGAAACCTCTCAATGATTCGCAGGATCTGTCCAATAACGAGCAAGTGGGCCGGTGGCCCGGCAACACCGACCCGGCCGCTGGGGAGGTTTCAGGGTTGCAGGCGGCCGAGTACTAGGGCGACCTGCAAGGCGAACCGGTCCCGGCCGTCCCGTGGATCACGCCCGGTAAGCTCGCCGATTCTGCGCAGCCGGTAGCGGATGGTGTTCGGGTGCACGAACAGCGCGCGGGCAGCCGGTTCCAGTGCACCGGAGTGCGACAGGTAGGTATCCAACGTCTCCAACAGCGGTGAACCGGGGACGTCGAGGGGCGCAAACACGGTGCGGCGCAGGCGACCTGCCGCCCGAGCGTCGCCGCTGACGACCCTCTCGGCCAGCAACTCTGCTGCGTCGACCGGGCGCGGCGCAGCTGGCCAGGCGCCGACGACGTCCATCCCGGCCAGCGCTTCGGCGGCGGACTCGATAGCGCCGGAGAGTCCGACGGCTGTCGGGCCACGGACCACCGGCCCGGCACCGAACAGATCGACGACAGCTGCGTCGGACGGCTCGCCGGCCAGCATCACCACCAGGGTGCTGCCCTGAATGCCGGCCATGGCCGGCTGGCGTCGCCGGCGCGACCATTCGGCGACAGCCGCGACCGTGCTGCGGGCATCGCCCGGCGGGGCAATCCCGACAAAAACCGTGGTCGGCGCCGCCGCGTCCCAATTCAGGGTGGCGGCCTGCGACGTCAGCTCGCCGATGTTCTGCCCTCGCAGTACCCCGTCGACGACCGCGGCCTCGACCCTGGCGTCCCACGAGCTTCGTGTTTCGGCGGCTGCTGCGTAGACACCGGCGGCGGCGAAGGCGATCTCCCTGCTGTAGCGAAGCAGCGAATCGGCCAGCGCCGCCCGCTCGCCCTCCGTCTCGCCCAGTGCCGGAAGGTGTTCGTCCGCCACCGATATCGCCAACCGGACCAACTCAACGGTGCGCCGGAACGACACCGACCTCGTCAGATCTCGCGGGGCGGTGCCGAAAACCTGCTCGGTGAGTCGGGCGCTGGTCGATGCCCCTGTCGCCCAGCTGATGTACCCGGAGATGCCGGCCTGCGCGACCAACGTCACCCAGGAACGCTGGTCGGCCGGCAGCACCCTGAACCATGGCAGTCGCTCGTCCATCTCGGCCACCGCCCTGGTGGCCAGGCCGGCGGAGGCGCGTTCCACCTTGCGCAGCGTTGCTGCACTCACCCCTGGTGCACCAGCGGCTGAATCGACGGACGGCATGCTGAGGAGCCTGCCAGCGTCGGCAGCCGGTGGTGGCGGGTGGTTCGGCTTCTCGCCTCAGGCCGGGACGACGTTGGTCGCCTGCGGGCCTTTCGGCGACTGCTCGACTTCGAAAGTCACCGCCTGGCCCTCATCAAGGCTCTTGTAGCCGTCGCCGCCTATCGCGCTGTAGTGGACGAAGACATCCCCGGAATCGTCGTCGGGGGAGATAAAGCCGTAGCCCTTCTCCGAGTTGAACCACTTCACAGTTCCCTGCGCCATTCCAGCTCCTTGCAACACGGTCACCCCAGGAAGAGCAACACAGCGCGAGGCTACCGCGTCACTCGCCCGTGCGGAAGAAGGCCAAACCCTTGGACCGGACCGTGACCACATCGTCACCAATGACGATCTTCAAGGACTCGTCGCACGCCAGCTCAGGATTCGCCACCGGTGTTGCCCGAGGTGCCGGCGGTGACGTCGGACAGCTGATACTTGGCGGCCGCCTCGGCCGCCGCACCTGGGCGGTATTCGCCCCTGCGCTCCAGTGCGGACAGCGTCGCCACCACCATCGACGGGCCGTCGATCAGGAAGTGTCGCCTGGCCGCTGCCCTGGTGTCGGAGAAGCCGAAACCGTCGGCGCCGAGCGCCAGGTAATCGCCGGGCACCCAGGGGGCAATTTGGTTCTGGACCGCCCGCTGATAGTCGCTGCTGGCGATCACCGGACCGGTCGAGTTGGCAAGCGCCCTGGTGACGAAGGGCTGTTCAAAGGTGCCGCCCGGGTCGAGAACTCTTGCCCGCTCATAGGTTTCGGCGTCCCGGCGAAGCTCCGACCAGCTGGTCACACTCCAGACATCGGCCGCAACGCGCCAGTCCTGTGCCAACAGCTCCTGCGCCTCCAGTGCCCATCGAACGCCGACGCCTGACGCCAGCAGCTGGGCCCTGGCCCGGTCGTCGGACTCGGCGGCCGGCTTGAGCAGGTAGATCCCGCGCAACAGGCCCTCGACGTCCAGATCGGGCGGCCGGGCTGGCTGCACATAGGGCTCGTTGTACATGGTGATGTAGTACATGACGTCCTCACCGTGCGGATGGGCCGCGGTGCGGCCGCCCTCGCCGTACATCCGGCGGAGCCCGTCCTTGACGATGTGCCCGATCTCGTAGCCGTATGCAGGGTCGTAGGCGACCACGTGCGGCATTGTCGCTGCCAACAGGTGAGAATGTCCGTCCGCGTGCTGCAGGCCCTCACCGGTGAGCGTTGTCCGGCCGGCCGTCGCGCCGAGCACGAAACCGCGTGCCATCTGATCGCCGGCCGCCCACAGGCCGTCACCGGTCCGCTGGAACCCGAACATCGAGTAGAAGATGTACATCGGGATCATTGGGGTGTCGTGGGTGGCGTAGCTGCTGCCCACCGCGGTGAAGGTGGCCACCGAGCCGGCCTCGTTGATGCCCTCGTGCAGGATGACGCCCTGCTCGGATTCCTTGTACGCCAACATCAAATTGGCGTCGACTGCCGTGTAGAGCTGGCCGGACGGGTTGTAGATCTTCTGTCCCGGAAAGAACGAGTCCATCCCGAAGGTGCGGGCCTCGTCGGGAATGATCGGCACGATCCGATCGCCGATCGCCTTGTCCTTGAACAGGTCTCGTACCAGCCGGACGAACGCCATGGTGGTGGCGATCTCCTGCTTGCCGGAGCCGCGGTTCATCACCTCGTAGACCTTGTCGTCAGGATCCGCCAATGCCGCACCGGGCAGTCTGCGGTCGGGAACGAACCCACCCAACTTTGCCCGGCGTTGCAACAGGTAACCGATCTCCGGTGCGTTCCCGCCCGGGTGGTAGTACGGCGGTTGATATGGGTCGGCCTCGAGGGCTTCGTCGGAGATCGGGATGTGCAGCTCGTCCCTGAACGACTTGAGGTTTTCCAGGGTCAGCTTCTTCATCTGATGGGTCGCGTTACGCCCCTCGAAGCTGGAGCCGAGGTGATAGCCCTTGATCGTCTTGGCCAGGATGACCGTCGGCTGGCCGACGTGATTCATCGCTGCCTGGTAGGCGGCGTACACCTTGCGGTAGTCGTGCCCACCACGCTTGAGGTTCCAGATATCCTCGTCGCTCATCGAGGCCACCATCGACTTGGTACGCGGGTCCCTGCCGAAGAAGTGCTCCCGCACGTAGGCGCCGTCGTTGGCCTTATAGGTCTGGTAGTCGCCGTCCGCTGTGGTGTTCATCAGGTTGACAAGTGCGCCGTCCCTGTCGGCATGCAGCAGCCCGTCCCACTCGCGGCCCCAGATCACCTTGATCACGTTCCAGCCGGCGCCGCGGAAGAACGCCTCCAGCTCCTGGATGATCTTGCCGTTGCCGCGGACCGGCCCGTCCAGCCGCTGCAGGTTGCAGTTGATCACGTACGTGAGGTTGTCCAGACCGTCGACCGCGGCGACGTGAATAAGCCCGCGGGACTCAACCTCGTCCAGCTCGCCGTCACCTAGAAAGGCCCAGACATGTTGCTGTGACGTGTCTTTCAGTCCGCGGTGGTGCAGGTAGCGATTGACCCTCGCCTGTTGGATGGCGTTCATCGGGCCGAGGCCCATCGACACCGTCGGATATTCCCAGAAGCCGGGCATCAACCTCGGGTGCGGGTAGCTGGGCAAGCCGCCGCCCGGATGGCTGACCTCCTGCCGGAAGCCGTCGAGGTCGTTCTGGGTCAGCCTGCCCTCCAGGAAGGCTCTGGCGTACATGCCGGGGGAGGCATGGCCCTGGAAGAAGATGTGGTCGCCGCCGCCCGGGTGATCCTTGCCGCGGAAAAAGTAGTTGTAGCCGACCTCGTACAACGTCGCCGACGACGCATAGGTCGACAGGTGCCCACCGACGCCGATGCCTGGGCGCTGCGCGCGGTGCACCATCACCGCCGCGTTCCAGCGGATCCAGGACCGGTAGCGCCGCTCGAGCTCCTCATCGCCGGGGAAGTCGGGTTCGGCGGCCGTTGGGATCGTGTTGATGTAGTCGGTGGTGGTCAGCGCCGGCAAACCGATGTGCTGTTCACGGGCCCTGCCCAGCAGCCGGAGCATCAGGTAGCGAGCCCGTTGCCGGCCGCCGACATCGAGCATCGCGTCGAAGGAGTCGAGCCATTCCTCTGTTTCCTGCGGGTCAACGTCCGGCAGCTGGGCGGCAAGGCCGTCGCGGATGATGCGGTGCTGCGGCACCTCGGCTCCGGTGGCGGCGTCGGCTGCGCTGAATTTCGGCAAGGGTTCTCCTCGTCTGCACCCGGGTCGGCGTGGATGTCGCCTGCCCCGGTTCGTCGATCCGGCCGCACACGGTAGAGGTGAACGACCACGATTCCATCTTCCTCCACTCCGGCAGTAGCTGATAAGCCGGGCCAGCTTCACCTCAAGGGGGATCGGTGCATAAGGTGTGCGGCTAGTAGCGCAGGGGCCATGGGGCTGGATTCGACCGGCAACTCCCCGGCTTGGCATCGACGAAAGGACGCGAGAGGTCGTGAGTGGAGACTCGCCGGATGTTGCGGCGATCGTTGCCCGGTTCGGCCTTTCGGCCGGAGACACTGTTGGAGAGATCGGCTACGACGACGACGTCGACCACGGCCTGCGCGACGCGGTGGAATCGCTCACCACGAATCGGTTGGTGGACGAGGACGCCGATGAGGTGGTCGACGCCATCTTGCTCTGGTGGCGGGAGGACGACGGCGACGTCACCGATGCCATGGTGGACGCCCTGACCTTGCTCGCCGACGATGCGGCGATCTGGTTGCTGACCCCCAAGACAGGTCGGGATGGCTACGTCGAGCCGAGTGAGATCGCGGAAGCCGCCAAGACGGCAGGACTTTCGCAGGCCACCAGCGTCGGCGGCACCGAGGACTGGATGATCACCCGGTTGGCACGGACGCGGGCTCCACGGCAGAAGCGCTGAACGGTCGACGATGACAGTTGGCTTCCATGCCTGCCGAATGTTGTTGACACACAGGAAGTTTCGCTCAGCATGAAGATCGTCGTCGGGGACAACGCGCCGGACTTCACCCTGCCGGACATGAACAAGCACCCGGTGTCACTTGCCGGATTCGCCTGCCACAAGGCCGTCCTGCTGGTCTTCTACCCCTTCGCCTTCTCATCGATCTGCGCCGATGAGCTCGGCGCCTTGCGGGAGAACCTCTCGACGTTCCAGAACGAGAAGGTGCAGGTGCTGGCGGTGTC
>JALYXB010000021.1 GCA_030947305.1 Actinomycetota bacterium | reverse complement strand
ATCCGTTTGCCGGTGGCGCTGTCCTGGGCGACGGTGCGAAACGGGACGACCGTGCCCGGTGCTGAGGTGGCGATCGCCGATTCGCTGCCGGTGATCGATTCGCTGCCGGTGATCGATTCGCTGCCGGAGACCGGCTGGCTGGTGGAGACCGATTCGCTGCCGGAGACCGGTTGGCTGGTGGCCACCGGTTGGCTGGTAGGCACCGACGGGCGGGTCGGAGCCGTGGCAGTGCCGGTCGCGACGGGCGGGCTCGGTACCGGCCCCACCTGACCCCCGGTACAGCCAGCCACACACACACAGAGTGCGGCGGCCACCGGTAGCCAGCCGATGCGGCGGCGAAACCGGACGGCAGTCCGGACGTCGAGCAGGCTGTTACCCGAGTAGCTGGTGGGACGCATCGACCACAATGAGATCATCCTGCCGGTAGCCGGTTCTCGGGGTGCCGCTCACTCAATCAGAAGCGAGGTCGGTCATGCGCGCACGTCACGGCCGGCGTCTGCTGATCGTGGTGTTGGCCGGCGTGCTGCTCACCGGGTGTGCGGTGCAGGCACCGTCGGAACTGCCCGCCGTCGATACCCTCGCGCAGCAGTACGACCAGCTCAGCGGCGTCTGGCCGACCACTGGCTGGTGGAACAGCGCCAATTCGCTGACGGCGTTGACCGACTACATGATCAGCTCGGGTGACCGCCGGTACGTCTGGGTACTGGAGAACACCTTCAGCAAGAAGCGCAACGCCGAACGCGGCAACTTCGTCAACGAATTCACTGACGACACCGGCTGGTGGGCGCTCGCCTGGATCAGGGCCTACGACCTCACCGGTGACGCCAGGTACCTCAACACCGCGCGCCGCGACGTCGCCTTTATGTGGAGCAATCACGACGACGTGTGCGGTGGTGGACTGTGGTGGACCGTCGATCACGGGTACAAGAACGCCATCTCCAATGAGCTGTTCGTCGAGGCGGCTGCCGAATTGGCCACCAGAACGGGTGCCGACGGGGCCGCCAACCTGGATCGAGCGGTTTCGGTGTGGGAATGGTTCGATGCTTCCGGGATGGTCAACGACGATCTGCTGGTGCGGGACGGGCTGGATCCCGGCAACTGCCGGGCCAGCAGTGGCGAGACCTGGACCTACAACCAGGGAGTGGTACTGGGCGCCCTGGTGGCACTGAATGCGGCGACAGGCGACGATCGCTATCTGGAGCAGGCGCGGCAACTGGCGGATGCCTCCAGCAAATCCGCTCACTTGAACGTCGACGGGGTGCTCACCGAGCCCTGCGAGGAGTACGGCTGCGATGTCAACGGGCCGAGTTTCAAGGGCATCTACGTCCGCAATCTTGGCGAGCTCAACCGCGCGCTTGACGACCATCCCTACAGCGACTATTTGATCGGGCAAGCGACGATCGCCTTTACCCACGACCGCACCACCGACAACCAGTACGGGATGCACTGGGGCGGACCGCTTCAGGGGATCAGCGGCGCGACCCAGCAGAGCGCCGTCGACCTGCTGCTCGCCGCGCAACCGATCAAGGCCACCGTCGCGGCGGTCACCACCGGAGAGTCCTCGTCGGGGTTGGCCACCGACCATCCCCGGTAGCCCCCTAGAGTGTGGGCTGGAGCGCCGGGAAGTCTGGTCGGCAACGTTAAGGCCAACCCCTTCTCCCGGAGGTCAACCGATGACCGACAGCCAACCGTTCGCCGTGTTGCTACTACTTGGCGCCCTGGTCGGCTTGGCGGCGCTGTTGTCCAACCGGCTCACCGCCACCCTGAAGGTGCCGGCTCCCGGACTTCTGCTGATCGCGGCCGCCATCGCCGTGAAGCTGGTGCCGGCACTGCACGCTCCGCCAGAGGTGATGGTGGAACGGATCGCCACGGTCGCCCTGCTGTGCATTCTGTTCGACGGCGGGCTGCACATCGGCTGGACGCGATTCCGGTCGGCCTGGGCGCCGATCACGTTGGCCGGCGTGCCAGGCACCTTCCTGACGGCGGCGGCGGGGGCAGTGCTGCTGCACGTCGCCTTCGGACTCGGCTGGTATCCGGCGTTGCTGGTGGCGACGGCGGTGGCGCCGACCGACCCGGCGATGGTGTTCTCGGTGCTCGGCCAGAAGGAAGTTGCCGGCCGGAGCGGCACCATCCTGGAGGGTGAGTCGGGGGCGAACGATCCAGCTGGCATCGCCCTGATGGCCGGCCTGATCACCGCCGGCGGGCTGACCGGATCTACCTTCGGGCAGGTCGGCGTCGAGTTTCTGTTGCAGATGGGCATCGGGGCTGCAGTCGGCCTAGTCGGCGGTCGGGCGCTGATCTGGTTCATCCAACGGGTGCCGCTGCCCAGTGAAGGGCTGTATCCGCTGCGGACGCTGGCCAGCGCGTTCGTGTTGTTCGGTGCCGCCGTGCTTGCTCACGGCTCGGGATTCCTGGCCGTCTTCGTGGCCGGCATCGTCGCCGGCGATGCCCGGGCACCGTACAAGCGTGAAATCGAGCGCTTTCACGGTGCTCTGGCGAGCCTGGGTGAGATTGCGGTCTTCATCGTTCTGGGCCTGACGGTCGACCTGCGGGTGATCGGACACTCCAATGTCTGGATACCCGGGCTGATCTTCGCAGCCGCGCTGACCCTGGTGATCCGCCCCTTGTTCGTCGGGCTGTGCCTCGGCTTCACCCCGCTCCGCCGCAATGAACGCGTGTTCGTGTTGTTCGCCGGACTCAAGGGGGCGGTGCCGATCCTGCTGGGTAGCTTCATCCTGACCGCCAACCTGGCCGATGCGGAGCGCCTCTACGGCATCGTGATCGTGGTGGTGGTGATCTCGGTGATCGTCCAGGGCGCGCTGATCCCTGGCCTCACCCGACTTTTGCGACTACCAGTGCGTAACGTCGAACCCGAACCGTGGGCGCTTGGCATGCGATTGCGCCGCGAGCCTGAGGGCGTGCACCAATTCACCGTGGCGGCCGGCTCGCCCGCAGACGGCAACACCCTGCGCGAGCTGTCGGCGCTGGCCGTGGACATGTGGATCACCATGCTGGTGAGAAACCAGAAGCCGATCGCCGTCACCGGTAGCACCGTGCTGCGGGCCGGCGACAACCTTCTGGTGATGGCCGACGCCCGGGAAAAGGCAGTCTTAGTAGCAACTTTCGAGCGCCGCCGGGACGGTGACACCGACTGACGTCCGCCCTTTCGGTAACCGATCAGTCACGCACAGGCTCCAAAACCTGCTGCCCGTCGCGCGCTAGCGACGCAGCAGGCTCGCCAGCTGGTCAGCGGCCTTGGCGGCGCCGCCTCGGCGTACGGTGCGATAGGCCGGACGCGACCGCTGCGCCGCGAGCATCACTGCCGCAAGATCCGGCGGACGCGTCGTGGCGTACTGCATCCGAATCCCCGCACGGTAGTAGTCGAGTCGGTGCGCCACGAAGTGTTGCTGCTCCCAGTGATTTGCCAGCGGGAAGTACACGAACGGGCGCCGCGCGGCGACCAACTCCATCGTCGTGGACAGTCCGCCCTGAACCACCGCGACGTCTGCGCAGGCCAGATGCTCGAACAGCTCGGGGACGTACCCGCGCTTGTCCATCCCCTCGACATCGGGGAGTTCGTCAACGTTCAGGCGCGGCCCGGTGACCATGATCATGCGCGCGTCGGGTTGCTCCGCGCGTACCAACGCGAACGCTTCAGCGGTCAGTTCCAGCAGATCGCGGCCGACCGAGGTGCCTCCCACCGCAGCTACGTAAAGCGGGTAACCGGTGCCGTAGCCCAGACGACGGCGCAGAGTTGCCGGCCGCCGGTAGGCGGCAGGATCGAACGGCACGACGTAGGGCACGCTGGAGTAGACCCGTTCGGACCATTCCCGCACCCGCGGCAGGCCAGGACCGAGGGACGCATCGGGCAGTTCGGCGAAGTCGCCGATGAACACCGACCGGTCGCGCACGTAGGGGAACCGGTCGAGGTGTTCGATGATTTCCGCGTTGTAGTCGGCGCACAGGTCTGCCTCGCGCCGGTCGTGCTCGGGGTCGACCGGCAGGAACCCGGTGACGTCGGTGAGGAAAGCGTAGGGCGCGATCTTGCGCTCCGGGTTTTCGTGCAGAAAGTGGTCGACCTCCCACGACTCGTCGCCAACCCACAGATCGTAGGGTGTCTCGCGCACCACGTCGTCGAACAGCATGTAGTTGGCGCAGAGGATCTCGTCCATACGACGGAATGCATAGAAGGCATGCAAGTCGTGATGCGTTGCCTCGCTCTCCCAGTGCGCCGACTCGGAGGCCAGCTCGGAGCTCGCCGGATGGATGATCTCGCCGTTCGCCCGTAGCACCCCGGATACCGGTGGCTGGGCTAACCATTCGATCTCGAGATCGGGTATCCGTTCGCGCAGCGAACGGGCGATGGCGAGGTCGCGCAGCACGTGGCCGAGCCCGATCGGCGAGCACACCCACAGCGCGCGCCGCTTGCGCTCGCGGGCGAACAGCCAGGCACTGCGCTGTGACGATCGGGTGGTGTGCATGTCGACGAACTCCCTGATCAGCGTGTTGACGAACACCGGATGGCGCCCGTGAGGCAAGTGGCCGACGCCGTCGAGGACGATGAACCGACCGCCGGTTAGCTCGGCGAACCGTCGTCCGCGTTCGGGCGGCTGGCAGGTGTCCTGGCTGCCGTGCAGCACAAGCACCGGGCAGGTCAGCGCCCGCGACATTTCGATCGCCTCGTCCTCGGTCGCCGGCCGTAGCGGGGCGTGCGTGCGGGCGGTGATGACGTCGGCATCGGTGTGCAGTGACCAGCCCACAAGATCCTCGAACACCTTGGACGAGTGCGGTTCGGGCAGCAGCACATCGGAGTGGTAGTCGACCCAGCCCGCGAAATCGCCGCACCACTGCTGATCGTCGACGGTCTGCAAAGGGTGCGGGTGGGGTGCGAGCGGATGCACCCCCGGGGCGATCGCCACCAGCCCGCGTACCCGTTGCGGCTGTGCGGTGGCCAGCAGCAGCGACCACTTGATGCCCGAGCACAATGCGACCACGAAGGCCGCATTCGTACCAGTGGCGTCGAGCACGGCGGCGGCGTCGCGCGCGTAGACCTCGTCGGCGTAGGCGTCGGGCCCCGCCGGACGGTCGGACGCGCCGTTACCTCGCGGATCCCAGGTGATAACCCGGAAATGCCTTGCGAGATAAGGCACCTGGCCCTTCCATTGCCGGCCGTCCACGACCGGGAACGTGCCCATCATCAGAAGCGTCGTCGGCCCGGTCCCGAATACTTCGTAGTAGGTACGGACGCCGTCGACAACGGCGTAACCGGTATCGTCCGGCTCACGCGCGCGCACCGGCCACCGCCTCACAGAACTGCCGGATGAGCAGGTTGAACCGCACCGGGTGCCGTGCGTGCACGCAGTGCCCCCCACCGTCGAAGACCTCGACCGGGCAGCCGAGCGCTCCGGCCAACGCCAGGCCGGTGCGATGGTCGACGATCCGGTCGGCGCTCCCGTGCACGACAAGGGCCGGACACCGAACCTGTGCCGCCAGGCCAGACGCCGTCGGCTCACACCTGCCCGAACCATCGCCGAGAGAGGGCGCCCGCGCGGTGGCGGCGAGCGTCTCAGCGTCCGTCTGCAGCGCCCAGCTGACAGCGTCGTCGACCTGCTTGGTCGAATGAGGCTCCGCGAAGACCTCGCCGAAAAAGAACTCGGCGAAATCAGCCAGATCGCGGCGCCAGTGATGGATGTTGTACTTCGACCAACCCTCGGAAGAGTCGAGTTCCTCCTCGAACGGAAGCGCCTGACGCTTCGGTAGCGGCAGTCCCAGCTCCATACGCAGCGCGGGGGCGACGAACACTGCGCCGGCGACTCGCTCCGGGTGCGCCGCGGCAAGCTGCAGCAGCACCCGGCCGCCCAACGACAGACCGATGCAGACTGCACGATCGGTCCCGGTCTCGGCCAGCACGGCGAGCGCATCCACGACGAGTTCGGCATCGGCGTAGTCAGCCGGCGCGCAGGGCCGGTCGGACCGACCGTTACCGCGCGGATCGAACGTCACCACCCTGAAATGCCGCGCCAGGTATGGCACCTGCAGTTTCCACGTCCGCGCATCCACAATCGCCCAGCTCGGCAGGAGCAGCACGGTCACCGGTCCGGCCCCGAAGACCTCGTAGTACAGCCGCACCCCGGACCGCACGGCATAGCCGCTGCGGTCCGGTTCGCGCGAACGCACAGGATTGATGATCCCGCCCGCCTGCGCGGCTGTCAGCGAACTGGTCAAGGCCTCGCCTCGTAGACGATGTTGAACGGCGTCTCGGAAGCCCGCCGGAACCGGGTGAAGCCGGCCTGCCGCACCACATTCGCGATCGCCTGCTCGCCGGCTTGGGCACCGAGCGAGTAACCACCGGGTTGCGACAGCGCGCTCGGCACGCACAGGAACGTTGAGAAGCCGTAGTACACGCGGCCGACCGGGTTCAGGTTGTCGGTGACCGTGTCACCCGCGAACGGCTCGACGATCAGCCAGGTGCCGTCCGCGTCGAGCGACTCGCGGATGTGCGTCGCGGCGCCGAGCGGGTCGCCCAAATCGTGCAGGCAGTCGAACGTCGTGACCAGGTCGTAGCCGATGCCGGCGTAGCCCTGGGCGCTCGCCACGTCGAAGGAGGTTCGTTCAGCGACACCGGCGTCCGCAGCGCGCTTACGCGCCAGCTCGATCGAACCATCGTGGTAGTCAGTGCCGCTGAAGTGCGAGTTGGGGTACTGCTCGGCGAGCAGTATCGTCGAGGCGCCCAGCCCGCAGCCGACGTCCGCGACCCTGGCACCGGACTGCAGCTTCGCCTCGACGCCGTCGAGGGCCGGGATCCAACTTGGGACCAGGTTCGCGTGGTAGCCCGGCCGGAAGAACTGCTCACATCCCACGAACACCCCGTGGTCGTGCTCATGCCAGCCGATCCCGGCACCCGTGCGGAAGGCGTCGGTGACCCTCTCCTCGGCCTGCAGCGCGCCGAGCGCCAGCACGAACGCCCCAGGTGCGTACACAGCACCGTCCGGGTTCGCCAGCACGAAGGCCTGCTCTTCGCTGAGTGAGTAGGTGTCGGTGGCGTCCTCGTAGCTGACATACCCTCCCGCTGCCTGGCCGCGCAGCCACTCGGCGATGTACCGCGGGTCGCAGTGCGTCCGCCGCGCCAGGTCGTCGGAGGTTCCCGGCGTCCCCACCATCGCCTGGTACAGCCCGAGCCGGTGGCCCACCACCACGCTGCCCGCGGTGATCGTCGCGCCGAGGTCCCCGACGAACTTGTGCAGGAACTCCATCAGTGTGTCGTCGTTCATGTCGTCCGCTCCTTGATCCGCCGCACGGTGCGGCTGGTTGCCTCCGGTCTACGGTCCCGCGGCGGGCGGCGACATACGGGGAATCCCTTACGGGGTGGGTTGGAGCCCGCGGGTGGCTACCCAGGCGGCGATTGCGGCGCGACTCGGTGCGTCGAGCCGCGCCATGATGTTGTGGACGTGAATCTCGACAGTCTTCTCGCTGATGCCGAGTTGGCGACCGACCTGCCGATTCGTGTGTCCGGCAGCCACCAGGGCGGCCACCTCACCCTGGCGTGCGGTCAGCTCGACGGCCGCAGCGAGTTCGGCCGTGCCTGGGGTGGCGATCCGGGCGGCGAGTTCCCGGACGGCGCGCTGCGACATCGTCCGGCCCGCCTGTCGCTCGTGGTCGGCCCGGGTCGCGCCGAGGGCCGTCACCAGCCGCGCCTCGAAGTCGCCGGTGCGGGTCCGCTCGGCTTCACTGGGCCGGACGGCGAACGCGTTTTGCAGCGCCGCGGCGGCCCCGGCGAGGCGCGCAGCGGTCGCGGCGGCCCCACGCAGGAAAGCGAGCTCGGCCAACGCCTGGAGGCACTGCGCATACCCCCGCCGATCTCCGACCGCATCATGCAGGCGCAGAGCGCGGTCGAGCAGGGCGCCCGACTCGTCGGGTTCGCCCCTAAACACCAACACAGTGGCGAGTGCCCACGCGGACACCGCCACTGCCCAGTCGTAGTCCTCGGCCTCGAACAGCCGCAATCCCTCTCGCAGCTGGATCTCGGCGCGCACGGAGTCATGCTGGTCGCGCGCAAGCAAGCCGAGGTCGTACGCCGCCCAGGCCACGCCGCGCCGGTTCCCGAGCCGCTGATAGATCTCACGCGTGCGTGTGTAGAACTGCGCCGCGAGGTCGGGTTCGCGGCGCTCCCGCGCCACATGTCCGGAAAAGGCGTGGGCTATCGCAAAGCGCCGCTCGTCGCCGCGATCATGCGCGATTTCCGCGACTTGGTTCAGATCCGCCTCGGCAGCCGCCAGATCGCCGAGGGCGTAGGCGATGACGCCGGACACCACCAGCGCCGCGGTCCTGGCGTCGATCGACCCGGAGTCGGTGGCGAGGTACCCGCCGATGACCTCACGCAGCTGCTCCCCCTCGGCAAGGCTGCCGCGGGTGAAGCGGAACCATCCCAGGCAGGTGGCCAACCAGAGCACGGGATCGACGGCGGAGCGTGTGCGAGTGTGCTCGAAGGCGGTGCGGATGTCGGCCCAGGAGCCGTTCATGGCCGCGAAGGTGGCCATTTCGGTGTCGGTCCCGACAGTCCCTTCCCAAGCCTGAGCCTGTTCGGCGAACAGTTGGGCGTGCCGATCGCGGGACGCGGCATCCTCGCGATGCGCGACGAGCTGCTCGGCGGCGAACTCGCGCAGGCTCATCAG
Organism: Actinomycetota bacterium; assembly: GCA_030947305.1. GTDB lineage: Bacteria > Actinomycetota > Actinomycetes > Mycobacteriales > Nakamurellaceae > Nakamurella. The sequence goes on along the minus strand of JALYXB010000021.1, from coordinate 11,734 downwards.
CATGCTGAAACACGCGTCGGCACCGGCGGCCCCGGCGCGCCGGATCATGCTCTTGTCCAGCAGGGACTCGACCGCACCCAGCACGTCGGGCTGCGCACACACCGCCTCGGCAGCTGCCAAAGTCCATTCGCCGGGGAACACCGACAGCCGCCGGAATACGACGCGATCGCGGTCGGAGAGCAGCTCGTGACTCCACACGATTGCCGCTCGCAGGTCACGATGGCGCTCGGGCAGGTCGCGTGCACCACCGGTGAGCACAGCCATCCGCCGCTCGAGGCGGAACGCCAATTCGGCAGGCGTGAACACGCGCAGCCGCGCCGCTGCCAGCTCGATGGCCAGTGGCAACCCGTCCAGCCGGACGCACACGTCGGACAACGCGCGCGCGGTGTCCCGATTCAGCTCGACGTGCGCGGGCGCGCGGTCCAGAAGCATCGCGACCGCGGGATTGCTGCGTAGCCGACCCCAATCGTCGATCTCCGAGTCCGCCGGCATCGGGAGCGGCGGGACCGCGTACTCGCGCTCGGAGGCGAGCCGCAGCCGTTCGCGGCTGGTAGCAAGAACCCGCAGCCGTGACGTGGCGGCGAGCAGGTCGCCGAGCTGCGGCATGGCCTCCAGCAGGTGTTCACAGTTGTCCACGATCAGCAAAACGTCCCGGTCGATCGCCGCCGGGACGTCGGCGACACCGGAGAGACCGAACGCGCGGGCGATCTCGATCATCAGCAGCCGCGGCTGGTGCACGGGCGCGAGATCGACCCAGGCCACGTCGCTGACGCTCGCTCCGATCGCGAGGGCAAGGCGCGTCTTTCCCACGCCGGGTGGTCCGGTCAGCGTGACCAGGCGCGTCCCAGGGGCGGTCAGCAGCCCACGGATGGCCGCCAACTCGGCCGCGCGGCCGATCAGCGCGGTGGCCGGCACCGGCGGCGCGTTCGTGTGGAACACCTGTCGATGGTAGGTCGCCCAGGCGCCGAAACCTTCGTGGCCGGGCGTCGTTCCTACTCCAGGCCGGCAAGCTGGCTACTGCGGCAAGTGTGACGCTTGCGGCCGGACCATCTCCGCAGATGTTCCGAGCGCACCGCGACGAGCGATCAGCGCTGGCGGTCCGGCTGACCGGGCGATTGCAGCGCGCTCTGTTCCACTTCCAGCAACTGTTCGCCGCGGCGTTCCACGTCGTAGGCAGCACGGCCGCCGCGCAACCCGAACAGACGCTTGGACAGCAGCAGATACACCACGGCGACGACGTTGATGATGAATGCTGCCACTCGGGTAAAGGTGAACCCGCGCAACAGTTCTCGCACCTCCAACGGCAAGAAGATGGCCGTCGCAATCACGGCGAAATACTCGCCCCACCGTTTCAGCATCCAGAGCCCGATGCCCTCGATGACTTCCAACAGCGCATACCCGGCCAGCAGCGCAGCGATCAGCACAAGGCGGCTGGGAGCCTGGTCCAAGGCTTTCTGCAGGTCCTTGACCAGCGCAAGTTGGTCAACGTGTATGCCGACAGCGCGAAAGGCCGGCAAGTCCCGATCGACGGCCGCCTGAATGGAGTTCTGGGAAGAACGAAAGGCCAGCACGGCCCACACCGCCACGCCCAGCAGTACCGCCCTAATGAGCCGTTCGACCGCCAAGATCCGCAAGATGGTGGCCTGTCGCAGTGCCGGCCCCCGCAGTACCAGGGGCGCCTCATCGGCTGCGCCGTGCGCGGCGGGACCGCCGAGGACGAAGTTGCCGCACCGCAAACAACGCCATACCTGGCCCAGGGGGGTGTCGGCATGCAGTCGATCGGCCAGTTCCGGTTCATCGGGCCGGTAGGTGGCGTGCCCATGCCGGGCGCACGCCCGCAGTTCCCAGCGGTTCGGCTTTGCGGCCGGCTCAGCGGTCATGTCCACCAGGTTGCCATGCCCTGAGTAGCCGAACCGGTCTGCACGCGAGTCAGCAGGGTCGAAGCGGCAGACGAATTCGTCGTGCCGCAAGTCCGGCAGTTCGTCCCAGCTGCCTTAGCGCGTCACGCTTTTCACCACCGCCCGATCCTTCGCCAGCCGACCGTCCTCTACAAATCCGGCAGCAAGAAAGGTGGGAAGCAGTCCAGGAAACCGGTTTCCGGTGGCGCCGGCGATCGCAGGATCGATCGGATAGGCCTCGACCTGCGTGTGCTGGTCATGACCCCATTGGGCAGCGAAGTCAATCAACGCCCTCATCACGCCTTGGCCGCGGGCCCGGCGGGCCACGAAAAAGCAGGACAACGACCACGGGTCGCCGTAGCCGAAGTCGTAGGAGGCGAACCTGGCGGTCAAGAATGCCAGTTCGGACCGTGGGGTGAAGCGCGCCCAACCGACGGCAGCATCGTCGCGGTAGGCCAACAGCCCGGCGCTCCCGGACCGAACCTGCGCAGTCAGGTCCCGCCGGTTCCTCGAGCGTTCTCGACGGTGAAAGTCGGGTCCGAGAAGCCAGTACTGGCACCAGCAACCGTTCGAAGCACCGCCACGCCCGAAGAGCTGCTCGATGTCGCTCCAGGCGCTGTCGGTGGCCCACCGCACGTCACACTCCCTCACCCACCGATCATCCCCGATGGATCACCAGATGACAGGCAACCGCTGGGCCTCGGCTGCCTCCCGAGCTCGTTTCCTCTCACCCAGCGACCGAATACGCGTGCCAATCGTCGGTAGATACCTCTATCTTTACCGCATGAGCGCAGCGCAGGTGAGCGTGGACGGCTACCGAATTGAACCGCTCAGCCCGCGGACGTGGGACGCCTTCGCGGGTCTTGCCGAGCGACACAACGGAGTATGGGGCGGGTGCTGGTGCATGTGGTTCCATCTCACCCACCCCGACCCTCCCGAGCGCAAGGAGCTGGGCCACCGCGAGTTCAAGCGGCTGCTGGTCGAACAGGGCCGCGCGCACGCGGCGTTGGTGTTCGACGGTGACGTCGCGATCGCGTGGGCCGAGTTCGGGCCGGTCGACGAACTCCCGAACATCCATCACCGCAAGGAATGGGAAAAGGGTCTTGTCGACATGCCGGACTACCGGATCACCTGCCTGTTCGTGGATCGCGAGTACCGGCGTCAGGGGGTGGCAGCGGTGGCCGTTCGGGGCGCATTGGAACTCATCGGGGCTGCCGGCGGCGGTCTCGTCGAGTCATACCCACACGACCTGGCCCCGGACAAGAAGACCTCGGCGTCATTCCTGTACAACGCCACCAGGAGCATGTACGAGCAGCTCGGATTCACCTACCAGCGACCCAAGGGCAAGGGCAACTGCGTGATGACCAAGGTGGTCCCGGCCAGCTGACACCCGCAGCACAGCGGCTCAGGATGCTACCGCCCCAGCTGACGCACCGTCGCCCGACGATGCCGCACCCATAATCAGTCGACCAACAGCACGAGCGTCCCGCGCAGGTGACCTTCCTCGCCCACCCGGTGCGCCTGTGCGACCTCGGCAAGCGGGAAGGTCCGCGCCACCGGGAGCGAGAAGCGCCCGGATTCGATCAACTCGCCGATCCCGGCGAGCGCGTGCACCGCGCGGCCGGCGTCCCCGCTGCTGAACCTCACGCCGTGCTCCTGGGCGCCGGCGAAGTCGGCGACCGTCACCACCTGCCGCGGGTCGCCCGTGAGTTCGATGAGATCCGGCAGCACGCCGCTGCCGGCAATGTCGAGCGCTGTGTCGACGCCGTCGGGTGCAAGCGCGCGAACCCGCCTGACCATGCCTTCGCCGTAGGCCACGGGCTCGGCCCCCAACGCGGACAGATACCCGTGGTTCGCCGAACTACCGGTGCCGATCACCCGTGCGCCGCGCACCACGGCGAGCTGGACCGCGGCGCTGCCGACGCTTCCGGAGGCACCGTTGATGAGCACAGTGCTGCCGCCCTTGACTCCCAGCTGGTCGAGCGCTCGGGTGGCCGTCTCGACGGCGGCCGGCAGGGCGGCAGCTCCCGGGAAAGCGAGTGACTGCGGGATCGGGGCATAGAAGGCGAGCACCGCCAGCTCGGCCTGGGCCCCGGGGTCTGCGGACACACCGAAGACGCGATCTCCGAGAGCCATCCCGCTGACGCCTTCGCCGAGCTCGTCGACGACGCCCGCCGCCTCGTGGCCCATGGTCTGCGGTAGTTCGGCGTCCATCAGGCCGCTGCGTTTCTTCCAGTCGCTCGGGTTGACACCGGCAGCGCGTACCGCAATGCGGACCTCACCCCGACCCGGATGCGGCTCGGGCAGATCCACGATCTCCAGCACCTCCGGCCCCCCGAACCGGCTGAAACGGACCGCCCTCATGGTTCCCTGCGATCCCGGCCGCGGGGTTCTGCAGACGATGTCGGTGCCGGGTTGCTCCTGCCGGGCCGCACCTTGGCGGTCGTCGGTACGTCAATTCCCTTGCGCCGCAACGCCTTCAGCGTACGCTCCGTCTCTTGTTCCGGGCTTCCACCGAGTTCGATGGTGAGCACGTCGGACTCCATTGTCGGTGTCTCGAGGGTGTCGAACTGGGATCCGAGCAGGGATGCCGGCATGAAGTGTCCGTGTCGATGGGACAAACGGCCGGCGATCAGCTCGCGGCTGCCGTGCAGGAAGACGAACAGCACGCCGTCGCCGCGAAGCTCGTCCCGGTAGCTTCGCCGCAGTGCCGAGCAGGTGATGATTCCCGAGCGGCCCTCTCTCAGCGTCTGCCGGATCCAGTCGGAGATCTTCTGCAACCACGGCCAACGATCTTCGTCGGTCAGCGGGATTCCGGCGGCCATCTTGTCCCGATTGGTCCTCGGGTGCAAGTTGTCACCTTCTTCGAACTCCCAACCGAGCCGCTGGACCAGGGCCTCGGCAATGGTGGTCTTCCCCGAGCCCGACACCCCCATCAGCACCAACGCGACAGGCGATGACGAGTCGGAAGCGGCGGCGGGCTGGACTGGTGGGGTCACCGATCCACTCTCGCACGCAGCCGCCGGTGCTGCCGTAGCAGGATCGTGCTACCGCCCGTTCGGCACGGTCACCTTCTCCGAGTCCTAAAGGTCGTCCGGCTGATGGCGGCCTTCACGTCGCGACCTCGGCGAGAAAGCCAGAGCACAACAGATCGATCGTGTCGAGCCGTTGGTCGCCCGTGGTGAATACATGCTGCTCCGCCACCCGGGCCTGACCGGGTCGTCCGGGCGGCCACATCCGCACTCGCCACCGGGCGTACATGCGGGTGCCGAGCTGACCGACGGCGGCGTCGGCGACCTCGAACGCGTCGTCGCCGCCGAACCAGGCGCGGAATTTGGCGGCCGTGTCGCCCGCGCCGTCGAGCTGGAAGGCGCCGGACGGGACGAGGGCACGAAACCGCACCCGGTCGTCCAGACAATCCTGCAGGGCGTCGAAATTACGCCGGCTGAGCGCGTCGAGCAGTGCGGCAGCTATCGGCCAAGCCTGAGTCGGATGAGTAAGGGAAGTGGGCATGCCATATCTCTACGGCGCAACGCTGCGCCCTACATCGGTCGATCGACGGATGTTTCGTCGCCCTCGCCGCCCACCAAGCCGTGCCGGAGCGCGAACATCACCAAGGCGCCGCGCGTCGACACCCCGGCCTTGATGAAGATGTGCTCGACATGGGTGCCGACGGTGCGCGGTGAGATCACCAGCCGTTCGCTGATCTGCCGGTTCGACAGCCCGCGGACCAGCAGGGCCAGGACGTCGGCTTCACGGGCTGTCAATCCGACGACGAGCGTCCTGCGTCGGCGCACCCGATGTCCCGCGGCAGCCAGCACGGCCTCGACCGACGACTCGTCCAGCCGTCCCGCGCGGACCTCGGCAAGGCAGGCGGCGCGCCGTTCCTCGGGAAGCAGTGCGGGCCGGCCGGGCCGATCCTCGGCCAGTGTCTGATAGGCGTCCACCGCGGCCAGCAGCCGGGCGGTACGCGGGATTCCGGCGCCCAGCAGTCCGCGTGGATACCCCGATCCATCCATCCGCTCGTGGCACATTGCGGCCACGGCGCCAATGCGGGCCAGCCGCGGTTGTCGGCACAAAATCCGCTCGGTGAGGTACGGCACCTGGCGGGCGTGCTCGGCGTCGATCGCGTTGAGTGGCGCCGGCTTGTTCCAGATCGCGGTCGAGACGCCGGTCGCGCCAAGGCGGTGCACCAGTCCGGCGCGCCTGACCACTGCCACCTCCTCGGCGGGCCAGCGCGCCGCACCGGCGGCGGCCCGCGCCAGCATCGCCACCGCGCGGGAGTGCCCGGTGTACCACGGCGACTTGAGGTCGGCGTAGTCGGCGAAGATCGTCAGCACGTCGTCCAGTTCGCCTTCGGTGATGCGCCGATCGAGCGCCGCGCAGCCGTCGATGACCGTGGTCCAGGCGTCGATCTCGTCCAGACCGCCAAGGACTTGTTCGGTCACCAGATCGACCAACTCGGGATCGAACTCGGTGCCGCGCCGGTCGGCGAGCATCTGCAGGGCGGCCGCCGGACCGGCGGCGCGGGCGAAAACCTCGGCGTCGTCGGCGATCTGTACGATCCGCATCGCCGGCTCGATCCCAGTGCCGCGAAGGTTCCCGGGTACGCCTTTCCCATCCCAGCGCTCGAACGCCTGCGCCAGCGAACGCCGAACCTCGGCCCCCACCCCGAGCCGCTCGGCAATGTCGCCGGTGGTCTGGCAGTGCGCCACGAACCCGGCCACCGCATCCCGGTGCCCGCCCGCCAGGAACCGGCCGATGAGCGACAACCTGCGCAGCGAACCCGAGCCGGCCCCCAGATGGCTGAGCATCAGCCGCATCATCGGCAGTCCGGCCTTGTCGACCTGATAGCTGTCCGCGCGGATCGACCGGTCGTCGCCGAACCAGTGCGACAACTCGTGCGAGTCCGCAATACAACCGACCCAGGCGAGCAGCGACACGTAGAACGTGCTCGCCTCGTCCACTCCGGCGAGCCTGGCCAGCCGGCCGGCGATCACCGTCTGCCGCAGCACGTGCTCCTCGGGTAGCCCGAGCCCGAGATCGGTGGCCAATGAGAGCGAGGCGACCAACTCCGCAAGACGCACGGCGGACCGCGGCGATGTCACCCCAGCAGACGAGTGCCGCGCAGCAGGCTGAGCGCCACAGTGGTCGATGTCCTGAGACATCGCATCGGCGGTAGCGGTGGGATTTGAACCCACGGTGGAGTCTCCCCCACACACGCTTTCGAGGCGTGCTCCTTAGGCCGCTCGGACACGCTACCGGCGAGAATGTTACCCGAGCCGGCGGCCGGCCTCGCACCGTCCGGCGGTGTCCAGCGGCCGGGCCGGTCCAGCCGCGGCGACGAGTACTACCGCTTGCCGGCAAAGAATTCCCGCATCAGCGCCGCTGCCTCGTCGGCCAGCACGTCGCTGCGCACCTGCACCCGATGCGTCAGCCTCGGATCGGTCAGCACGTCCCACAGTGACCCGGCGGCACCGGTTTTGGGTGCTCGGCAGCCGAAGATCAAGATCCCGATCCTGGCCGACACCAACGCGCCCGCGCACATCGTGCACGGCTCCACGGTGACGGCCATCGTCATACCCGAAAGGTTCCAGCTGCCGGTGACGGCGGCAGCGGCCCGCAGCGCGACGATCTCCGCATGCGCTGTCGGGTCGCCCGTTACTTCGCGTTCGTTCCGCCCGACGGCGATCACGGCGCCGGACGCATCGGCAACCACAGCGCCGATCGGGACGTCATCGGCGGCGCCGGCGATCTTGGCCTGCTCCAGTGCGGCCAGCATCAGCTGGCGATCGGGTTCAGAAACGACCGTGACGGTCTTGGCGGCGGGCACTGCCAGGATTCAGGACTTCTCGATCGCCGCGGCCAGCTCGCTGGCGAAACCGCAACTCTCGGCGATCATCTGCAGTTGTTCGTCCGGGAACAGATCGTCTTCGTTGACGATCAGCTGCATCTGTTCCTCGGGCACACCGAAGTCGGCAAGCACCGCGAGGTCGCCCTCCGCCCAAGGGTCCTCGTCCACATCGTCTTCGTCGGGGACCGGGATGTGCAGCAGGTCCAGGACGTCGGCGGCGAGGTCATAGTCGATGCCCGCGGTGGCGTCGGACAGCAGCAGCGTCGCACCGCCGGGAACCGGGCGGACAATCACGAAGAACTCATCGTCGACCGCCAGCATGGCGAAGACTGCGCCGGCGGAGGACACCCTGCGCAGCGCGGTGATCACCCCGTCAAGATCATCGACAAGTTCCTCGGCGAGCAGCGAACAGCTCCACGTCCCGTCCTCGTGGACGACAGCGGCAGCGAACCCATCGGTACTCACGTCACAAACGTACGGCCTATCCCCCGCTCCGGCCACGCCGATTCCACCGAGCCGGCATAACGCGGAAGGCCAGGAGCACAGCGTCGGCCACCCGGGGTTTGCCAGCGGCATCGATACGGGGAGGATGACCACATGCTCCCGACCCGCTACCTCGAGATCGCCGAGGCACCGGCAGAGCACTGCGCTGGGCGACCAACCGGCAGCCGGGATTCGATCGCGAACGAGGTAGCCCGCATTCTCGGCGTCGGCCGACCGGCGGCCGAGTCGGCAGTCGGCGGCCAGCAGTGCGACCCGCTCCGGCGGACTCGGGTGACGCCGTCGTCCGCGGTGGCCGGAGGCCGAAGAACTGGGCATGGGCAGCCAGCGCATTACCGGAAGGTTGATGTAGTGCTGGAAAGTCCGCAGAAGGCCAAGACGGCGCAGGCTTGTACCGAGTTCAGCACGGGCAGGCTTACCCTCGATCTGTGTGTCGGCAACGGTGCTGCATTGCGGGTGCCTTGATGACAACTCCTGAAAGTCCGCCGCTGCCAACCGGTCTCTGCGTGCTCGGTCTCGGTTTGATCGGCGGTTCCGTGCTCCGCGCCGCGGCAGACCACCTGCCCGTCGCCGGCTGGTCTCCGAGTGAGGGCACTCGAAGTGACGCCGCCGCAGCGGGTTTCAACGTTCACCAGGATCTGGTGGCGGCCCTGGAATGGGCTGTGGCGACCGACGCACTGGTGATCCTTGCCTCGCCCCTTGACACCTTCGACGAACTGCTGCGCAAAATCACCCGCTATGCACCGGAAGTACTGCTGACCGACGTCGGAAGCGTCAAATCAACCGTGACGCACCAGGTATCAACCATCGCACCTCGCAGCCGGTATGTCGGCGGACATCCGATGGCTGGTACCCAGCGGTCCGGCTTCGGTTCCGGATCGCCGCAACTGTTCGTCGGCGCCCCGTGGGTGACCTGCCTTGAGGCCGGCACCCACCTACCGGCGTGGGACGTAGTCGCAGGACTGGCGCTGGCGGTGGGGGCTCGAGTGGTGCCGTGCACCGTGGCCGACCACGACCATGCCGTCGCCCGGATTTCGCACCTTCCGCACCTGCTCGCCCTCGCGCTGGCGCAGGTGGGCGAGATGGGCGGTGCGCTGGCACTGTCGCTGGCCGCCGGCGCGTTCGCCGACGGCAGCCGGGTAGCCGCGACCAGGGCAGAGCTGATCAGGGCGATGTGCGAAAGCAACAGGGACCCGTTGATCGACGCCTTCGACGATGCGCTCGGCATCCTCGGGGTGGCCCGCGGTTCGCTGGCCTCGACCGGCTCGCTGGACAAGCTGACTCAGGCAGGTCACACGGCGCGTCTGAGCTTCGAGCATCATGCCGATGATCTGTCCGCCGTCGAGCTCGTCGATCCGGCCGTCACCGACCTCGTTCAGCTCGGTGAGGCGGGTGGCTTCGTCAGCGCGGTACGCCGAACCTCCTCGGGCAGAACGGTTTCGGGTAGCGCGCCGGCCGATTGGCGGCGCTTCGGCTCGCGGCCGACCGACGAGACCGACTGAAGCTACTCAACCAGCTGGTTGATCGCTCGGTCCGCGACCGGACCAGCTCCATGCATAGGCGCCGTCGTCCACCGCCCTTCCGCCTTCGCCCAGTTCCAGCGACCGGAAGGTATCGACCATCACCGCCAGTTCGTCGAAGTACTCCTTGCCGAGGGCTGCCTCAACGGCACCGGTTTGCGGGCCGTGCGAATGGCCGCCCGGGTGCACGGTGATCGAGCCCTTGCCGATGCCCGATCCCTTACGCGCCTCGTAGTCTCCGGCCACATAGAACATGATCTCGTCAGAGTCCACGTTGGAGTGGTAGTACGGCACCGGGATCGACAACGGGTGGTAGTCGACCTTGCGCGGCACGAAGTTGCAGACCACGAAGTTGGTGCCCTCGAACACCTGATGCACCGGCGGCGGCTGATGCACGCGTCCGGTGATCGGTTCGAAATCGCTGACGTTGAACGTGTACGGGTACAGGCAGCCGTCCCAGCCGACCACGTCGAACGGGTGGTGCGGGCTCACCACGATGCTGCCGACGATGCCGGAAGGGGAGTGGCCGCGGTGCTTGGTGTACACCTCGGTATCCGCATCCACGTCCGCATCCCCGGCCAGCAGCGGCGCCGACGGACCGTGCAGATCCCTTTCGCAGTAGGGCGAATGCTCGAGCAGCTGACCATACTTGGACAGATAGCGCTTCGGCGGACCGATGTGGCAGTTGCCCTCGATCGAGTACAGCCTCGACGGCTCGGCAGGAACCCAGCGATGGACGGTGGCTCGCGGCAGTATCACGTAGTCCCCCTCCCGGTAGCCGAGCTCGCCGAAGATGGTCTGGACGGAGCCGGAGCCGGCCTCGACGTAAACGCACTCGTCGCCGCTGGCATTGCGGTACAACGGACTCGCGATATCGGCGACCACATACGAGATGCGCACGTCACCGTTGCCGAGCACCAGTCGGCGGCCGGTCACCGCATCGACACCGGTTTCCGCTGCGGTGAACAGCTCATGCAGCTTCAGGTGCCGCGGCGCCAACGGATGGTTCGGGGTGGTCGACAGATCGGGCAGTTCCCAGACCCTGGCGTCCACCATCGCCGATGGGACGTTGCGGTGGTACAGCAGCGACGAGTCGGACGAGAACCCCTCCTCCCCCACCAGTTCTTCGGAGTACAGGCCGCCGCTGGGCGTGCGGAACTGGGTGTGACGCTTCGGCGGAATCTCGCCGATGCTGCGGTAGTAGGCCATCGTCGCTCCTTCGCCCGGCGTCCGCTGACCGGACACACGTGCTGCTATATAGAGACATTCCGCTACAGTGACGGCTGTGTCAAGGCAGAACGGCTGCGGCCAGGCTCTCTTCGCAGGCCTGATCGACGACGCTGCGGTGTTCCCACCCGGCTCGGCCACCCTTGTTCATGCACTCCAGCTGCATCGCACGCTCCGACTATCCGCGGCCGCCGACTACATCGGGCCGCTTCTGGTGCCGGCGGTAGCCATTCCGGCCCTGATCAAGCTGGTGGACGATTCAGAACAGACGCTGACGATCGGCGTCATCGGCACTGCGGCCGACGAGGCCGGCCTGCTCCGTGCGGTCGCCATTGCCGCGGGCTCCGCCGTCTCGATCTCGGGGGTGGAGATCGCTCTCGGTGCCGGCACGGTCGACGAGCTGTTGCACACCCTTGATGCCCTGCCCCGTCGGGGCATCTCACTGGCGGTCGAAGTTCCCCGAGCCGGCTCCGCCGAGCTGACAGCGCTCGGTGCGCACCGGACACTGGTGACGGCTGGCCTGCTCCGTGGCAAGTATCGGACCGGCGGTGTCCAGCCCGGCGCCGTGCCCGCCGCAGACGAACTGGCAGCGGTGATGGTGGCGGCGGTCGAGGCCGACTTGCCGATGAAGTTCACCGCCGGCCTGCACCATGCGGTGCGCACCGCCGATCAGCACGGGGTGCTGAACGTGATGTCGGCGGTGCATGGCGCGATCACCGGTGGGCGACCGGCAG
>JALYXB010000012.1 GCA_030947305.1 Actinomycetota bacterium | reverse complement strand
GAATGGCCTGTCCGATCGAGTACACCGGGTCGAGCAACAGCGCGGTGCAGTGCGGCGCCATGCCGTCGATCAGCTCCAGTTTCGATTCGACCACCTCGTCGAAACCGACCTGTGAGATGTCGCTGTCGAACAGTGCCAGGTAGTTCTCCGGGTGATCGATCGCTGCCACCCTGATGAACCCCTCGTCGTCCGAGATCCGGTCCAGTCGCCGGATCTTGCCAAGCCCCGATGGCAGCATCGGCACGGCAGCCTCCTTGTTGGTTGGTATTACTGCGGTCGAATGTGCCTGCGCGCCTTGGCTCATGGACTACCGAGGGCCGGCGCAGTACTGCCGATGGTAAAGCTGAAATCCACGATTGACAACGCTGTCAATCAGGTGCAGTCTAGTTCAGAGGTCAGCTCCCCGGTGGGAACCGACGCCCGGATGGACGTAGGCCCCGGCCATCACCGACCGAGAGAAGGCAGCACAGATGCTGGTCGTGACGCCGAACCTGTGCTTCGACGTGACGGTCAGGCTGCCCCTGCTCACCCCGGGTACCGTCGCCAGGGCCACCACCACCGTGACCACCGCAGGCGGCAAAGGCGTGAACGTGATGCGGGCCGCCGCTGCCATCGGCGCCCAACGCAGTCGGCTGGTCGGCTTCACTCCGAACGACGACGCCGCACGTTTGCGCGCATTGCTCTCCGACGACGTCATCGAGCTGATCGGCGTCCAGACACCTGGACAGCTGCGGATCGCCACCATCCTGCTCGAGGATTCGGGGCGTGCGAGCGTCATCAACGGTTGCGGACCGGAGATTGACCAGAGCGGCTGGCGGCAACTGCTCGAGGCCGTTCGGGACAATCTGGTGCGCGGGGAGGTGTTGGCGTGCTCGGGTTCGCTGCCCCCCGGTGTGCCGACCGACGGCTACGCGCAGTTGGTGCGGCTGGCGCACGACGCGGGTTGCGTCGCGGTGGTTGACGCCGCTCCCGAGCCCTTGGCCGCCGCGCTGCCGGACCGGCCCGATCTGGTGTCGCCCAACCTTTCCGAAGCCGAAGGTCTGCTGCACGGACGCACCCACGAGCTGGTCGACGACCGCACCCCCGATGTCCAACAGCGAGCCGTCGCCGCCAGCCGGGCACTGCACGCCGCGGGCGCGGTGCGCGCCGTGGTCACGGCCGGTGATGCCGGCGCGGCCCTCACCACCGCCGATTGCACCTGGTGGTCGCCGGCGCCGTTGGTGAACCTCGCCTCCCCCATCGGGGCCGGCGATTCCTTCATCGCCGGTGCGGCGGTGGCAATGGCTGCCGGCCGGCCCGACCTTGACGTTCTGCTGGCCGGCATTGCTACCGCCGCGGCCTCCTGCGAGAGCGAAAAGGCCGGCGACGTCGACCCCGCAAGGGTCGCCGAGTTACTGGCTCAGCTCGGCGCCGCCGAGTTGATTGCCGACGGCACCGCTGTCGATCGGACGCTGGTCGAATCCGACAGCGGGTCCGCCAGATGACGACCGAGCAAACGGTCGAACCGCACGCCGGCGGTGACTCCGCGGCTACCGCGATGGCAGCGCTACCGGTGTTGATGCCGCCGAACTTGCTCACCCACTACTACCGCGGAGGATCCCGGCTGGCTGGCTTCCGTGGCATCCAGCCGACCAGCCTCTACCAGCCGGAAGACTGGTTGGCCTCCACCGTCCACCGATACGACGACCCGGACAGCGGTCTGAGCCGGTTGGCCGACGGCACCCTGTTCGCCGACGTGATCGCCGCTGACCCGGTCGGCTGGTTGGGAGCGCCCGCCGGGCCGGGTGGGCCGGCCGACACCGGCATTCTGGTAAAGCTGCTGGACGCCGACCAGCGGTTGCCCGTGCATGTGCATCCGAGCCGGCCGTTCGCGGTCGACCTGCTGCACTCCTGCTATGGCAAATCCGAGGCCTGGTACGTGATCGCCGTCGATGGCGATCATCCCTGTGTCTGGGTGGGCATGAAGGACGGTGTCGAGCAGGACGCGTTGCGCGCCGCCGTCGACCGGCAGGACTCGGAATGGTTGCTGGGACAGCTCAATCGAATTCCGGTGCGCCCGGGCGACGCCCTGTTCGTACCGGCGGGCAGCGCACACGCGATCGGCAAGGGCGTCTTCGTCATCGAGGTGCAGGAGCCCACCGACTTCTCGGTGATTCTGGAGTGGGCCATCACCACCGGCGGACCGGAGAGTGCCGATCTGGGACTCGGCATCGACACAGCATTGCGCACCGTCAACCTGCAGGCACTCGACGGGCCGGACCTGCAGGCGTTGCACCGGCACACCGACGGCCCAACGGACACGGCCGACCCGCTGTCGCTGCTGCCGGCCGCCGCGGACGAATTCTTTACCATGCAGCTGCTGGCGGCCAGCGCTCAGCAATCCGCAAACCCAACGGCGGCAGCAGGTTTCGCGGTCGTGGTGGTACTGGCCGGCGTCGGCACGATGAGCGGTGACGCGGGCTCCGTGTCGGTCTCGGCCGGCCAGGTGTTGGCCGTTCCGGCAGCGTTCGGACAGTGGCGGCCGAGCGGGAGTGTGCAGCTGGTGGTCTGCCGTCCGGCCGCCACGCCGACCCGACTGCCGGGTTCGGGAGTGCAGCAATGACGACCAGCGTGCTGCTCGGAGTCGACGTTGGCACCACCGACATCAAAGTGCTGGCCACCACCACCGCAGGTGAAGAAATCTGCCTGGATACCGCGCCCACCCGTTGGCACGGCTACCCCGACGGCAGAACCGAGCTGGCCCCTGACGGGCTGTCCGACGACATCATCGCGTTGTTGGCCACGGTCGCCCAGGCCGCCGCCGAGCGACTCGGTGCGGTGCGGGTGGCCGGCATCGGCATCACCGGGATGGCGGAAGCGGGTGTGCTCCGCCGCCGGGACGGGACGTCCAGCTACCCGATCATCGCCTGGTTCGACCCGCGCGGCCAACACGAGATGGCAGCCCTACCACCAGCTCTGCGGGCGGAGTTCCCCGGCCGCACCGGCTTGCCGGTGTCCGGACTCGCCACCCTCGCCAAGCTGCTGTGGATGCGGGATCACGGCATCGAGCTGACCGGCTGCAATTGGCTGGGGGTGCCGGAGTTCGTGGCAGCCCGGCTGGGCGGCGAGCCGGTGGCCGAGCTCAGCCTGGTCTCCCGCACCGGGCTGCTGGACCAGCACACCCTTGAGCCATTGGCGGCGGCGCTGGAGCTGCTGGCAGTCGGACCGGAGCTGTTGCCTCCGTTCGTCGCCGGCGGCACTCCGCTGGGCACCGCGGCCGGAGACCAGATCCCGAAGATTCTCCGCGGCGCCGTCATCACCGTTGCCGGTCACGATCATCCGGTAGCCGCCGTCGGTGCCGGGGCAGCCGGATCCGAGGATGTCTTCGATTCCTTCGGCACCGCAGAGGCGTTGGTCCGCTCGACGACCGGGGATGTCACCGTGGCCGAGCGGGCCCGGCTGGCCGAAATCGACATCAACACGGTTCAGCATGCGCTGGCGGGCCGGCAAATGCTGCTCGGCGGCACCAAAGCCGGTCTGCTGCAACGCCGGGCGCTCGGCTTGCTCGGCGTCCACGGACGGGACGGCAGAGACCGGTTAGATGCTGCTGCCTGCGCCCTGCTGGACAGGATCGGGGACGACGTCACGCCGGAAGGCATCGTGGTGCACGGCGCGGCAATGAATGACGGTGCCTTGCATCTGCGACTCGACATCCACGATGTCGACCCGGCCGCTGTGTGGCTGGCGATCGTGCACCACGGGGTGGACATCGTGATCGAGATGCTCGCCGAGATGGCTACCATCGCCGGGGCAAGTGGACGGGCCGTTGTTGCCGGCGGCTGGACCAGGATGACGTCGGTCAAACGCATCAAATCGGCCCGGCAACCGGCGCTGCGGTTCTCACCGCGCCGGCAGGCAGGCGCATTCGGCGCCGCCTTGTTCGCCGCCCATGCCATCGGAACGGCTGATCGCGCGCGTTCCGCCGGGCACCACGACAGCCGCGTTCTCGACGCCATGACCGGCCCCGACGAACAGTTCATTCACACCTTCACCAACCACCAGGCGGGCACATCTGCCCGCCCACCTCGAGGAGCACTGACCGCATGAGCACGACCGTCTCGGCAGGTCTGGCGTCCATTGCCACCGACACCGGCACCTTCGCCATCGTCGCCATGGATCAACGCAACACGCTCAAGCGGATGTACGCCGCCGCCGGAATCGCCGACCCGTCCGACACCGAGCTGACCGCGATCAAGTCCGACATCGTCCAGGCACTGCGCGGCAGCGCATCGGCTTTTCTGCTCGATCCGACGTACGGAGTCCCTGCCCTGCAAGCGGTCTCGCCTGATGGGCCACATTTCGGGGTGCTGGTCGCGGCTGAACCATCCGAGCGGGGCACAGTGGGCGGCGAGCCTCGCACCCACCGGGACCCGGCGTTGAGTGCCGACTGGGTGAAATCGCAGGGCGGCGACGCGGTCAAGTTCCTGGTGCAACTCCGCGCCGACAGGCGCGCGGCGCCCGGCCAACCAGACACCACCGCCGAGGTGCTCGAGGTGGTGCGCGAGGTGGTCGCCGACTGCCGGCGGGCCGGCCTACCGTCGGTGGTGGAGAACCTGATCTTCCCGTTGGCCGGCCAGCAGGACCAGACTGCGCAGGAACGCGCCGACCGGATCATCGAGGCCGCTGTGCTGATCGACGAGTGCGGACCGGACCTGATCAAATTGGAATTTCCGGGCGACGCGACATCTTGCAAGCGGCTGGCCGCGACTATTCGGTCGCCATGGGCGGTACTGTCGGCCGGCGTCGGCTTCGACGATTTCGCCGCTGCCGTCAGGGTTTCATGCGACGACGGCGGCGCCAGCGGCTTCATCGCCGGGCGATCGATCTGGAAGGAAGCGGTTGGTATGGATAGTCCGACACGGCAGTCGTTCCTGGCCGACGAGGGACGCCGGAGACTGGACACGCTGGTCGCCGTCATCGACGGCAGGGCCCGGCCGTACTCCGCGGCGCGGACCAGGCCATGACACCGCTGCTGCAGGCACACGGCCTGACCAGATCGTTCGGACACGTGAAAGCGTTGGACGGGGCCGACTTCGATGCCGACGTCGGTGAGGTGGTGGCCCTGATCGGCGACAACGGCGCCGGTAAGTCGACCCTGGTGAAATCACTGTCGGGCAACCTTGAGCTCGACGCCGGCCAGGTCATCTTCGATGGCAGAACGGTCCGGTTGAACACCCCGTCGGATGCCACCAAGCTGGGGATCGAGGTCGTCTACCAGGATCTGGCGCTGGCGCCGCATCTGGACCCGACGCAGAACCTGTTCCTGGGTAGGGAGATTCCGGCGCCGGGCCCACTCGGCTGGTTCGGCTTCATGAATAACAGAGAGATGCGACGAAGGGCCAGGAACTCCTTCGTCGAGCTCGGCGGTACCGTCCGGGCGCTGGGCTCCCCGGTCGGCAACATGTCCGGCGGTCAGCGGCAGCAGATCGCCATCGCCAGGGCGATCGCCTGGGCCGACCGGCTGGTTTTTCTGGACGAGCCGACGGCCGCACTTGGGGTGGTGCAAACCAGGAACGTGCTGGACGCGATCAAGCGGGTGCGCGACTCGGGCATCGCCGTTGTGCTGATCTCGCATTCGATGCCGGAGGTGTTGCAGGTCGCCGACCGCATCCAGGTGATGCGATTGGGCAAGCGGGTGGCCACCTTCAACGGCAACGATGCGGATGTCGAGCAGCTCGTGGGTGCCATGACCGGTGCACTCCAAGTCGGAAGGGCGGTGGCCTCATGAGCGCCGACTTGACGAAGAACCCCGGCGATCCGGCAGTGGCCGCGTCATCGGCGGACTCGGCCACCGACACCGTCGCGAACGTCGATACGGCGCGCCTGTCGGCTGAAACACCGGCGGCCGTCGAACCGGAACCGTCCGACGAAGGGCCGCCGCAGAGCCTGCTGGCGAGCCTGCGCGGTCGGCAATCGGTGTGGATCTTCCTGGTGCTGGTGGTGATCGTCGCCTTCTTCGCCATCAAGGGTGGCGATCGGTTCGCCTCCGCCAGCAACTTCTCGCTGATCGCCCAGAATCTCGCCGTTCTCGCCGTTCTCGGGGTCGGTATGACGTTCGTGATCATCACCTCTGGTATCGATCTGTCCATCGGTTCGGTGCTGGTGTTCTCCTCGGTGATATCGGCCAAGGTGATGGCAGCAATGGGCGGCGACAACGGCACGGTGATCCTGGTCGGCGTCCTAGTCGCGATCGCCAGCGGCGCCGCTTGGGGTTTCATCAACGGATTCCTGGTCGCCAAGGCGAAGATCCCGCCGCTGGTTGTCACCCTTGGCACGCTGGCCGCCGCCCTTGGGCTGGCTCAGGTGGTGACCACCGGGAACAATATTTCGATCACCAACGTCAACTCGCTCACCGATTTCGGTATCTACCAACGCTTTCTCGGCATTCCGGCACTGGTGTTCGTCGCGTTGATCCTGGTGATCATCGGCGGAATCGTTCTGCACCGCACCAAGTTCGGCCGTTACACCTACGCCATAGGTTCCAATGAGGAGGCCGCCCGCCGCGTCGGCATCAGGGTCGAACGACACCTGATCGGAATTTACGCCGTCACCGGAGCCCTGGCCGGCGTCGGAGCCGTGATGTACCTGGCGGAGTTCTCCACCACCACCATTGCGGGCGCCACCCTCACCAACCTCAATGTCATCACCGCCGTGGTGATCGGCGGCACCTCCATCTTCGGCGGTCTGGGCACCATGTTCGGCACCGTCGTCGGTCTGTTCATCCCCGCCGTCCTGCAATCCGGGCTGGTGATCATCGGGGTGCAGTCGTACTGGCAGAGCGTCGCCGTCGGCCTGGTGCTGGTCGCGGCCGTATACGTGGACCAATCGCGTCGCAGGGCAGCCCTTCGCGGGGCGAAACCAACCAGCAGGCTCCGCAGTCGGCGGCGCCCGTCCGTTCGAAAGGAAGAGCAATGAAACGCTCCACTCTGATGACAGCCGCCGCCGGGGCGCTCGCCGCCCTGGTGACGCTGGCAGCCTGTTCCAGCAGCAAGCCGGCGGACACCAGCGCAGCCGGCGGGTCGAGCGCCGCACCGCCTGTTGCCTCGTCGCCCGCGGCCAGCGCAGGCGGGTCGTCTGCCACCGGATCGAGCGGCGCATCCTCCGCCATGGGATCAAGCGGCGCATCGTCGGCTGCCGGTTCCTCGATGGCCTCGTCCGGAGCTTCCGGCGCCACTTCCGGCGGGGCGCCGGTGAAGGCATCCAAGAACTACAAGCTCTCCTTCATCCAGGGCGTCACCGGCGACAACTTTTACATCACCATGCAGTGCGGCATCCAGGCGGAAGCGGCCAAGGTCGGCGTCACCGTCAACACTCAGGGGCCGGCGAAGTTCGACCCGACGCTGCAGAAGCCCATCCTGGACTCGGTGGTCGCCTCCAAGCCGGACGCGATACTCATAGCGCCGACCGATGTGACCGCCATGCAGGCGCCACTGGCCGCGGCTGCCAAAGCCGGCATCAAGATCATCCTGGTCGACACCTCCACCAACAACCCTTCGTATGCCTCGTCCGCCATCGCCTCGGACAACCTCGGCGGCGGCAAGGCGGCGTTCGACGCCGTTAAACAGCTGGCGCCGGCCGGCGGCAAGGTGCTGGTGATCTCCGTCGAACCGGGTATCTCGACCACCGATGCCCGTACCAAGGGCTTCGAGGATGCCGCCAAGGCCGACCCGAAGTTCACCGACCTGGGTGTGCAGTTTTCGCACAACGATCCCGTGACCGCGGCATCGCTGGTCACTGCTGCACTGCAGAAGGACCCCGACATCGTGGGCATCTTCGCGACCAACCTGTTCGCGGCCGAAGGCAGCGCCACCGGCATCAAGCAGGCGACCAAGCAGGGCAAGGTCAAGGTGGTCGGGTTCGATGCTGGCCCCGAACAGATCGCCGCACTGAAGGCAGGCACCGTGCAGGCACTCGTCGCGCAGCAGCCTGGCGTGATCGGCACAGACGGCGTCGACCAGGCCGTGCTGGCCCTGAACGGTGGCAAGAACACCGCGAAGATCCAGACCGGTTTCTCGATCATCACGGCCGCCAACGCGGCCACTACCAAGGACGCCTACCTGGCCAAGTGCTGACACCACCGGTGTAAATCAGTCAGCCGGCAGGGACGATGCCGGCACCAGTGGGGCCCGGAACAGCCGTGTTCCCGGGCCCCACTGGCCTGCTCCGGGCGAGCACAAGGGACGGCCTGTGCGACGGCCGCGGAATCTGCTCGCCGGGTTTGACACTCGATACTGCGAGGACGACGATCACGGCATATCCGTTCCGAACGGGAGACTTACATGATCCAGCGGCGGCGGCCTTCACTGGCCGAGCTCTGGGCACAGACGAGCGGCGCCGGCCCGCACCGAACTGCCGACGCGCATGGGGCGATCATTGAGCCGGCGGCCATAGATCAGGGTGCCGGTCGACACGTGCCCGGCAACCACGTCGTCGACAGTGACTGGGCCGAGGACCGCGCCGACGATGCCATGCTGGTCATTCTGCGGGGCAATTCAGGTGTCGGGAAGTCCGCTCTGGCAACGGCCTTGCGACGCGCCGAGCCGTCGATGGCCTTGGTCGAGGAACAATTTCTGCAGCGTGTCCTGCTGCCCAACACCGACGCCGGCGGTGGCGATGCACTGGTCGACCTCATCGACCTGACCGTGCGCTTCCTCCTCGATCACGGACGCAGCGTCGTGCTGGACGGCCTGCTGCGGGCCAACTCGTTCCGTCCGACGATCCAAGGCTTTCTGCTCGACTACCGCGGCAGGGTGCACCTGTACTACCTGGACGCCGCACTCGACTCGCCGCTGCGGCGTGGCCCCGACCAGCAGCTACACCGCAGGTCCGGCGCTGAACTGCCAAGGCAGCGACAGGTGCCTTGCGACCTACTGGCGATTCCGGATGAAGTCCTGATTCCAGAGCATTGGACGCTCGAGGCCACCCTGGCCGGCATCAGCGCCGACCTGGTCGAAGCCAGAGCCGCATCGCCTCGATACGGCTGAGCTGCCGAAGTTCACAGCATCGGTCAGCAGCAGCTACTTTCAACACCGGTCACACACCTTTCCCGCGATCACCACAGCCGGCGGCCCCTACGCTGGCGGACGTCATGACTGAGCATCAGCAGCCCACGCTGTCCGCGCTGCCCGATCGCGCGCCCTCCTACACCCGAAAGTCGGTGTGGTTCGAGATCGCGCTGGTCTTCACCGTCACCCTCGGCATGAGCGGCCTCCGATCGTTGATCTCGCTGATCGACGATTTGCTGGCGCCGACGCCCATTGCCAGCCAGACGGTGGCGATCGTGGTGCCACAGGCCAAGGCGAACTACCTCGATCTGGCCGCCCAGCTGTTGTCGGTGATCTCCGGGATCGGCTGGGGAGCACTGGGCATCTACTTGCTGTGGCGGGCCGGCATCAGCCTGCGGGAGCGGCTGGGTGCCGACTGGCGCTGGCGTGATGTCGGCCCGGCTGTCGGGTTGGCCGCGCTGATCGGAATCCCGGGGCTGGCCTTCTACCTGTTCGCCCACAAGATCGGCATCAATCTCGCGGTGGCTCCCACCCAGCTCAACGATGTCTGGTGGCGCACCCCTGTGCTGGTCCTGTCGGCGATCCAGAACGGCTTCTTGGAGGAGTTCCTGGTTGTCGGCTACCTGATCACCCGGCTCAAGGACCTGCGAGTGCCGCTCTGGGGCATCGTCGCCTGCAGTGCCCTGCTGCGCGGCAGCTACCACCTTTACCAAGGGTTCGGCGGCTTCGTCGGCAACATGATGATGGGCATCGTCTTTGCCCTGGTATTCCTGCGCTGGCGCCGGATCTGGCCGCTGGTGGTCGCGCACAGCCTGGTCGATATCGTCACCTTCATCGGTTACCCGCTGCTGCACGGCCACGTCAGCTGGCTCCCGTAGCCGAGCTGGTTCAAGTGGCGCTGATGGCGCCGAAACCGATCAGCGCAAGTACCACCAGGCCGGCGATCACCCGGTAGATGATGAATGTGGTGTAGGTGTGCCTGGCGACGAACCTGAGCAGCCAGGCGACGGAGGCGTAGGCGACGGCAAACGACACGGCGGTCGCCAGTAACGTTGGGCCCCAACCGATTCCGGTAGAGATAGCGTGATAGTTCTGTACCGTCTCCAGGACGCCTGCGGCGGCCAGCGCCGGGATGGACAGGAAGAACGACAGCTTGGTGACAGCAACGCGATCCAGGTCGCGGAGCAAACCTGCGGACATGGTGGCGCCGGATCTGGAAACCCCAGGAATCAGCGAGATGCACTGCACCACACCGATAATGACGGTGTCCTTCCAGGTGATGTCCTTCTCGTGACGGGACTGCTTGGCCACCCGATCGGCCCACCACATCACCGCTGAGAAGGCGATCAGCATGCCGCCGACGATCCATAGGCTGCGCAGGCTGGTCTCGATCTGGTGCTTGAACACCAACCCGACGATGGCGATCGGGATACTGCCGTAGATCACCGCCCAGCCGAATCGATAGTCCGCGCCGCGTTCCGCCGGTGTGCTGAGTCCGCGGAACCAGCCGCGAACGATTCTGACGATGTCTTTCCACAGATAGATGATCAGCGCCAACACCGCACCCACCTGGATGATTGCGGTGAACGCGGTGATCTGCGGGGCATCGATGTGGTACCCGAGCAGTTTCTCGGTGACGGTGAGGTGGCCGGTACTGGACACCGGCAGGAACTCAGTGAGTCCTTCGACAAGGCCGAAGATCAATGCGTGCCAGAAGGGCATGTCGGCTCCCTTGTTCGGGTGGGTGGGCGGCTCAGCGCAGGGTGAACTGGCGGCCCAGGATGCCGTCGCGGGCCCGGCGCTCGGTGCTCGTCAAGGGCGCAGGGTCGGCGACGGCTGTTGCGTATCGCTCGGCGAAATCGGAGGCCGGCCGCTCCCACTCCGACGAGTGGGCTTCCCGGTCCAGGTCCCACACCGGCACCAGCCGGCCGTGCGCCCTGAACGATCCGACGTACCGGGTTCCCTCACCCAGATCCAGCTCACCGGCGGCGGCCAACCTGGCGAGTGCAGCCATTACCTGCGCCTCGTCCTCGGGACGTACCCACCGCAGATGGGCCTTGTCGCCGGCGTCCACCCAATAGGCACCAGGCAGCTCACCGATCCTGGCGGTCGGCATGATCGCGCTGTTCGCCTGCTCCAACGACAACGCCACCTCGCTGCCCGCTTCGGCCTCGTTCTCCAGCCACCAGCCGAAGTCGTGGTGCACGGTGACGGCCAGCAGCTCATCGACGATCAGTTCGGCCAGTGTCGGATTCTCGGCGTCGCGAGGCGCCACCTGCAGCATCGACGACGGCTGGGCGTCCAACGCCCACCGCAGACTGCCGCCGAGATCGCGGGACAGATCTCCGGAGTGCACCTGGGTCTGCAGGCCGATGAGTATCGACCCGTCGGAACGGGTGAGCGCGGCTGCCGCCCCCGGCAACACGGTGGCCAGCGTGACGGACGGCGCATCCTTGCCCGGCTTCACCAGCGTGAGCGGCACGGTGGCCGACGGCACGAACTCTCGCATGGCGATCAGCTCTACCTCGCCCTTCATGCCCGCGAAGGGCCGCGAGACGATCATGTCGGCCGCATCGGCAGCGCCGTGACAGCTTTTCCAACGCCGACCGGAACCACATTCGCAGGGCCGGCGCGGGTTGAGGCCGCCGCCCTCCGCACGAGCTGCCGGCTTGCCTTTTTTCGCGGAAGGGGGGCGCTGGGAGGTCTTGTTGGGCACGCCGATACGGTACGCGACGCGCAGGTCAGGCCTTGACGGGCGAATCGGGCGGCAACACGCCGGATTTCCGGCGGGCGGCCGGATCGGTTGTGCGGACCCGGGTGGGTGCCGGGGGCTGCACCAGCCATCCGAGGTATGGGCCTAATTTCGGCGGCCCGAAGAGCCGCGCCAGCCGAAGCAGCACCAGCCCGGTGAGCAGCGCGCTGACGGTGGCCGCCGCATCGACGGCGACGTGCAGTTCGACGGCGTCGGCCACTGCTTGCTGGCCGCGCCGGATTCGCCACAGCAGGGTGGTGACCGTCAGCACCGCCGACGCCAGCCAACATATCCACCACCAACGCAGCAGGGCCGAGGTCGACGGCCGGCCGGACCCCGACGCCCGCCCGGCCAGCTGCGACTCGGTCTCCGTCAGGATCTGTCCGGCCCCGTAAACGTTCCAACCGGGCACCAGCAGCCGCAGCAGCACATTCCGCCGGCTGCGGACCGGTGTCAGCCCCTGGCGGGCGGCGGCGGCCCGGTGCGCGACGGCGATGGCCGGGACGGCCAGTACCGCGGTAATACCGACGAGGCCCAACGCCGACCCCGAAGCCACGGTCACCAGCGTGTCCGACGCTCGCACCGAGCTGCCGGGCAGGACCTCGGTGCGGCCGCGCAGCATCAGCCGGAAACGCCAGAGTTCACCGGCCGCGGCCGCGGCGCAGCCGACACCTGTGACGAACGCGGCGATAGCGCTGATCCGCAATCCACCGATCGGCGGGACGACACCTGCGTACGGGTCGGGATCGGCGTTCCACTGCCAGCGCACCGGCGGGAAACCCCAACGGGGATGGGCGTGTCCATAGCTCGGCGGTCCGCCGTAGTTGACCTTCCGCGCCTCGCGGCCGAGCCGGACGACCCGGCGCTGGTCGGCACCCGGCGGGGGATGCGCCACCCAGCGACGGACCGGCAGCGGCAGCGGCGTTCCGCAGTAGATGCAGTTGACGACACCACCACGCAGCGGCGGTTGGGTGCGCGCGCACCGCAGACAGCGCATCGCAGAGCGCATCGCAGTGGGCCATGTCGGCGGTGCGAACGGCTGCATGCGGATCAGATGATCTCTGGGGTGCCGCCGTCGGCGACCAGCGGGCGAGCGGCGGCAGCCCAGGCCGACATGCCGCCGGACACGTTCACCGCGTCCCAGCCGTTGGCGTTCAGGAACGCCGTCACCCGGCTCGATCGACCGCCGCTTCGGCAGATCACGTAGATGGGCGAACCGTCGGGCACGTGGTCGAGCTGGTCGGCCAGTGACGTCATCGGAAGGTGGGTGGCGTCCGGGGCATGGCCGGCAGCCCATTCGTCGTCCTCCCGGACATCCAACAACACCGCATCGTCGGGCAGGTCGGGTACGGCCACCTCGGGCACAACTGGCTGAGTCACAAGCCCAGTGTTCCACTACCCCCTTCCGCAAGGATCGCTTCGACCGCGTTGAGGCACCCCCGCTCGCTGGGTGGAGCCCCCATCCGCAGGCCCAAGGCTCAGCGCAGCAGCCTGGACATCCGCCGATCGGCAAGCTTCTTGCCGCCGGTCTGGCAGGTCGGGCAGTACTGGAACGAACGATCGGCGAAGCTCACCTCGGCGACGGTGTCGCCGCACACCGGGCAGGGCAGCCCAGTCCTGGCATGGACCCGCAGCCCGCTGCGTTTCTCCCCCTTGAGGCGCGCAGCCTCGCCGCCGACGGAGCGCTGCACCGCATCGGTGAGCACCTGCTGCATCGACACCGACAGCCGGGCCAACTCGTCGGCAGAGAGCTTGCCGGCAGTGGCGAACGGCGACAGCCGCGCGCTGTGCAGGATCTCGTCGCTGTAGGCGTTGCCGATGCCGGCGATGATCGTCTGGTCGGTAATGGTGGTCTTCAGCCGGCCCGTCCGGCCGGCCAGTAGCTGTTGCAGCGCCTGATGATCGAGCTCCAGTGCGTCGGGCCCGAGGCGGGCAACACCGGGCACGTCCCGGGGATCGCGGACCACCGCCGCCGTCACCGACTTCTTGGTGCCGGCCTCAGTCAGGTCGAACCCGCCGGTCGGGAAGATCACCCGCATCGCGATGGGGCCGCCCATCTTCGGCGGTTTCGGGCTCGGAGCATCGGACCAGCGCAGCCAACCGGCCCGCGCGAGGTGCAGGATCAGGTGCAGATCGCCGAAGGTCAGGTCGAGGAATTTGCCGTGCCTGCCGGCAGAGTCCAGCGTGCGGTCGACCAGCTCGGAGATCGGCGGATCGTAGGTGGTGAGCACGTTGAGCGAGGTGACGACGACGCTGTGCACCGGCTGGCCGACTGCCTGCTCGGTGAGAAAGGCACCCAGCGCGGTGATCTCCGGTAGCTCAGGCACCCGATCAGTCAACACTGCCGAGGGCGCAACTACCACGCCTGCGCGCCGCCGGCCGCCGTCAGACCAATGCCTTGATCTGCGGTCGAAGCCAGTCAAGCACGTTCTCGTCGTCCCTGATCAGGTGATGGGTGATCAGCAGGTGGTGATGATCAAGGACCCAGGCATGCTTGGTCTGAACTGGAATGACGGTGATTCGCAGGGTGAACGGGCGGGAACTTCGGCCGGCCGCCTGCTCCAGATCGCTCACCAACTCGGTGAGCCGCATACCGGGCGCGAGATGGTCCCGCTTCACCCGCGGGTCGTCGGCCATTGCACTTGACCAGAGTTGGGCGTTCGCGACGTAGTTGACCAGCAGCGCTCGCAGGTCGGGCAGCTGCGCGAATGACCTGAAGGACGGTTGGGTGAGCGCCTGCAGGGCAGACTCTCTTCCGACCAGTGCTTCCTTCCACCACAGAGCCCATTGCGCCGACGCCGCCTCCCGCTGCACCTCGGTCAACCGGACCGGTGCCGGCTCTTCGGGCCGACGCACCCAGGCCGGCCACACGGTGGGCGGCGGGTCGAGCGGCGGGATCTCCGGGACGGTCCGTGGCGTCAACCCAACGATGTCGCGCAGATAGAGGGCGATCCGCAGCACCTGCGGCTCGTCGATGGAGATCTTCCAGCGCTCCCTGCCGGCGACGTACATCTGTCCATGGTGCCGTGCGTCGCACCGAAAAACATGGGCTATTTCCACCCGTCGTCCTAGTGTCGGCGTGGTGACCCGCATCGACCCGGCCACCACCGGCGAGGAACCCACCCTGCTGTCCGGGTTTCTCGATTACCTGCGGGAGACCATCGCGGAGAAGACCGACGGACCCGATGCGGCCGGGCTGGCGGCCACCCACCCGGGCGACGGTCTCGATCGGCTGAGCGCAACACTGTGGGCGCGCCGAGCTGCTCCGCAAAGCCATCGACGGCACCGTCGGCGAATGACCGTGGACGGGACCCGAGGTGCGATGTGCGATGAGTGACGTGCATTGTCCGGCAAGGCTTTTCGTGATCCGGCAGCCCGAGCCCGGCCAGCCCGGCCACTCGCCCGACACTGCCCAGGTCGCGGCATTGGCGGTGCTACTGCGACCTGAACGCATCGCAGCCGTGCACCATGCCCACGATCGGCGCCAGCAGGCATGCCGGTTGGCCGAACTGCTCGGCGTCACAGCCGTGGCCACCGACGGGCTGGACGCAGCTGCCGAACCGTTGCCGGACACTGCTGTTGCGGCGCTGGAGGGCATCGCCGACGCGTATCGGGGCGAGGCGGTAGTGGTGGTGGCGAGCCGTGCGCTGATCGAGCGGGTACTCCCGCGGCTGGCAACCGACGTTTCGGACGGGCTGACCGCCTGCTTCGGCGACATCGTCGAACTGGCGGCCGACGCCGACGGCTGGCGGCTGTTCGGCTAGCAATCTGACGGCCGGCAGCCCGCAAGCCGGCGCCATCGGTGCCCACTTGGATGGACAGCCGGGTTAGCCTCGCCAGCGTGACCGGACACGTCGGCGGAGCGGACGCGCGGGACTTCAGCACCGCCCGGATGCTGCTGCGCAAGATCACCGCGGACACCATCGACGAGTTCACCGAGCTGCTGGTCGAGCTGGACAGAGATCCAGAGGTGATGCGGCATCTCACCGGGATTCCGACTCCTCGGCCGGAAATCGTCGACGTGCTGATTCCCCAGGTACTGGCCGAGGACCGCACGCATCCGCAGTTCGGTCGATGGCTCGCCTTCGACCACAACGACAACAGCTTCCTCGGCCGGTTCAGTCTGCGACTGTCGGTTCCGCAAGATCGGCCCGGGACGGTTTCGCCGGCCGACGAGGCAACCCTCGGCTATCGACTACGGCGGCGCGCCTGGGGTCGCGGATTGGCGACCGAGGGCACAATAGCTTTGATTCACAGAGCTTTTGACGACCTAGGGTTGCGCCGGGTGTGGGCAGAGACGATGTTCGTCAACACCCGCTCGCGGGGTGTGATGGAACGCTCCGGCCTGACCTACCTGCGCACCTTTCACGTGCACTTCGACGACCCGTTGCCGGGCACCGAGCTCGGCGAGGTCGAATACCAGGCGTTCGCCGACAGCTGGCAGCCCTGACCAGTGCGATGCGCACCCTCGACGCGCACGCGCGCCAGGTAAGTGAAACCGACCCAATCGCTGATCCGCGGCCGTTTCTTCGGCTCCGACCGGGCCGGACCACGGCGCGGGTGGCGGTGCTGGGCGTCGCGGCATCGACCGGCAGGGTGATCGCCTAAGTTGGCCGACACCCTGGCGCTGCTGACCCCGCGTGGCCGCTAGCGAAAGTTACTCCGGCCCGGAGGTGCTCTCCGTGGTGGCGGTGGGTCGCTTGCTCAGCTCATCGTCCAGCCGCAACAGACCTGGCCCATCGTTATTGATCAGCTCGATCCGGCCGACGATCTCGTTGACTGTCGACTCCTCTTCGATCTGCTCGGACAGGAACCAGTTCAGCAGCGGACGGGAGTCGAAGTCACCGGCCTCCTCGGCCTGCCGGACCAGATTGCGAATCGACTCGGACACCCTCTGTTCGTGGGCAAGGGCGGCTTTGAAGCAATCGAGGACGGTCTTCACCTCTACCTTCGGGCCAGCAATGGCGCCGATCTTGGGGTGGTTGTCGCGATCTGCCAGGTGATCGATGAACTTGTTCGCGTGCACGATCTCCTCGTCCGCCTGATGCCGGAGCCAGCCGGCCATCCCTGGCAGGTCACTGATCGCCATCTCGATCGCCAGCTGGCGGTAAACCATGGACGCCTCGAACTCCATGGTGATCTGTTCGTTGAACGCGTTCTCCAGTGCCGGGGTGAGCTTCATGCTGTCCAGGAAACCATCGGCGAGCATGTCCGTGCCAGTTAGCGGACTCGTTGGCAATCGGCGCAGCCGGCGGTCAGTCGATCGTCAGCTCGCCCATCTCACCCCAGCCATCGCCCTCAACCTGCCGGCTGACGATCTTCGGTGTGGCCACCAACGCCGGTCGCAGCTCCTGCATGGCCTTGGCGAAGTGTTCGCTGTTGACGTGTGGTTCCGCCCCTTCGTCGGTGAACGCCTCCACCAACACGAACTCGGCCGGACGGTCCACGCTTCGCGACCACTCGAACCACAGGTTGCCCGCTTCGCTGCGGGTGGCCTCGGTGAAGTCCCTCACCAGGTCGAGCCACCTGTCGGTCCATTCGGGCTTGGTGTCGAACTTGACCACGATCAGGTACATGACTGGCCTCCATGGCAACGCTTCCCCGCGCCGAACGACGAGCGGTCACTCGATACTGGTGACCGGCATCAGCTGCGTCAACATCGGAGCCGTCAACAGGTGCACGATGAACGGCATGACGCACGGCGGAACGCCTTGACCGGCAGTACCCGCTCCGGCCCGGTGGAACGCACCCTCGGCATCCTCGAGGTGGTCGCTGGACGCGGCGGTGCCAGCGCCCGTGAGATCGCCGACGCCACCGGCCTTCCACTGCCTACCGTGTACCGATTGGCCACCGACCTGGTCGACAGCGACTACCTGGTGCACATCCGCAGCGACGGGCGCTACGAACTCGGCCACAAGCTGCACCGCCTCGGCCTGTCGTTGCACCGCCAACTCGGATTGTCCCGGCCGGTGACCGTGGAGATCGCGCGGCTGCACGAGTCCACCGGTTTCGCGGCGTATCTGGCGATCCTTCGCGGCTCGGAGCTGGTGGTGGCGCACGTCGTCGATTCGCCGGAATGCCCACGGCTGCAACCGATGCGGTTCGGGTTCCACGAGGTACCGCACGCCACCGCGTTCGGCAAGATCCTGCTCGCCGAACTGGACGATGCGGGCCGCGAGATGTACGTGGCCCGCAGCGGTCTGCGGGCGCTGACAGCCAGCACCATCACCGAACGGACGGTGCTCGATCCGCATCTGGTCGAGGTCGGCCGGCGCGGCGTTGCCTGGGAACACGGCGAGTTCCTGCCCGGCTGGTGGTGCGCGGCCGTCCCGGTTCGAGGCGCCGACGTGTCACTGCTCGGCTCGGTGGCGGTGTCGGCACAGCCGGAGCGATTCATCGGCCGGGAACCCCAGATCGAGGCCCGACTGCGTCAGGTCGCGTCGCGGGTGGGCGGCCTGCTGCGTGGCTCGCACCACTGACCGATATGCCCCGTGTCGATCAGATCTACCGCTTCTCATCGGGTGAGAACTCCTGCTGGCCGGACCGGCGAGTGGACCCTAAGGTGTGCTCACGCTGCACCCGAGGTGGTGTGCGGCGGCCAGGTGTGAAAAGGAGGATCCGTGTCCGACACCGCATCTGAGGAACGACAGCCGGCCGACAGCGACCAGCAGCGGCCGACCGAATTGCAGCGCGACACCGCGGCCAGCGGGCAGCCGGACGGCAGCGAATTGACCACCGCTCAGGTGGCCACCCTGATGCGGCTGCTGCGGGTGGCGTATCCGCACCCGACTTTTCCCGACGCGCCGTACGAGCGCACCGCCAAGACAGTGCAGGACGCCGACGCCGACAATCTGCTGGCCACCGGGCTCGACGATCTCGACCAGCGGGCCGGCGGAAATTTCGGTGCCCTCAGCGACGCCGAGGCCACGGCCGTGGTCGAACGAATCGCCGACGGGCGATTCTTCAAGCTGGTGCACAGCACCACTGTTGTCGCCCTCTACGACGACCACGAGGTCTGGGACCTGCTGGGCTATCAGGGCAGCTCGTTCGACAAGGGCGGCTACCTTGACCGCGGATTCGACGATCTGGACTGGCTGCCCACACCGCGGATAGCGGAGAACTCCGAGGAGAAACGAGACGAGATCGTGCTGCCCTCTGCGCCGGCTGGACAAGGTGATGGGTGATGGCCACCATCGACGAAAAGGAATCGGTAGTTGTCATCATCGGGTCTGGCGCCGGCGGCGGCACCCTCGCCTACGAGCTGACGGCGAAGGATGTCAAGTGTGTGGTACTGGAGGCAGGTCCCCACCTGACTGCCGACGATTACGAGAACGACGAGTGGCGGGCGTTCAGTCAAATGGCCTGGCTGGACATGCGCACCACCAGCGGATCGTGGCGGGTGGCAACGGATTTCCCGAACCTGCCCTGTTGGATCGTCAAGGCCGTCGGCGGGTCGACCACCCATTGGTCCGGCGCGACACCGCGATTCATGGAGCACGAGTTCAAGGCCCGCAGCACTTATGGGGATATCGACGGAGCGTCGCTACTGGACTGGCCCATCGACTTGGCCGAGATGGCGCCCTGGTACGACAGGGCTGAGATCGCGATGGGCTCCACCCATCGGCATGGGCGAGCGCCGCTGCCGGCGAACAACAACTACCGGGTGTTCGCCAATGGTGCGGAGCGCGCCGGATATCGCTTCTATGCCACCGGTCCGTACGCCACCAACGCCGAGCCGTACGACGGCCGCCCGGCGACCGTGCAGGACGGGTTCAACTTCCAGGGTGACAAGCAGGGGTCGAAGTGGTCGACGCTGGTGCGGGAGATTCCGCGGGCGCTGGAGACCGGCAAGCTCGACCTGCGGCCGGAGTGCCAGGCGGTGCGGATCACCCACGACGACGCCGGCAAAGTCAACGCCGTCGAGTACCTGGATGCCGGCGGCACCCTGCACCAGCAGGCGGCCCGAATCGTCTGTGTCGCAGGCAATTCCATCGAAACGCCGCGGCTATTGCTGCTGAGCGCCAGCCCGCTGCATCCCGACGGCCTGGCGAATTCGTCCGGTCAAGTGGGCCGCAACTACATGCGTCACGTGACCGGCTCGGCGTACGCACAGTTCGACAAGCCGGTGCACATGTATCGCGGCGAGACAATGGCCGGGATCATCGCCGACGAGGCGGTCTACGACCCGTCCCGTGGGTTCGCCGGCGGCTACTACCTTGAGACGCTGTCGCTGGGGCCGGCCTTCTTGGCCAGCTTCGTCGAGCCGGGCGAGTGGGGTCGATCGTTCACCGAGAAGTTGGACGCCTACGAGCGGACCGCCGGCATGTGGATCGTCGGTGAGGACATGCCACAGTCGAGCAACAGGGTCACCCTCAATACCGACGTCAAGGACCAAAGGGGGTTGCCGGTGCCGGATGTGCACTTCGACGATCACGCCAATGACGTGGCATTGCGGAATCACGCGTATTCCTCCGCCGACAAGATCTACGGCGCCGTCGGCGCCAACTCCGTTCACCACACGCCGCCATATCCCTCGACGCACAATCTCGGCACCTGCCGGATGAGTGAGGATCCGCAGGACGGTGTCGTCGACAAGTGGGGCAGGGCGCATGATGTGCCGAACCTGTTCGTCAGCGACGG
Organism: Actinomycetota bacterium; assembly: GCA_030947305.1. Taxonomy (GTDB): domain Bacteria; phylum Actinomycetota; class Actinomycetes; order Mycobacteriales; family Nakamurellaceae; genus Nakamurella. The sequence continues at coordinate 9,642 of JALYXB010000012.1, read as the reverse complement.
CTCGCAGATGACCACGGGGGCGGCCGCGAACCCGACCCTGACGATCGTCGCGTTGGCGATTCGGCAGGCCGACCATCTGTTGACGGAGATGGCGGCCGGGAATCTGTAACGCTCGGCAACCCACCCTGGCAACGTCGACGGCCGACAACTGGACCCGCTGCGCGCCCAGTGCCGACTACTGTCGCTGCACCTTGTTCAGGTAGCGCTGCACTATCACCACGGCGATGACGAACACGCCGGTGACGACGGCCTGGGCTGCCTGCGGCAGGCTGGTGCCGAGGTTGATGTAGCTGCTCACTGCGCCCAGGAGCAGGACACCGGCAGCGGTGCCGATGAGTGAGCCGGCTCCACCGGTGAGCAGGGTGCCCCCGATGACGACGGCGGCGATCGCGTTCAACTCGAAACCTCTGCCGAGATCCGGGGTGCCGGACTGACTGTAGGCGGCGGCCAGCACCCCGGCCAGACCGGCGAGACCGGCGGAGAGCACGTACAGCCGGACCTTTGTGCTGCGTACCTTGAGGCCCATCAGCGAGGATGCGTCCTCGCTTCCGCCCAGTGCGTAGGTGGTCAGGCCGAACGAGGTACGGGACAGCACGACGTGCCAGATGATGTACAGAACGATGGCGAACAGCACCGGATAGCCAAGAGTGAACAGCGATCCGGTGCCGAACCGGTAGAAGGCGCCCGTCTGCGGAGCGGAATAGACGTCGTTGCCGTTGTTGCTGACGAAGAACACCAGGCCCCGAATGCCGTACAGACCGGCAAGGGTGACGATGAACGGCGGCAGGCCAAGCCGGGCGATCAGTACCCCCTGCACCAGCCCCACCAGCAGAGCTGCTGCCATCGCCACCACGATCGCCAACAGCGCTCCCTTGCCGTACCCCTTGCTCGGGTCGAGGAACTTGGTGCACAGGATCGCGCCGAGCGCATAGACGGATCCGACCGAGAGATCGATGCCACCGGTGATGATGACCATGGTCATGCCGATGGCGATGATGGCCGGGAAGGACACCGCGATCAGCACATTCCGCAGGTTGCCCAGGGTCCCGAAAGAGGGAACCAGCAGCGCCGCGACGATGACGACGATGACGAGCACAACCATGGCGCCTACGCCGTCGCGCTGCAGCAGGTGGGCCAGCCGAGCCTTCCGGGACTTTGCGCCCAGAGACGCCTCGACGCCGGCGCCGCGCGCCGCGTCCAGGGACAGTCCAGGCGTATTGCTCATGACCGTGCTCGCTTCCGCTGGACCAACACCGCGATCAGGATGATGACGGCGATGACCATTTGGGTGGTGGCATCGCTGAAGTTGTGAAAGGCCAAGGTACTGCGAAGAACCTGCATGACAAGTGCCCCCGCGATGGTGCCGATGATCCGCACCCGACCGCCGGTCAGCGCCGTCCCGCCGACCACCACGGCGGTGATGGCATACAGCTCATATCCAAGGCCGTTGGTGCTGGGATCGTTGGTACTGGTGAAGGTGGTGACAACCAAGCCGGCCCAGGCCGCGAGTATCCCGCTGACGATGTAGACGGTCAGTAGCGTCCTGCGCACCGGGATTCCGGATAGATAGGACGCGCGAACGTTGTCGCCGATCGCGACGATCCGCCGGCCGAAGACGGTGCGTCGCACCACCAGCGCAATGATGATCACCGGGACGAGGGCGTCGTAGAAGGGCGCCTGGATGCCGAGGAAGGAGCCGGAGCCGAATTTCAGCAACGTCGGGTCCGACACGCTCAATGTTGCGGCCTGTAGCAGGACGGCGACCCCGCGACCGGCCACCAAGATGGCGAGGGTGGCGACGATGGGCTGCACCTCGAAGAACGCGACAAGGGTGCCGCCGATCGACCCGACCAGCATCCCGACGATCAAGACCAGCACAATGACCAACCAAGCGGGCAGGCCGGCGTCCAGGGACTGCCCGATGACGGATGCGGAGATAGCCATCGTCGCTCCGACCGACAGGTCGATGCCCTCGGTACCGATTACCAGCGCCATCCCCAGCGCCACGATGAGAATCGGTGCGACCAGCACCAACTGGAGTTTCAGATTGGTCGGGGTCAACCAGAAGTTGGTGAAGAAGGCGTTGTAGAGCACCAATAATGCCAGCGCTACGTACACGCCGTTCTCCTGAAGAAGGCCGAAAGCCTTTCCTCGGTCGATCTTTCGCGCCGGCCGGTCGACCACCTCAGACACGCTCATCGCCTCCCGCTTCGTCGTCAACGGTTCCGGCAATCGCCTGCACCAAGGCTCCTTCGGTCAGTCGGCTTCCCCCCAATTCGTCGACGATGGAGCCGTCGCGCAGCACCAGAATTCGGTGCGAGCCGTCGACCAATTCCTCTGTCTCGGAGGAGATCAGCAGCACCCCGAGGCCCTGTTCGGCGAGCTCGTCGATCAGTCGGCGGACCTCGGCCTTGGCGCCGACGTCGATGCCCCGAGTCGGCTCGTCGAGCATCAGGATCTTTGGTTCCAGACACAGCCAACGTGCCAGCAGCACCTTCTGCTGGTTGCCACCGGACAGTGTTCCGACCTTTTGGGCGGCTCCGTAGGCCCTGATGTTCAGGCGCTTCATGAAGGTGTCGACCAGTTTGTTGGCCGCGCTGTCGGAGAAAATTCCGCGCTTGGACAACCGGGGAAGGGCAGCCAGCACGATATTGTCCCGAATGGAGAGGTTCGGCAGGATGCCGTCCGCTTTCCGGTCCTCGGGTAGCAGCACGACGCCGGCTTCGATCGACCGCGCTGGTGAGCCCGACCTGATGATGTCACCGTCCACCATGACAGTGCCGGAATCGATGAGCTGAGCCCCCAGGATGGCTTTGGCCGTCTCACTGCGGCCGGCACCGAGCAGGCCGCCGAGTCCGACCACCTCGCCGGCGCGGATGCCGAGACTGACATCGTGCAGCAGCCCACGTCGGTCCAGATCGGTGGCAACCAGCACCGGCTCCGCGCGCTCGACAGTGGCGTCGAGCGGCCCCGCGATGGAGGAGCGGGAGTGCTGCTCGAGCAGTTCCCGACCCAGCATGGTGGCAACCAGTTGTTTCCTCGGTAGTTCGCTGAGCGGACCTGAATGCACGAGTTTGCCGTCCCGCAACACGGTGACCTGATCGCAGATCCGATAGAGCTCGTCGAGTCGGTGGCTGACGTAAACGACGGCGATGCCAGCGCCTTTGAGCCGCTCGATGAGGCGGAACAGTGTTTCCACCTCGCGGGTCTCCAACGATGAGGTCGGCTCGTCCATCACGACCACACTGGCCTTGAGCGAGATGGCGCGCGCTACGCAAATCATCTGCTGCGCCCCGAGAGCCAGCGTTGCCACCGGCACCGACGGGTCGGCGTCGATGTTGAACTCCGCGAGCAGGGTCGCTGCGTCCCGGTCCATCTTCTTGTAGTCCACCAGCCGCAGCGCCGTACGCGGTTCCCTTCCCAGGAAGAGGTTCCTGGCACCGCTTTGCAACGGCACCAGGTTCACCTCCTGGTAGATGGTGCTGATGCCCGCGTCCTGCGCCGCGCGCGGATTGGCGAAGGAAGCGGGACGACCGTGGTACAGCAGCTGACCGGCGTCCAACTGGTAGACGCCGGTCAGCAGCTTGATGAGGGTGGACTTGCCGGCACCGTTCTCGCCGACGAGGGCGTGCACCTCGCCGCCGCGAAAACTGACCGAAACATCCTGCAGAGCCTTGACCCCGGGAAAGGTCTTGCTGATCCCCTTCGCCTCGAGAACCGGTGCTGTATCAGTGCGGTCCGTGAGTGTCATGCCCAGCAATTCCATTCGAGTCCACGTGTTCGACGGTTTCCGGACGGAGCCTGCAGACTAGAAGGCCTGGTCGATCTTGGCCTTCGCCGCAGCGGCATCCAGGTAATCGCCATCGTCAATGATGATCTTCGCGGGTACCGGGGTGCCCTTCTCGAAGTCCATCAGCGCCTTGAACGCCAGCGGGCCGAAGCGCGGGTTGGATTGGATGACCGCGGTGTACTCGCCGGTCGCGATCTTCGACACGGCGTCCTTGATCCCGTCGACCGACACGATCTTGATGTCCTTGCCGGGAACCTTGGTGGCCGCCTTGATGGCGTTGTAAGCGCCGACGCCCATCTCGTCGTTCTCGGCGTAGAACCCCGTGATCGTCGGATCGGCCTGCAGCAGCTGCGATGCGACAGCCTGCCCCTTGGCGCGGTCGAAATCGCCGGTCTGCTGCTTGGAGATCCGGATGTTCGGGAACTTCGCCTTCATCTCGTCAACGAACCCACTGGTGCGGTCGGTAGTGACCCCGTTGCCAGACGAACCGAGCAGGATTGCCACGTTGCCCTTCCCCTCGAGCGCCTTGCCCATGGCGTCGGCCGCGCGCGTTCCCTGCTTGACGAAGTTGGAGCCGATGAAGGTCACGTAGTCCTTGCACGGGGTCTGCGACACGAGGCGGTCGACGGTCACCACCGGCACCTTGGCCGCAGTTGCCGCGTCCCACGCCGGCTGCAGGCCGTCACTGTTCAACGGTGCCACGATCAGCAGCTTCGCGCCCTTGGTGATCAGGTCCTTGATGTCGGCGATCTGCTTCTGCGGGTCCTTGTTCGCGTTGGCGTAGAGCAACTCTGCGCCCTGCTTGCTGGCCTCGTCCCGCATCGACTTCGTCTCGGCGGCCCGGAAGGAAGCATTGTCTGGTTCGGACTGGGAGAAGCCGACTTTGACGCCCTTGAAGTCGGCAATCGTCGGGTAGCCCAGCTTGGCGGCGGTACATCCAGCTCCAGCGCCGCCGGATGCGGGGGCCGAGGCGGAGGCAGGTGCCGAGGCGGAAGCTGGTGCCGAGGCGGAAGCTGGTGCCGAGCCGGAAGCTGGTGCCGAGCCGGAGGCAGGGGCCGAGCCGGAGGCAGGCGCCGAGGCCGACGCAGGGGCCGAGCCGGAGGCAGGCGCCGAGGCGGATGCTGCTGCCGAGCCGGAGGCGGGTCCGGCGGGCGAAGAGGGTCCGGCCGCCGAGGGCTGGGCAGCGGAACTCGCCGCAGGCGCGACAGAACCGGCAGCTGCCGACGAGCTGGAATTGTTGGAATTCGTACTGCTACAGCCGGCAGCGGCGGCGAGGCAGAGTGCGACGGCCACGACGAGCGTCTGACGCGTGCGATTGAGGCGTGCGGTCATGCAGGTCACTCCCTTGTAACGAGCGTGGTCGAGATGCGGTTGCAGCGACCGAGGGCGAGTCTGGTCGCGGGTCCATGACGCCTACCTGGCGGTGTCGGATCGTCCCCAGCTTCCGGCGAACTGTGCGCTGCGGGGACATCTACTGTCAAGACCGATCACGGATCCGAGTGATAACGATCAGGTATAGAAGTCCGGAAGGCGATGGGGTATCGCCCATCGGCAGTTGCTCAGATGTCCAATTCTGATAGGTTCGGACAACCCAGCGGGGCCTCCCACTCCCCCGGCACCCTCGTCGAAGCTCGAGGCGTCGACGTGCGCCGCGGTGTCAGGATCCGCCAACGCTCGATCGACCTGGTGGAAAGATGTTCGCAGCTGAGCGAAGGCAGGCCATTCTCGACCTCGTCCACACTCGCGGAGTCGTGACCTTGCACGACCTGGCTACGGCGGTTCGAAGCTCTGAGGTCACCGTGCGGCGGGACATCAAGGCCCTGGAGAGCGACGGTTTGGTCGACCGACGCCGCGGCGGAGCTGCCCTACCGGGCGGGTTGTCCCACGAACAGAGCTACCGGCAGAAGAGTCTGGTCGCGGCCGCCGAGAAGGTGGCCATCGCCGATGTCGCCGCCATGTTGGTGGAAGAGGGCGACGCCATCGTCATCGGTGCCGGCACCACCACCGAGGAATTCGCCCGGCGCCTCGTCCGGATCAAGGACCTCACCGTAGTAACCAACTCGCTGCTGGTGGCGCAGGTTCTGGCCCGTACTTCCGCGGACGTCGTGATGACCGGTGGATCGCTGCGCGGATCGACATATGCACTGGTGGGCGGTGGCGCCGAGCATGCCTTCGCCCAGCTGCGGGTGCGGCGGGCATTCCTGTCAGGCAACGGCTTGACCGTCCAACGGGGCCTGTCGACCCCCAACATGCACGTAGCCGGCGTTGACCAGGCGATCGCTGCCGCCGCCCAGGAAGTCGTCGTTCTCGCCGACCACACCAAATTGGGCGTCGACACCATGTTCCAGACCGTACCGACGGCTCGCATTGCCCACCTGGTCACCGACGACGGTGGCAATCCTGCCCTGCTCGCGGCCATCGCCGCGGCCGGAGTGCACGTCCACACCGGGGACACAGCGACGGGAATCCGGCCACCAGCCATCGGCTGACGAACGGCACGTCGACGCCTCCCGCTACTCGGCGTGATCGAAGCTGATCAGTTCTGGAACTTTCTGCACCAAACGGATGACAGCTATTGACCTGCCGCGGCAAGCCTTGCTTGCATGATGAGCGATTGATGACGAGCCCGGCGGTGACTGTTGAGTTTCCCACCGTGTTCGGCCCGCGTGGGGCCCCGGAACGATTGCGGTGTCCCGCTTCCAGGTTTCGGACCATGACAGCCGTCGCTTCGGCGGCAGAACCACCACCCGACCCACAAGGAAGTTGGTCACGAATGACACACTCACGCGCAAGGTGGCTCGGCATCGCGCTGGCCACCGCCTGCAGCATCGGACTGATCGCCACCCCCGGGGGTGCACAAGCCGCCGCAGCTCCGACCGGGGACACCTGGAGTGGCCTGACCGCCCCGCTGCCAACCCCGTGGACTGCCGCGGTTTCGCCGTCCAACGCGCTTCCCGACTATCCGCGGCCGCAACTCGCCCGCCCGTCGGTAGCCGCTCCGCAGTGGCAGAGTCTGAACGGACTCTGGCAGTACCAGGAGACCGACGGCTTCAGCCCGCCGCCGTTGGGCACCGACCTGAGTGGCCAGATCCTGGTGCCGTATCCGGCCGAGTCCGTCCTGTCCGGAGTGCAGAAGCACTCCGACTACATGTTCTATCGCCGCTTGGTGGATATCCCGCACAAGTTCACCACCCGGGGCCGGCACGTACGACTCAACTTCGGAGCGGTTAATTACGACGCCACCGTGTACGTGAACGGCACCGAGCTCGCCCGCCACACCGGCGGCTACGACGCATTCAGCGTCGACATCACCAGCGTGCTGAAGTCCAAGGGTGCGCAGGAGATCGTGGTCGCCGTGCACTCTCCGGTCGACAGCGCCACCATCCCGGTCGGAAAGCAGCGACTGGATCCGAGCGGAATCTTCTATACCGCTGCTTCCGGCATCTGGCAGTCGGTGTGGCTCGAGCCGGTGGCGGCCACCAGCATCGCCTCCTTCACAGCGACACCGGACGTCGCGACTTCGTCGTTCACGATTCACACCACGCTCAACGGCGATCCGACCAAGGAACGGCTCTCCGTCGATGTCTACGCCGGAAAGCAGAAGGTGGCCAGCGGAAGAGGCGCGGCAGACGCACCGATGAGACTGACGGTGGCCAAGCCACACCTGTGGAGTCCGGACGACCCGTTCCTGTACACCTTCAAAGCCACCCTGCGCGGGAGGGGCACCGACACCGTCGAGAGCTATGCCGGGCTTCGATCCATCGCGGTCACGAACGTCAACGGCAAGCAGCGGATCACCCTCAACGGCAAGCCGACGTTCCTGCTTTCAACACTGGATCAGGGGTACTGGCCGGATGGCATCTATACAGCGCCGACCGACGCGGCGCTGAAGTTCGACATCCAGAAGACCAAGGATCTCGGGTTCAACACCATTCGCAAGCACATCAAGATCGAACCTGCGCGCTGGTACTACTGGGCGGACAAGCTCGGGATGATGGTGTGGCAGGACTCACCCGCGTTGCCGACCGGCCGCAACGGCTCGCTCACCAACGGCGATAAGGCCAACTTCCGCGCCGAAACCGCGCAGATGGTCACCCAGCTCAAGAACGTCACCTCGATCATCGGCTGGATCCCGTTCAACGAGGGCTGGGGCCAGTGGAGCGTGCAGGCGGCGACGGACGTCGGCGCTCAGGTCAAGACACAGGACCCGTCGCGGCTGGTCAATGACCGCAGCGGTGCCAACTGCTGCGACACACCAGGCGACCCGGGCACCGGTGACGTGATCGACTGGCACCAATATCAGGGCCCGGCGCTGCCGGCGCCGGACGCAACGCGGGCCTCGATCGATGGCGAACACGGCGGGCTGACCCTGTCGGTCCCGGGTCACCTCTGGCCGACGGCCTCCATCAATCCCTACGGTTCGGTGAAGGATGCCGCCGCGCTGAACGCCGCCTACGAGGCGAACAATGCGGTGCTACGCGATCAGGGCGCGCCCTACGGCCTGTCCGGATCGGTCTACACCCAGATCACCGATGTCGAAGGCGAGCAGAACGGCTTCTTCACCTACGACCGAAAGGTCGAGAAGGTCGACGAGGCGCGGGTGCGTGCCTCCAACCTCGCGGTGATCGCCGCCGGGGCCAAGCCCACTCCGCCCGCACCCCCCGGCACCCCCGGACTCGGCGGAGTCGACCGGTGGAAGTTCGACGAGCCAGCGGGCAGCACGACCGCCGCCGACAGCGTCGGGCAGCACGATCTCACCCTCCGCAACGGTGCGACCACTGGTCCTGGCCTCGCCGGCAACGCGCTTGTTCTCAACGGATCGAACCAGTTCGCCGAATCTGCTGGAACGCTGATTCCGACCGAGAACACGAACTACAGCGTCTCGGCCTGGGTCAAGCTGAACGACGTCGGTGGCGCATTCCAAACCGTGATGAGTGAGGACGGGGACGCCAACAGCGCCTTCTTCCTCCAATACTCGGGCGCAGACAAGCGCTGGGCGTTCAGTTTTGCCAGCGTGCGAGCCCTCGCCTCGATCGGTCAGCCGGTCGCCGGCCGCTGGTATCACCTGGTGGGTGTCCGGGACGTGACGAATTCGAAGCTGTCGATCTACGTCGACGGCGCGCTGGCCGGCTCGGTCGGCATCCTGGGTGGCGGCGACAAGGGAACCGGCAACCTCGAGGTCGGTCGAGGCAAGTTCAACGGCAACCCGGTCGACTACCTCAACGGAACGGTGGACAACGCCCAGGTATTCGATCGTGCGCTGACCGCCTCCGATGTGTCGGCGTTGCATGCGGGCGGCCCCGGCCAGTAGCACCTCCGACGGCGCCCCGCCCAGTGGCTGTTGGTCCCGCGGCGCTACCCGATCAGCACATTCTGCTGGTCGGGTAGCGCGGGGCCGGCCGTCAGCAACATCGACGTGGGACGGCTCGCGCATGTCGGCGGGCAGACAGCTCGAGCGGCTTCCGGTCTATTGCGCCGGTAGCACCGACTGCTGGCTCGGCAGCTGATCCTGCCGGACGATACCGACCGGGCAGGTCAAGCCGTTGGGCCCGTGGGTGCAATAACCGCCTGGGTTCTTGTCCAGGTACTGCTGGTGGTAATCCTCGGCGTAATAGAACGGCCCGGCGGCAGCGATCTCGGTGGTGGAAGCCCCGTAGCCGCTGGCACGCAACACTTCTGCGAACGCGTCCCGAGTACTTTCAGCTGCCACCCGCTGTCCGGGGATGGTCCAGTAGATCGCCGAGCGGTACTGACTGCCGATATCGTTGCCCTGCCGGTTGCCCTGGGTCGGATCGTGGTTCTCCCAGAACGCCTTCAACAACTGCTCGGGAGTCGTCCTGGCCGGGTCGTAG
>JALYXB010000254.1 GCA_030947305.1 Actinomycetota bacterium | reverse complement strand
GGATGATCATCGGCCGGCGACGGTAGGTGTCGCTGACCCAGCGGCCGACCACTCGGCGGACCTGCTGCGCCACCCGATGCGGATCGGTGATGCCGTCCGCCTCGGTGCGGGCCAGTTCGGCCTCTACCAACGGCACCACGGCGTCCAGCGCCTTCGGGTCGTCGGAGAATCCCCGACCGGACAGCGTCGGGGAGGCAACTGCCCTTCCGGTGTGCAAGTCGATCGCCACCGTAATCGAGATGAAGCCGCCCTCGCCGAGGATCAGCCGATCGGACAGCGTGTTCTCACCGACGTCGCCGACGGCGCTGCCGTCCACGTAGACCATGCCGACGTCGATGTGCCCGACGATCTTGGCCCGGCCGCGGGCCAGATCGACGACGGTTCCGTTGGGGGCGAGCACCACCCGTTCGGACGGAACCCCTGTTGCCACCGCGAGTTTCGCGTTCGCCCGCAGATGCCGCCACTCGCCATGTACCGGGATCACGTTCTTCGGCCGTACCGCGTTGTACAAATACAGCAGCTCGCCGGCCGAGGCGTGTCCGGAAACGTGCACCTTGGCCACCCCCTGGTGGATCACCGTTACGCCGATCCGGGCTAGCTCATTGATCACGGTGAAGACACTGGTTTCGTTGCCAGGGATCATCGACGACGCCAGAATCACCGTGTCGCCGTGCTGCAGGTTCACGCTGCGGTGGTCGCCGCGGGACATCCGGGACAGCGCCGACAGCGGTTCGCCCTGGGAGCCTGTAGAGATCAGCATCACCCGCTCCGGCGGCAGGTCGAGCACCTTTTCCAGGCTGCGCACCAGCCCGTCGGGCACGGTCAGCAGACCGAGTTCCTGGGCGATCTGCATGTTGCGGACCATCGACCGCCCGACGAAAGACACCTTCCGGCCGTACTTCTGAGCCGAGTCGATCATCTGCTGCACCCGGTGCACGTGCGAGGCGAACGAGGCGACGATCACCCGTTGCGGCGCCGACCGGATGTAGTTGTCCAGCACCGGTCCGATCTCCCGCTCGGGAGCTACGAAACCCGGTACCTCGGCGTTGGTGGAATCGACCATGAACAGGTCGACACCCTCATCGCCGAATTTGGAGAAACCGCCGAGGTCGGTGAGCCTGCCGTCGAGGGGTAGCTGGTCGAGCTTGATGTCGCCGGTGTGCAGCACGGTGCCCGCAGCGGTCCGGATACCGACGGCGAGGGCGTCAGGGATCGAGTGGTTGACGGCGAAAAACTGCAGGTCGAAGGCACCGACCTGGAGTCGCTCGCGCTCCTTGACCACCCGCAGGTTCGGGGCGATCCGGTGTTCCTTGCATTTAGCAGCGATCAGCGCCAGCGAGAATTGGGCGCCGATCACCGGCAGGTCCCTGCGCAGCCGCAGCAGCCAGGGCAGCGCTCCGATGTGGTCCTCGTGGCCATGGGTGACGACGACCGCCTCGATGTCTTCGACGCGATCCTCGACCAGCCGCAAGTCAGGAAGGATCAGGTCGACGCCAGGCTGTCCGTCCTCCGGGAACAGCACCCCGCAATCGACCACCAGCAGCCGGCCCGCGAGTTCGTAGACCGTCATGTTGCGGCCGATCTCGCCGATTCCGCCGAGTGCCACGATCCGTAGGGTGCCCGCATTCAGTCGGGGCGGGACCAATTCAAACTTCTGCGCGGTCACCGCTGGGGACTCGGCGGTACTGGTTCTGCCGGAGGATCTGCCTTGTGAGGTCACCCTGTGGATTCTGCCCTGAGTGACTCCAGTGGGGCGAGTTCGGCCATGTCTGCGGCGATCTGCGCTGCCTGTTCATCGGTGGCGGGGAGCTGCGGCAGCCGGGGGGTGCCCGCGTCAAATCCGGTCTGTTTCAGGGCCGACTTGGCGAAGGCCAGTCCGGCGCCGCCACCGGTACGACCCATCGCCCGATGAACCGGCATCAGTGCCTCATGTATCCGTCGGGCGGTGGCGAAGTCGCCGCCGTTCGCCGCGTCGACGAGGGCCTTGACGTGCGGCGCGACCACGTGCGCGATGATCGACACAATGCCGACCGCGCCGATGCTGATCCATGGCAGCGTCAGCGGATCGTCACCCGAGTAATACACCAGATCGGTGGCGGCGATCACTTCCGAACCGGCCTGCAGATCGCCCTTGGCGTCCTTCACCGCGACGATCCGCGGATGCTCGGCCAGCTTCTTCAGGGTGTCGGGGGCGATGGCCACCACCGACCGCGGTGGGATGTCGTAGAGCATGATCGGCAGCCCGCTGGCGTCGGCGACGGCGGTGAAGTGCGCGAGCAGCCCGGCCTGCTGTGGGCGCGAGTAGTAAGGCGTGACGAGTAGGCCGCCGTGCGCTCCCGCCCTTTCGGCATCCTTCGCCAACTGGATCGAATGCGCGGTGTCGTAGGTGCCGATTCCGGACAGAATGGTGGCCCGCTGCCCCACCGCCTCCACAGTGGCGCGGATGATCGCCGACTTCTCCTCGTCCGAGGTGGTCGGTGACTCGCCGGTGGTGCCGTTCACCACCAGCCCGTTGTTGCCCTGGTCGACCAGCCGGGCAGCAAGCTCGCCGACCGCAGCCAGGTCGACCTTCCCGGCCGCGTCGAACGGGGTGACCATGGCGGTGAGGGTGGTGCCGAATGGCTGCCCGGGTGCCCCGGCCGGCCCGGCAGCGAGCGCTGTCATGACCCTCAACCTACCTTCGCCGGCGTGGACAGGACATCCGGTGCACTGCCAACATGGACGCGTTTCCCGCCACCGACTCGACCTGGAGAATGCCTGGTGACCGTTGACCTGCTCGGCCGCGCCACCGCCGCGCTGCCGATGATGCTGCACGATCTGCAGCAGCTGATCTGCTGCGAGACGCCGACCGCCGAGCTGTCCGCGGTGGCGGCCGGCGCCGCGCTGGTCGACGAGATCGGCGCCGGTTACCTGGGAGTCGGCGCGGAACGGATCGTGGTGGACGGTCGGACGCACCTGCGATGGCGATTGGGTGACGCCGACTCCGCCGCGGCGCCAGCACCGCGGGCACTGCTGGTCACCCACCAGGACACCGTGTGGCCGATCGGCACCCTGCAGCGACTGCCCTATCGGGTGGACGCCGGGATGCTGTACGGCCCAGGTTGTTTCGATATGAAGACCGGCCTGGTGATGGCACTCCACGCGCTGGCACTGCTGCGCGTCGGCGACGCGCTGCCCGCGGTGACGCTGCTGGTGACCGGTGACGAGGAGATCGGTTCGCCGACCTCGAGAAGGCTGATCGAGCAGGAGGCGCGATCGGCAACGGCCGCGTTCGTGCTGGAAGCCAGCGCCGACGGCGGCGCCTTGAAGACCGGACGGAAAGGCGTTTCGCTGTACCAGGTGTCGGCCATCGGGCGGGCAGTGCATGCCGGACTCGAACCCGAGACAGGCATCAACGCCGGTGTCGAGATCGCGGCCCAGGTGTTGGCGATCAACAACTTCGGAGACGCAGCTGCCGGGACCAGCGTGGTGCCGACGGCGCTGACGGCCGGTACCACCAGCAACACCGTCCCTGGCTC
>JALYXB010000238.1 GCA_030947305.1 Actinomycetota bacterium | reverse complement strand
TCCAGCGCGGCAGGCTCCAGCGCGGCAGGCTCCAGCGCAGCAGGGTCCAGCGCGGCAGGGTCCAGCGCAGCCGGCTCCAGCGCAGCCGGCTCCAGTGCAACCGGCACCCCGAGCTCAGCGGCCACCGTGTCCAGCTCGTCCGGCTCGTCCGGACTGTTCACCCTGCCAAGCACCAAGCCGGCAGGCGCCAAGACCGCGATCAAGGTCGCCCTGGTGCGCCAGTCCGGGATCGGCGACTACTTCCAGCAGTGGGGCAGCGGCCTGACGGCGCAGCTCAAGGCTGTCGGCGCGGTGGTGACGACCTTCGACGCTCGCAATGACAACGCCAAGCAGGCCACCGACTTCGATACCGCCATCGCCGCCAAGCCGGATGTGATCATCGTCGACCACGGCCTGTCCGACACCATCAATCCCAAGGTGGACAAGGCGATTGCTGCCGGTATTCCGGTGGTGGTGTACGACGTCGCTATCACCAACACCAAGGCCTTCTACCTGTCCCAGGACGACGCGTCCATCGCCACCAAGATCCTGGACTACCTGAAGCAGGACAACCCGGGCGGCGGAAAGATCGCCTACGTCAACGTATCTGGGATCGCCCCGCTGGATTCGCGGGACAAGGTCTACCAGCAGTTCTTGAAGACCAATTCCACATTCACCCAGAGTGCGCGCTTCGGCAAGTACACAGCGTCGGTCGCCGCCGACACGGCTAGCGAGGGTGCCGCATCGCTGAAGTCCGCGCCCGGCACCACCATCGCCTTCTGCGCCTACGACGAGCTGTGCAAGGGCACTCTGATTGCGCTGCGACAAGACTCGATGAGCAAGGTGAAGGTCTACGGCGTCGACATCTCGACCGCGGACATCCAACTGATGACGGCGGCCGGCAGCCAATGGCGGGCAACGGCAGCCACAGATCCGGCGAACGTCGGTGCGATCATGGCCCGCGCCGCCGTAGCGGCTGCCGACGGTGTCGATCTGCCGAGCAAGATGGTGATCCCGGCGGCGCTGATCACCCAGGATCTGCTGAAGAAGGACAACGTCAACGACATGCCGGGACTGCGAAAGGCGCTCCCCAAGCTGAATACTCCTGACATCCTTGGTGCCAGCTGGATCCCGACGATCACTCCCGGCGCCTGACCAGACCGCGGCGGCGGCGCTAGGCCCCGACATCGGCGCCGCCGCTGCGTACCACTGCTGAAGGAGACGAATGAGCCAGCTCGCTGAGTCCGCGGGCGACGTTCTTCGGGTGCACGGAATCACCAAGCGCTTCGGCCCCACTCAGGTGTTGCGGGGGGTGGGTCTGAGCATCGACCGCGGGACCATCTACGGCTTGATGGGTGCCAACGGCGCCGGCAAGTCGACATTGATCAAGATCCTCAGTGGGGCCGAGAAGCCTGACGGAGGAACGATTTCGCTGGGGGGAGAACAGGTAACGTTCGCCGACCCACTTGCCGCCACCAGGCGTGGGATCGGCACGGTTCACCAGAACCCGAACGACGGTGTGGTGCTGAACATGACGGTCGCCGAGAACCTGGCGCTCGACCAGCTGACCGACCCGGCCGGTCCGCGAATGTTCACCAGGCGGCGCACCGAGTCGCACGCCCGCGAGGTGGCCGACACACTCGGCCTCACGCTGTCCAGGTCCGTCATGCGCTCGCCGGTCCGCGATCTCGGCGTCTCCGAACGACAATTGTTGGTGCTGGCCCGGGCACTGTCCCGCGGCCCGGAGGTGTTGATCCTCGACGAGCCCACCGCCGCGCTGTCCGCGGAGGAAACCGCTCGGCTGTTCGCACTGGTCACCGAGCAGGTGGCCGGCGGGATGACGGTGTTGTTCGTCAGCCACAAGCTCGCCGACTTCGACACCCTGTGCCACCACGTCGGGGTGCTGCGAGATGGTGCCATGCAAGGAGAATTCGACAAGGCGGCACCCACTGCTGCCGCGCCCACCGAAGGGATCGCGGGTGCCGTCGAGAGGGCACCTGCGCCGGTGGTGAAGCGCGGTTCGCCGACAGCCGGCGGGTTCAACTGGCCAGTGGTGCTGCAAGCCCTGTTCGACAGGTCTCCCGCCGAGATGAAGCGCACCGAGTTGGTCGGCGACGACGTGGTGCTGGAGATGACCGGCGTGCAGGTGCTCGCCGAATCAAAGCCTTTTGACCTGCAATTGCGGCAGGGTGAGGTGACGGTGCTGCTCGGGCTGCTGGGCAGCGGCAAGACCGAACTACTGGAGTGGCTGTTCGGCGCACGGCCGGCGCTGGCGGGTGCGATCACCCTTGACGGCAAGCCTTTCGCGCCTCATCACCCGGACCAGGCGCGGGACCGTGGCGTCTATCTGGCGCCGGAATCCAGGCACGAGCAGGCGATCATTCCCGGCTGGTCACTGTCGCAGCAAATGACGTTGCCGTTCATCCGCAACTATTCGACGGTGACCTTGATGTCCGGCCGCCGGGAACGAACAGCCGCCCGCACCATGATGAACCGGATCGGTGTCGTCGCGCAGGGGCCGGCCAGCGCCATCGAGACGCTGTCCGGCGGCAACCAGCAGAAGGTGGTGATCGGCCGCTGGCTGCTCGGCGAGCCAAGGGTGCTACTGCTAGACGAGCCGTTCCGCGGCGTGGACATCAACGCACGTCACGACATCGGGGAGACGATTCGCGCGCTGTCGGCCGGTGCCGCGGTACTGGTCGCCACCTCCGACATGGACGAGGCGATGGAGGTGGCCGACCGTCTGGTGGTATTCCGACAAGGCTCGGTGGCTGCCGACGTTCGGCTGTCCGCGGCGACAAGAAGTGGACTGATAGAGGCGATGAGCAGTCGCGCATCGGCGCTGATCGCCGGGAAGACCGACGAGTCGGAAACGGGACCGGCGCTGGGCGCCACCGAGGATCCACTGGAAAGGGCGGGCCTGTCCGAGATCGCTGCGGATCCGGCCATCAACGACCGACCGGCAGACCTGCGAAAGGATTACCTATGACAGCGGGAGCGGCGGTCGGCACCCCGGCGAACCGGTTTGCCCTGATGGACTTTTTGGTGCGCTACGGCGTGCTGATCGTCTTCGTCGTGGTGATCGCGGTATTCGGCGTCAGCATTACCGGGTTTGCCTCGATGAATACGGTGACCTCGATCCTGCAGGCGCAGGCCGTTGCCGGAATTGCCGCACTCGGCATGACGCTGACCGCGGTCGTCGGTGATCTCGATCTGTCGGCGGGGGCCGGCGCCGGCTTGTCGGTGACGGTGGCTGCCCTGGTCATGATCAGATTCGCCCTCACCGGGGTGACGGCGATCTTCGCCTGCCTGATCGTCGGGCTGCTGGTGGGCAGTTTCAACGCCGCCCTGATCGTGCTGCTCAAGGTGCCGCCGCTGCTGGCCACCCTTGGCACCATGTTCACCGTCCAGGGCCTCAAGCAGTATCTGGTGGACGGACAGACGCTGGTGACCGGGATGAGCCTGAACGGCGGGACCCCGCTGAAAGGCAAAGTGACGGAGGATTTTGCCGCCATCGACGGCGACAAGCTGTTCGGTCTTCCGTACTCGGTGTACATCTTCCTGGTGATCGCCCTGCTGATGTGGGTGTTCCTGGAGCGCACCAGATACGGCAGGGTGTTCTACGCTGTTGGCGGCAACGACGAGGCGGCCAGGCTGTCCGGGGCCAGGGTTCCCCGGTTCCGCTTCGGCGCCTACGCCATCTCCGGGATACTCGCCGCTGTCGCCGGCATCATCCTGGCATCCAGGCTGCGGCAAGGCGATGTGACCGCCGGCGATTCAACCCTGCTGGATGCGGTCGCGATGACGCTGGTCGGGTACGCCGTCCTCGGCGCTCGCAAGCCGAACGCGCTGGGCACCTTCGTCGGCGCGATCTTCATCGGGGTGGTGCTGTACGGCCTGCAGCAACTCGGATTGCCCTACTACACCCAGACTCTGGTCGAAGGATTAGTGATCATCTTCGCGCTGCTGATCTCCTTCTCACTGCGCCGCGGTGCTCGGACCGCCTCGTGACATCAACCGCCTCGACGCTCACCGTTGCGACCGTGCCGGAATACATTGCCGGCCGCCCAGAACTGGCCGGACTCATTGCCAGCAATAAGATGTCGGTGACCGAGGTCGGCGATGGCAACCTGAACCAGGTCTTCATCTGCCACGGCGCCGACGGACGCAAGCTGGTTTTGAAACAAGCGCTGCCCTACGTGCGGTTGGTCGGGCCGGCGTGGCCGATGACGGAACAGCGAGCGGCCAGGGAGGCGGCGGCCATCCGGGCCCACTCCGCGGTCTCCGATGCGGTCTGCCGGCTGATCGACTTCGACGACCAGCGACACGTGCTTGTGCTGGAAGACCTGACGGACCACACGGTGTTGCGCACCCACCTGAACGCCGGCAGAGATCACACCGGGGTGGCCGAGGTGGTCGGCAGCTACGTCGCCGACGTCGCGTTCGGTACCTCGTTCCTGACGCTCGGAGAGGAAAAGTTCCGGTTGCGGGCGGCGGAAAGCGTCAATTCCGAGTTGTGCGCGCTCACCGAGGACGTGATCTTCACCGAGCCGTTTCTCGGCGCCGAGCGCAACTCTGTTCAGCCCAGCGTGCAGCCGACCGTCGATGCCCTGCAGCGCGACGTCGACTGGGTGGCAGCGGCGATGGCGATGAAGCTGCGTTTCCTCACCGCCGCGGAGGCGCTGCTGCACGGGGATCTGCACACGGGCAGCATCTTCGTCCGGCTCGGCGAGCCCGCCTCGGAGCCGTTGTCGGTCAAGGCATTCGACTCGGAATTCGCCTTCTACGGCCCCGTCGGATTCGACCTCGGACTGCTGTGGGCCAACCTGCTGGCCGCCGGGGTGCGGGCCTGC
The DNA here is from genome assembly GCA_030947305.1 of Actinomycetota bacterium. Taxonomy (GTDB): domain Bacteria; phylum Actinomycetota; class Actinomycetes; order Mycobacteriales; family Nakamurellaceae; genus Nakamurella. Next base: position 27,620 of record JALYXB010000238.1, on the reverse strand, counting down.
GTGCTCGGCGAGCACGATCGTGGCCACTCGCTGTTCGCGGCGGTGCAGAACAGCTGGGACGCCTTCGCCGACCGCCTGTGGCAGCTGTGGCCGAGTCGACGATCGCCGGAGAAGTACCCGAATGCCTTCCTGCGGCAGTGGTTGGACGCCATCGGCGTCGACGCGTTCGGCTTCGCCGGCTGCGAGGCGGCCCGCCGCATCGTCGGTCTGGCCAAGATCAGCGACGTGGAAGCGTTGACCGGCGAGCAGCACCAGCGAGCAGCCACCGCGATCCTGCAGTTGTCCAGGCTGACACTGGTGTCGCGGGCGTCGCTGTCCTTCCCGGAACTGGTCGATGCAGCAACAGCCCTCGCCGATGGTGATCGCGATCAGTAGACCTCGACGAAGCGGTGCCGCGGCTTGATAGTGCTGTTGACGAAGGCGCCCTTGCGTTCGGCCGCCATCAGCGCGGCATGGGTGCTGCGCGGGACGGCAAAGTATTGATACACGCCACCCTCGGAGAACTCGATCTCCAGCACGTTGGTCGCCGGGTCGTAGCCGACCGCGGCAAGGCTGCGGGACGTCACCGCTTCACGTCTCATGACGGATCACACACAGGCGGGCGATGGTCTCCGGCGGCAGGGTCCTTCTTCCGAGGCATACGACGAACCTAGTCCGCGGGGGCTGGACGCAGCCGGCCGAGGCGCCACCCGAAGCGGTCGACCGGACGCCATTGGCCGCTTCAACCGTTACCAGTAGGTTGTCAGACGACTGACCACCGCACTCTCCAAGGGACACCATGCGCAGCAACTGGGATTCGACCGCAGCACCTCTCACTCCACTGGAGCAGGCCGCCTATGGCTCGCGGCTGCTCGGCGGCGACCCTTCGCTGGTGTTGCATGGGGGCGGGAACACCTCGATCAAGACCACCGTCACGGACGTGACCGGCGCCGTTGTCGACGTGCTGTACATCAAGGGTAGCGGGTACGACCTTGCCAGCATCCCACCGGAAGGCTTTGTGCCGCTGCGGCTTTCCCGGCTGCGCGAGTTGCTGCGGCTCGATGCGCTGTCCGACCCCCAGATGGTGAACGAGCTGCGCTGCGCCAGAATGGACGCCTCGGCACCGGATCCGTCGGTCGAGTCGCTGCTGCATGCGCTGCTACCCCAGCCCGCTGTGCAGCACAGCCATGCCGACGTCATCGTCACCCTCACCAATCTGGCCGACGGCGAGTCGATGGTGCGCAAGGTGTTCGGCGACGATGTCGTCGTCGTTCCCTACGCGATGCCAGGCTTCGACCTGGCCGCCGCTGTCGCGCGCAGCGGGGCCGGTTCGACGACGGGCAACGCCGCCCACGACGGCCCACTCGGCCTGGTGCTGCTCAACCACGGCCTGTTCACCATGGGCAGCGACACCCGGCAGGCCTACGAACGGCATGTCGAGCTCATCGACAGGGCCGAACACTTCCTGGCAGCACGGACCTCGGCGTCAAGCCAGCGCCCGGTGCCGCAGCTGGCAACCGTTCCCGCTGTCGAACTGGCCCAGCTGCGCAGCACCATCAGCGCGGCGGCGGGCGCCCCGATGATCGTCAGCAGGGACGTGGTGGACCGGACCGCGCGCTTCGTCGGTCGCGACGATCTGTTGCAGGTCGCCACCCGTGGGCCGGCGACTCCGGATCACATCATCAGGACCAAGCAGCTGCCGCTGATCGGCACCGACGTCGCCGGCTATCGGGCCGCCTACGCCGAATACTTCCGCCGCAACGCTTCCCGGCGCTCCGATGGCGCCGACCTGACGGCGCTCGATCCGGCGCCGCGGGTGCTGCTGGACCCGCGGATCGGCATGTTGACCGTTGGCCGCACCGCCAAGGACGCTTCCATGGCCGCCGACATCTACCGGCACACCATGGACATCATCGAGGCCGGGGAAGATCTGGGTGGCTATCGGGCGCTCGGCGAGGCCGAGCTGTTCGACGTGGAGTACTGGGACCTGGAGCAGGCCAAACTGCGCCGGGCCGGTGAGCCGGCAATATTCGCCGGCCAGGTGGCCGTCGTCACCGGAGCCGCCTCCGGCATCGGAAAGGCCTGCGCCACAGCACTTTTGGCTGCCGGGGCGGCGGTGATCGCGCTGGACCTGGCGGCCGGCGTCACCGACACCTTCGAGACGCTCGGCTATCTCGGTGTCCAGGTCGACGTCACCGACTCCGACGCGGTCGACGCTGCCCTGCTGGCCGGCGTCGAGCGATTCGGCGGCGTGGACGTCGTGGTGGTGAGCGCCGGGGTGTTCGCCGCCAGCGCACCGATCGCCGAACTGGACGCCGATGCGTGGCGAAAGACCATGTCGGTCAACGTGGATTCGGTGGCCACCCTGTTCCGCTCTGTTCATCCGCTGCTGGCGCTGTCTCCGGCCGGCGGCCGGGTGGCGGTGATCGCCTCCAAGAACGTGCCGGCCCCTGGGCCGGGAGCGGCCGCCTACTCTGTGTCGAAGGCAGCACTCACCCAGCTGTCGCGGGTGGCGGCGCTGGAGTGGGCGCCGGACGGTATCAGGGTGAACCTGGTGCACCCGGACGCCGTCTTCGACACCGGGCTCTGGACCCCAGAGCTGCTGGCCGAGCGAGCCGGCCGATACGGCATGACCGTCGATGAGTACAAGCGCCGGAACCTGTTGCGGACGGAGGTTTCCAGCGGCCTGGTGGCCGCCGCCGTGCTGCGACTGTGCTCGGACGAGTTCGCCGCCACCACCGGCGCCCAGCTGCCCATCGACGGTGGCAGCGACCGGGTTATCTGACTTACCGATCTCGGCAGATTTCAGAGCGATGTCCGAGCCCGATGGCGATGATCACCAATTCTTCGTCACGGATCTCGGCTATCAACCGCCGGCCACCTACGGGCGGAGGACAACCCTCATCGCTAACGCAAGTGAGGCCAGCCACTCTGCGTCCTCGGGAAGAGCGAACAGTCGCGTGTCCGCGTGGGTCCGAGCTACCCGAAGCGCGCCTGTGGGTAGCCGGTCCCCGAACAAGCACACTGCTTCGCTGGAGTTGTAGTGCCTGCACCTGTAGGCCACGTCGTGTAGCCCGTCACGCCAGACCGCCTCAGGCCACTTCACCGTCTCGGGGTACTCGCTCGGGTTGGTGTCGGTGAGATCCGCCGGGAACAGCCCGAATCGGCGGAGACCGTCACTGCGAAACGCTGCGACTGCCAAGTCGGCGGTGACCTCGATGGCGGTCAGCACCTTCGTCTGCCACTGGGCCTGCGGGATGAACGATCCAGGTTCCGCGTCGTGCAGGATGCTCTCGTGGACGGCGCCCTCGGGTTGGTCGGCCGCGTACAGAGCCGGCACAGGGGGGTCACCGAAGAACGCGAACCTGGTGGGTTTCCCGAAGCCGGGGTTCATCACGGTGCCGTCATTGACAACACCGGAGGGCAGCACCGGATCGTGCACTCGATACAGAACGGTCCCAGCGGGGACCGTTTCGATGGTGGGGTCCAGCGGGTCGGGCGGTGGCTCGAGACTCACCAGACGCCACGCGCCTCGACCTCGACCACACGCACCAGCTCGCCCACCTCGTCGGCAGTGCCGGCGATCAACTCGGCCGGCTCTCTGCCATTGAGGGCAGGGTTCGGTGAGACCATCCACAGCAGAATGTCTTGCCCGTCCCACCCGGCATCAACCAACGGCTTCGACACGGCTGCCCACCGTGGGTGAGGGTTGGAACCGTTGAACTCGAACGTCGGGTAGACCTTTGCCGTCCCTCTGGAGAACCCGATCAGCCCGTGAGCCCGGGCAAGGTTTGTCGCGGTGGCCCGGTTCGTCGATTTGCCGCCTCGCATCCTGGCGATGTCGGCCGACCTGTACACCCCGTAACGGCTGATCAGATGCCGCCACAGATGCTCGACTGCGGCCAGCTGAGCTGCTGTCGCGGGACCGGTCTCGACATCCTGCTGCTCCATCACCGCAGCGATACGAGCGCTGGCAGTGCGGCTCGCAGCGACCGTGCTCAGGAATCGGCGGAAGACATCAGGCTCCATGCCCCTGGGGACCCGGACTTCAATGCTGGTCATTGCACCCTCCCACACTGACAACAGTATATACAGCATACGTCTACGTTGCGATCGTTGTCGACGGTGGTCGACGCCGGCAATGGCACTGTTGGCCAGATCAGCGGGTCAGCTGGGCGATGCGATCGGCGGCTGCCGGGAAGGCTGCCGTCAACGCTGCGCGGTCGCCGAGGGTGAACATGTCATCGGTGTAGGGCGGCGCCATGGTGGTGCCGATCAGCGACCAACCCCCGGTGGTCGACGACCCTTGCCAGACCCCGGCCGGCACCACCAGCTGCGGCCGCTCCCCTCCCGCCAGGTGAGTGCCGAGTACCGGCTCGCCGATCGCGCCGTTCTTGCCATCCAACAGCAGCATGTGGACCGGGGCGCCGGCATAGAAGTGGTAGACCTCGGGGCCGGTCAACCGGTGCAGAGCCGACACATCATCTTGGTCAGCAGGTAGTAGATGGCCGAGCACTGCTGGTCGGCAAAGGATCGCCGAAAGCGACCACCCTCGGCCGGGAGTACCTGCAGTCCAAGTATTTCGGCGACCGCGTCCGCCGCGCCGGGGTCGTCCGCGCCGGGGTCGTCCGGGCCGAGCTGGCCGGTCACCGGATCCGCAGCACCGAGAACTGGAACCGGCCCTCGCGGAAGTAGGTCTTGGAGGCCAGTACGGGGTTGCCGTCCGAGGTGTAGTGCACCTGGTCGAGCAGCAGGTAGGCAGCGCCGCGCGGCCGCTCACCCCACCCGATGGATCTGCCCCTGGTGGCGTGGATCTCGGCCACCGCGGTGGTGGCCATGATGTGGTGCGACTCCAGCAGCCGGAACAGCGAACCGGTCACCGCGGCCGGGTCGAAGCCGTCCGGCAGCACCGACCCGGGAATGGCGTCGTAGGAGAAGGCCACCACGTCGCCGTCGGCCAACACCGCGCGCTCGGTCGCGAACACCCGGTCGCCGACGGCGCACTGCAGGTCGGCGGCTTCCTCGGCGGTGGCCGGCCGAACCACGGCGCTGTGGTACTCCATCTCCGGTTCCAGCCCGTGCGCCCTGATCGTCTCGGACATCGACTGCAGCTCTTGCAGCCCGGCCTTGATCTCTCGGCCGAACGGGGTGACGAAGGTGCCGATGCCGTGCCGAGTCTTGGTGCGGCCCTGGGTCTCCAGCAGCTGCAATGCCGCCCGAACGGTGCTGCGCGATACCCGGTACTCGGCGGTGAGCTGGGCCTCGGTCGGCAGCCGGCCGCCGGCCTTCCATTCGCCCTGCCGCAGTCGGTCCCGGAGAGAGTCGGCAAGCTGGATGTGCAGGCCCCGCGCCGATTTCAGCTCTCTGTCGGTCACCTGCGGAGTCTAGTGCAGGGCGTCATTCGGCGAGCTCGAGACCGGCGGGCAGATCGGCGCTATGCACGACCCCTAATCGCTGGGTCGACCTGGTGAGTGCGACATACAGATCGCCGAGACCGCGGGCGGACTGGCCTGCCATATCCGCCGGTTCCACCAGCAGCACCGCGTCGAACTCCAACCCCTTCGCCTCCCGGACCGCCAGCACTGCCACCCGGTGCCCAGGCCCGGCGTTGCGGGAGGCCTGCGGCACCGTTTCGCGGACCGCGGTCAAGACCACGTCCTGCAGATCGTCGGGCACCAGCACGGCGAGTTGGCCCTCGCCGTGGGCGCTCACCTCTTCGGCAGCGGCGGCGGCAACAGCAGCACCCAGTTGCTCCCGCTCGACGCGCAGCGCCGACGGCCGGAAACCGCTGCTGCGGACCGATGTCGGCACCGACTGGCGGCTGTCGATCCTCGCCAACACTCCGACGGCGGTGTCCATGATCTCCGCCGGCGTGCGGTAGTTGACGGTCAATTCCTCCAGCCGCCACCGATTGCCGACATGCGGCCGCAGCGCCCTTGACCAGTTGGTGACGCCGGCCGGATCCGATGTCTGGGCGACGTCGCCGACCACGGTGAGCGACTTGACCGGGCAGCGGCGCATCACCATTCGCCAGCCCATCGCCGACAGCTCCTGCGCCTCGTCGACGATCACGTGGCCGTAGGTCCACTCCCGATCGGCGGCCGCTCGATCCGCCGTGCTGTAAGAGAACGGGTCGTCGGTGTGCAGATCGGCCAGGTCTTCCGCCGACAACATGCCAAGGGTGAACCCGATGCCCGCGTCCTGCTCGTCGGCGGTGGCGGCGCCCAGCGCGTCCAGCGAATCCTGGGCATAGCGCACATCGTCGGCCCGCTGCTTGGACCACGCCCTGTCGGCCGTGCCGATGTCGCCGAGCAGCTCCGCTGCCTCGTCCAGGAGCGGCACATCGCCGACGGTCCACGGCTCGGATACCTTACGCAGCAACGCTTTCTGCTGCGCTTGGGACAGAGATCCGGCAGCGAAGATCAGCCGCCGCTGGTCGGCGAACAGCTCGGCTACCAACTGCTGCGCAGTGATGGCCGGCCACAGATCCGCCAGCGCGGCGACAACGGCGGGATCGGCCGTCATCTCCTTGCGGATCTCGGCAAGGTCGGCCGGCGGTGAGGCCTCGATGTCCGGCGAATGCTTGACTCCCGGCCGGCCGGCAGTCTGCTTGGCCAACCCGTCCAGCACCACCCGCAGGAAGACCTGCCGTGCCTTGTTGTGTGGCAGCCGCGATCCCCAAGCCCGCCGCTGTGCCCTGGCCAGCAGACCGGGCTCCAGCCGCAACTGGCCGCGGTCGTAGTCGAATGTCCTCGGCCGCTTGGGCATCCGCTGCCGATCGAGCACCGCGTTGTCGATCACCGCCGCCATCGAGCTACGGCCCTTGAGTTCGGCGGCCTCGGCCGTGTCCCCGATAGTCGCCGTCACCCCTGGGAAAAGGCTTCCGATGGTCGCCAGCACCACGCTGGACTCACCCAGTGACGGCAACACCTGGCCGATGTAGTCCAGGAACGTGGCATTCGGGCCGATCACCAGCACCCCGTGGCCGCCGAGGCGCTCGCGGTGGGTGTACAGCAGGTAGGCGGCGCGGTGCAGCGCCACCACCGTCTTACCGGTGCCGGGGCCGCCCTGGACCACCAGCACTCCCGACCGTTCGGATCTGATGATCCGATCCTGTTCGGCCTGGATGGTGGCGATGATGTCCTGCATCCGGCCGGTTCGCGGCGCATTGAGCGCCGCCAGCAGCGCCGAGCTACCGGCGGCGCCGAGCGCGTCGTGAGCGTCGGCTTCGACACCCGGAACGCCCTGCAGATATTCGTCGGCGACCGACTGCACCGTGCGCCGACGGGTCTGCAGATGACGCCGCCGAACAACCCCCCGCGGGTTCAATGCCGTCGCCGTATAGAACGGCGCAGATGCCGGCGCCCGCCAGTCGATCAGGATCTGCCGACGCTCGCTGGTTCCATCGGTCAGACCCAACCGGCCGATGTGGATCACCTTTTCCGGCTGCTCGTCCTGGCCCACATTTTGCTGGCTCTCCCGATCCAGCCTACCGAAACACAGTTTGTCTTCGGCCGCGGTGAGCGCCGACACTTCTTGAGAATACCTGTACTGCAACGCATCTCGATTGAACCGTCCAGCGGGGGTACCGTCCGAGGAGAACCTGGCGTCGTCCTTGCGCCGGACCGCGTCGGCCCGCATCTCCGCCAGTCGCACGTACATCACGTCCAGGTATTCTTGCTCCTCGGCGATGTTGGGATCGATGACAGCGGACGAATGGCGACCCTTTGACTGGTCACTCGGTGGGACCGTTCGCTGATCGGTCGATGGGACCGTTGGTTGGTCGGTTGGCTGTGGGTCAACGACATTGTGGTTCTCGAGGCGGTGGGTCATCAGGCTCCTGGCAGGGCAACGGCAGGCAATTCGGGGGCCATCAAAGCTACCGCAGCCGACCTGCGCCCGGCGCCAAGCGCTGGCGAGGGTCACTATGCGATCCATCGCTCCCGAAACGCCCGACGCCGACCACAGGCCGGGTCACTGTGCGATCCATCGCGCGCAAAGCGCCCGACGCCGCCGGGGACGGGGACGCCGTGCGATCCACCGCGCACAAACCACCCGACACGGATGGCACGCAGATCAGAAGTGCCGCAACAACTCTCCGAACGAACCGAGGGTCAGCACGCCGGTATCGTGGGGATCCAGCTCGGCCCGCTCCAACACCCAGGTGTCGTTGTTCGGGATGTAGACCGCACGCAGCCCGATCGCCCTGGCCGGCAGGATGTCGGATCTCGGCGAGTTGCCGATCATCCATGTCGACCCGGCCGACAGTCCCTGCGCTGCCACGATCTCGGCGTACCGGTCGGGATCCTTCTCCGGCACGATGTGGATGGAGGAGAACAGATCGCCAAGGCCGGAGGCGTCGATCTTGCGTTGTTGCTCCTGCTCGTCCCCCTTCGTCATCAGCTTGAGGTCGTGACGGGTCCCCAGTTCGGCCAGCGTGTCGGCGACACCGGGGAACAGTTCGGCCTTGTGCTGCAGCAACTCGCCGGCCATCCTGTCGATCTCCAGCCGTTCGGCGTCGGTGCTCGGGCGGTGGTTCAGTGTCTCGAAGCACTCGGCGAGGTTCATCAGGAAGGCCCGGGTGCCGTAGCCGTTGGACACGATGTTGGCACGCTCGATGTCGTCGAGGATCTCGCGGATCTCCGCTGACTCCAACGTCGGGTGTTCGACCCAGTCCAGATAGTCGTTGATCACCCGCTGGAAGTAGACGTTGTTCTCCCACAAGGTGTCGTCGGCGTCGAAGATCAGCGTCTGTCGCTCCAGCACGTTGCGCAGCGTAGCGGCAGCACCCGACGCCGCACCACCGACGACACACGCGGAATCACAGCCGTCCGGTCGACGTGGCAGGCTCACCATCATGGCCAGAACAATTGCTACTGCCACCGCCGTCGAGCTGGACGCCCTGCTCAAGTTCGTCCGTCCCCGACATCACATGGTGCTCAGCACCTTTCGCAGGGACGGCTCGCTGCAGAGCTCGCCGGTCACCGGCGGCGTCGACGCGCAGGGCAGGATCGTGATCGCCAGCTACCCGGAGCGGGCCAAGAGCCGCAACATCCGGCGAACCGGCACGGCCAGCGTGCTGGTGCTGTCCGACGACTTCGGCGGGGCCTACGTCCAGCTGGACGGTGCTGCCGAGGTGATCGACCTGCCGGCCGCGGTGGAACCGCTGGTCGAGTACTTCCGGGTGATCTCCGGCGAACACTCCGATTGGGACGAGTACCGCGCGGCCATGGTCGGGCAGGGCAAGTGCCTATTGCGCGTCACTCCTGGCAGTTGGGGGCCGATCGCCACCGGCGGGTTCCCACCCGGCCGGGACTGAGTCGCCGGGCAGACCCGGGGTGTCAACCGCGGTGTCGACCGGGGTGTCGGTCGCCGCATCCATCTGCCGGAAGACCCGAAAGACGAAGGGCGCGAGAGTGGCCAGGAAGATCAGCACACCGAACGCCCACAGCGCCGCCGTCACCCCCCACCGATCGGCAACGACTCCGCCGACCAGCGGCCCGATGGGCACGCCGACCCAGGCGCTGGCCCTGATCGCCCCAATCACCCTTGCCAGCAAGGCATGCGGCACCCGTCGGTACCACAGGCCGCCGAGAATCGGGTTGATCGCACCACTGAACAGGCCGGACAGCAGCGCCACCACCCCGACGACTACGACGCTGCGGAAACCGGCCATCACCCAGAAAAGCGGCGCACCGCCGAGCAGGAAACCGATGGAATAGGTCGCCCACTTCCGCATCCGCTGCCCCACCCAGGCGCCGATCAGGTTCCCGACCAGCCCACCGATGCCGAAGCCGGCGGCCAGCACGCCAAGGGCCGAGGCCAGATGCCCACGGTCAAGCACCCAGGTGGGCATCAGCACATCGGAGAGGGCAGATTCGGCCAGGTTGGTAACGGCGATCATCGAGGCGAGCCCGAGCATCAGCCGATCCGACAGCAAGAAGGCGAAGCCGACCCGTAACCGGGCGAGGTAGCCACCCTGGTCGTCCTCGGTGGCGCGGCCCGGCCGCTGCCCCAAGCCGGCAGGCTCGGCCGGCTGCTGCACCGACCGCGGCACGAACACCCCGATCAGCAGCGCGGCAATACCGAAGGTGACGCCGTCGATCAACACCACGTAGGCGGGCGCGACGAAGGTCAGCAGCACCCCGCCGAGCGGAGCCCCGAGCAGCAGGCCAACCTGGTTGGCCGCCGAATTGAGCCCGGAAACCCGTTCTACTGCAACGTTTCCCAGTCGGGCGACACCTGGGACAAGAACCGTCACGCCGGTGTCGGCCACCCCGCGCGCCACTCCAGCGGCGCCGGCCAGGACAGCAAGGGCAGGCAGCGACAGGTTGCCGGCGGCGTACATCAGCGGAATGACGCTGACGAGGGCACCGGCGAACAGGTTGCCGGCCCACACCGCACGGTGCGCGCCGATCCTGTCGACGAACGGTCCGCTGACCGCCAGCATCGTCACGTAGGGAGCAATTTGAACGAACAGCACCAACCCGGTCCGACCGGCGCTGCCGGTGGTGGTGAGCACCAGCCACGGGACGGCCAGGGCAGACATCGACGTGCCGATGACGGACACCAGAAAGGCAACAAACAACGCCACCAATGGCAGCCGCTGGCCCTTGAATTGCGGATCGTCTGCCGTGGTGGACACCTGGCGACTCTAGGACGCGCGAGCCAGCCGCGCTCTGTCAGATTTCGCCCATCGCGAACGGATCGGCGCTTGCTAACGTCCCGCACTGTCTGCTGGCACCGAACCAGGCACGATGGACAGGTGAGCACCTCGGCTGTTCCGTCGCCGTCCGGCGATGCGATGCGGCCCGACGGTGGGTCGGCCGCAGCCACGGCATCGTCACCAGCACCGTCACCGTCATCGGTTGCGGGCGGTGCACCGGCCAACGCCTCAGCCGCACCCGCCCGGCGGCGATCGCGGCCCCGGAGCCCGTGGTGGCACACCGCCTTGCGGGTCGGCGGGCTGATCGTCATCGCCGTCGTAGTAGTGGCGGTGCTGCGTTCGAAATTTCCTAACCCCACCCAGTTCTGGAACGCCCTGCGGGCCGCCAACTGGTGGTGGGTACTGGCGGCGCTCGGCCTGGAGATGGCATCGATCGGCATGATGATCCGGCAGCAGCGTCGGCTGTTGCGGGCGTTCGGCGTGCCGATGTCGTACGGCCGAATGGGCGCAATCGCTTATTCGGGTACCGCTATTTCGATGTCCGTGCCCGCCGGCGGCGCGGTCTCCGCCGGGTATGTGTATCGGAAGTTTCGGGCCAGCGGTGCCAGTGCGGGCACGGCGGCGTCGGTGATGCTGCTGTCGGGGGTCATCTCGTTCAGCGCGCTCGGGTTGCTCTACCTTGTCGGCCTGGTGCTGGCGACCTGGACTCGATTGCAGACGCTAGGACTCGAGCATCCCGTCATCACCGTCATGATCGGCATCGTCATGCTGGTGCTGATCATCGCCGTCATCAAGCTGCTGGCCCGGCAGCGCAAGCACACCACGGGCATCCGGCCGACGCCGCGGCTGGACAAATTCGAGGGCGATCATGCCAAGCTGGGGGCGGCCGGCCGCCAGGTACTGACGGCGTTCCACAGCGCCGGCGCCGTGCGGCCCTGGGACTGGAATCTGGCGATCAGCCAATCCCTGGCGAACTGGTCGTTGGACGCGGCCAGTCTGTACGCCTCGACCCTGGCTTTCCGGCTCGACATAGACCTGTGGCAGCTGGCGCTGCTGTACCTGGGCATCCAACTGGTGCGACAGATTCCGATCAGCCCCGGCGGCATCGGGCTGATCGAGGCATCACTGCTGGCCGGCCTGGTCTCGGCCGGCGCGGCACAGGGGCCGGCGGCGGCCGCGATCGTGGTGTACCGATTGTTCTCCTGTTGGCTGTTGATCCCCGTCGGGTTCTCACTGATGGGCCTGCTAGCCGTTCGCGATCGGCGGCGCGGTATCGTCGATCCGGACGAGCAGGAGAACGAGCGGCCGGCAGAGGCCGCGGCATAACCCGCTATAGGACCCGCAAACCTCGGTCAGTCGTTCACCTTTCGGTGACCAGGTGGCCCTACGCTTCGGCCCATGAGTAGCGCCGCCGTCAGCCAGGCCTCGGCCACCTCCCCAGCAACCCGCGGCCAGGTACTGGCCTGGGGACTGTGGGACTGGGGATCGGCCGCGTTCAACGCCGTCATCGTCACCTTCGTCTTCTCGGTGTACCTCACCGGCTCGGTGGGCAAGCACATCGCCGGCGCCGGCGCCTGGTTCTCCTGGTCGTTGGGTATCGCCGGCTTCTTCATCGCGGTCCTCGCACCGGTCACCGGCCAGCGGGCCGACGCCGGTGGCCGCCGCAAGATGGCGCTCGGCTTCTGGACCGCGCTGGTAGTGCTGGCCATGCTCGCCCTGTATTTCGTCGAGAACGAAGCGTCCTACTTCTGGCTCGGCCTGGTGCTGCTGGGTTTCGCATCGGTGTTCGCCTCGTTCGCTGAGGTGTCCTACAACGCGATGCTGCGGCAAATCTCGACACCGCGAACAATCGGCCGAGTATCAGGATTCGGCTGGTCGATGGGCTACTTCGGCGGCATCATCCTGCTGCTGGTGAGCTACTTCGGCTTCGTCTCCGGCGACGGCGACTCACCGCTGAAGGGCTTCTTCTCCGTCACCAGTGCCGGCGGCTTCAACATCAGGCTGGTCGCCGTGATGGCGGCCATCTGGTTCGCCATCTTCGCGCTGCCGGTGCTGTTCAAGGTGCCGGAGACTCCCGGATTGCCCAGGGACAAGCGGGCCGGATTTCTGGAGTCGTATCGGATCTTGTTCCGGGATTTGCGCGCGTTGTGGAACGTCGACCGGAATGCGGTCTATTTCCTGCTGTCCAGCGCGCTGTTCCGGGATGGCCTTGCGGCGATCTTCGCCCTCGGCGCGGTGCTGGCAAACTCGGTGTACGGCATCAGTTCCGCCGATGTGCTGATCTTCGGCGTGGCGGCCAACGTGGTGTCGGCGGCCGGCGCTCTGATCGGCGGCCGTTTTGACGACCGATTCGGGCCGAAGCGGGTGATCGTCATCGCGCTGATCGGCCTGCTGGTCACCTCGCTGATCCTGCTGGTGGTGTCGGGTCCGATGATGTTCTGGATCTTCGGGCTGATCCTGGTGCTGTTCGTCGGGCCCGCCCAGTCCTCGTCGCGGACCTACCTGGCAAGGATCGCCCCACTCGGTCGGGAGGGCCAGATGTTCGGGCTGTACACCACGACCGGCCGCGCGGTGTCCTTCCTCGCGCCGGCCCTGTTCGGCCTGTTCGCGACGACCCTCGGCGCGGACCGGTGGGGAATCATCGGCATCATCGTGGTGCTCGCGGGCGGGCTGGCCGCGCTGCTGCCGGTAGGGAACGCGGTCGACAAGGCGTTGGTGGACGCCCAGAGCTGACCGCACCTGGGCTGACCTCGATCGACCGCGAATGTGCGACAACTGAATCCAGAGCGGCTCGGTGTGCGTCATATCGGCATCACATCCGTTGACGACAACGCGAGGTACGACATGACCCAGTTGACGGTCTGGCAACCGCCCCGTCCTGTCGGTACCCGCTGGCGGCGCATCACAGACAGTGTCCGGTTGCTGGTTTCGGTGGTCGGGTTCGTCGGCGGCGGCCGGAGGGTCAAGCGCGGCTGAGACAAGCGGCTGAGACAAGCTCGGTTCAAACAACCGCGGTTCACACAAGCGCGGCTGAGACGAGGCTTTCGCGAGGGCTCGATGTCCTGGAACGCTGCTGCTTGCTGCCCGGTGCCCGGCTCGTGCGAATATCTCCCTGAGATCGCTCTCCCGGGAAGGATGGCTCCAATGATTGCGCCGTCAGGCCAGCAGTACGAACTCCGCCACGGCGAGCACTACGCCACTGTCGTCGAAGTAGGCGGCGGCATCCGAGAATATCGGGTCGGAAACCGCGACGTGCTGCAGCCGTATCCGGTAGATGCCATGTGCGATGGAGCGCACGGAGCTCCACTTATTCCCTGGCCCAACCGGCTTGCCGACGGCCGCTATACCTTTGACAAGACCGACTACCAGGTTGCGCTCACCGAGCCTGACAAGCACAACGCGATCCACGGATTCATGCAGTGGAGGCCGTGGCAGGTCAACCATCGCTCCGAGGACCAGATCGTGATGGCTGCCCGGCTGCACCCCCTCGAGGGTTATCCGTTCCTTCTCGACATCGAGATTCAGTACCTTCTCGACGACGCGGGCCTGACAGTGACCACCACGGCCACCAACTCCGGTCAGAGTCCGTGCCCGTACGGCTGCGGGCAACACCCTTACCTCTCGCCCGGCGCCGGTGTGATCGACGACTGCACCATTCGGCTGGCAGCCGATACCCGCATCCTCACCGACCCTGAACGGGAGTTGCCGACCGGGTGGGAGGCGGTCGATGGCACCCCGTTCGACTTCCGTACCGGCCGAAAGATCGGTGATCTGAAGGTGGATTTTGCCTTTACCGATCTCGCCCGCGATCCCCAGGGCCGAGCGTGGGTAAGTCTGACCGCTCCCGATGGCAAGGCGGTAGAGCTGTGGGTGGACCAGTCGTATCCGCTCATCGAGCTGTACACGGCGGATATCTTGGCGCAACCCCGCCGTCGACGCGGGGTGGGGGCCGAACCGATGACGTGTCCTCCGAACGCCTTTCAGTCCGGCAACCGAGTTGTCCGGCTGGAGCCGGGTGAATCAATGGTGACGTCCTGGGGTGTGCGATTGGCCGAGAACTGACATCCCCAGGTTGAGGGGTTTCTGCGCTAGTGGGTGAGGCAATACCGGGTGGCCCTCGGACTGATCCGCATACCGTGACCCACGGCCGAGGCGTCCAGCTGGATGGCCCCGTCGCGTACCTCCGGTGAGCCGTCCACCAATTGCGGCTCCAGCCGGGCGTGGTCAACGAACCATTCGACATGCCGGAGATTGGGAACGGCTGCGGCCACGGGTCCGTGCAGTGACGGGGCGCAGTGCGCGGACACATCCATGTTGTGACCGGCAGCGACGGCCGCGCCGCGGAGCCATCCGGTGTATCCGCCACAACGGGTGGCATCCAGCTGAAGGCAGTCGACCACCCCGACGAGCCGCTGGGCGTCGTAGAGGTCGGACACGTACTCCCCCGCCGCCACATCGCATCTCGCCGTGTCGCGAACCAGGCCGAGGCCTTCGACATCATCGCTGGACACCGGCTCTTCGAACCAGACAACGCCCAGCTCGTCCAGGATTCGGCCGATTCGGCGCGCCTGGCCCCTGGTGTACCCGCCATTGGCGTCCACCATTAGCTCCACGGCAGGGTCGGCCAGCTCCCGCAAGTACTCGATCCGTTCCAGGTCGCGGTCAACTCGGCCGCCCCAGCTTTCGGCGATCTTGATCTTCATGGCCGTGCAGCCGGCGTCGCTCCAGCGCTGAACTTGGCCGGCCAGCTCGTCCTGGCTCAGAGTGGTGAATCCGCCTGATCCGTAGACCGGCACGGAACTGCGCATTGCGCCGAACAGACTGCCCAGCGGGGCGTCCAGTAGGTGGGCCTTGAGATCCCACAGGGCGATATCGACGGCGCTGATGGCTTGCATGACCAATCCGCGAGTGCCGATATTGCGGCAGGCCCGATGCATGGCCGACCAGCAGAACGCCACATCCATCGGGTCGAGTCCACGGATCGCAGCGCTGAGGTGCTGGTTGATCACCGTGGCTGCGGCCGGGCTGCTGTAGGTCCAACCCACTCCCTTCATGCCGCCGGCCCTGATTTCCACGGTCACCGCGGTGGTGGCGTCCCAGCTCAGCGTGCCGTCCGCCTCGGGTTCAGGCGTGGGGAACCGATAGACGCCGGTGTTGATGGTGTCAATGTGCGCGCGACCGTTGCTCGTCACGACACCTCCCGGTCCGGTTGAAGCGATTGTCGCCGGCGCCCCCATCTCCTTGCTCCCCAATGTCTACTCGCAGTCCTTGCGTATACGCAACTTCTGCGATGTCCGGCCACCAAAATTCAGCACTAACGGGCAGGCCCGACGCAATGATTGCGACGGTGGCGGTAGTTGCGATGACGCACGTTGGGTCCCATACTGACGGTGTGCCACCAAGCCGAACAGCGACCTCCCCCTCCGACCCAGCGGTGACCCGGCAGGTCGATGCGGTGATGGAAGCTGCGAAATTGCTGATGGCTACCGTCGCCTCCTCGGTCGCGCAGGTCGAGGACAGGGTGTCGCTGCCCCAGCTCCGGGTGCTGGTGATGCTGGACACCCAGGTTTCGCTCAACCTTGTCGCCGTCGCCGACGCCCTTGGTGTGCACCCGTCCAACGCCACCAGGGCGGTCGAGCGGCTGGTGGTAGCCGGACTCATCGACCGACGCGACGTGCCCACCGATAGGCGCAACGTATCTCTTACCCTCACCCGCGAGGGCCAGGCGCTGGTCGATTCCGTTTTTGCTCATCGCCGGGCGGTCATCCGACGCGTGCTCGACCGAATGCCCGACAGCAGGCGACGGGCGCTACCTGTTGCGCTGGAGTCGTTTGTCGCCGCGGCACAGGAGGTCCTGGAGGCAGACGCCCGCCCACCACAGTGGGCCCACTAGCACCCTCGAGAAACCGCCGACAGGTGTTAGGGGTGGACATCGTCGGGCAGCCGACGATGGGCGATCACTTGCTGAGCAAGGTTGGGCAGCGACCGGTGCAACTGCACCGAAGCCTGGTGCAGTTGGTGGTAGGCGGCCTGCGTGGTCAAATCCGTTGTGGCCATCATGATTCCGATCGCCACCCCGATTTCTCGGTGCACTTCGGCGCTCCGCCGAGGCCGTACTGGCTCGCTGAGAACGAGTTCGCCGGTCAGGGCGAGAGAGCCGTAAGCGGCGAAAATGGCACCAGTGGCGATGCCGAGGTCGTCGAAGGCATGCGGCCAGTTGGAGTAGAAGGTCAACGCTGCGCGGTGATCCGGCCCCAAGTACAACCGATAGCTCACCACGCTGCGGATACTGGTGGCCTCGGCGACCCGAGCGCCGAATACCGGCCACCGTGGATCGTCCATGAGGTCACCGCTCATCACCAGATCGTTGGTATCCAGGACGTCCAGTACCGGCCCTTGATCCGTCTCGTCCCTGATCCGATCGACCAGCCTCGGCACATCGCTGGTGGCCGCAACGATGCGCACCTCGTCGTGATCGATGACAGTCAGCGAGGTGTGCTGGCTGCGCGGCATGCAGGCCGCAGCCACATCCACGATGCGGGCCGGGCTCAACGACAACGGCTCGCCGTCGTGAAACGCCTGGACGAGCGCGCCCAAGGCTTCGGCCAGCTCGGCCAGCGCGGCAAATTCCGGTGCCCGCTCCTGCTCATCTGAGGTGGCCACAAAGATCAGTGTTCCAGATCGGAGTGACCCTCAGCGGGTGGCTGAGCCGCTCTGTGCCTCAGTGAGTCCACGTCTGCCGTTGGCGATGAGCCGGTCCGCTGCGCGGGCAGCCATCGCCATGATGGTCAACGCCGGGTTGGCCGACCCTTGGGTGGGAAGGGTGCTGCCATCAACAAGGTAGAGGTTGGGGATACCGAAGACGCGGTGATGCCGGTCGACCACACCGTCGTGCGGGTGGGCGGCCATCCGGGCACCGCCGACCAGGTGTGCGTAACGATCGATGGTCATCACCTCAGTGGCGCCGGCGCCTTTCAGGATCTCCTCCATGGTGGCTGTCGCGGCCTTCGTCAGCAGGGTGTCGTTCTCGCATTGGCTGTAGGCGAAGTGCGCCACCGGCAGTCCATGCCGGTCCTTTTCGTCGGCCAGGGTGACTCGGTTGTCGGCCTGCGGGAGGTATTCGCAGAGGGCTCCAAGGGTGGCCCAGTGCACATAGTCGCGCATGTATTCCCGCAGCGGGGCACCCCAATGTCCCTGCGCGGTCACATGTTCGGCCCAGGTGATCGGCAGCGGGGAGACCGTCTGGATGGACCAGCCGCGCTTGTAGGGCTTGCTGGGGTCGGTTTCGTAGAACTCCTCGGAGGACACCTCCGGAGGAGGGGACTTGTACATCCGGATCTCCTCCTCGAACCTGCCGGCGGTCTGCGGGGCTCCTTGCACCATCAGGTAGCGCCCCACCTGGTCGTGCTCATTGCCCAGGCCGTCCGGGAAACGGTCGGTGGCCGAGAGCAGCAGCAGCCGCGGTGTCTCGATCGAGTACCCGGCGACGGCGACCGAGCGGGCCCTTTGCCGGTGTTCGCGGCCGTTGTGCACATAGTCGACGCCGGTGACGGTGCCGGTGGGGTCGTCGACGACGACCCTGGTGACCATGCTGTCGGGGCGTATTTCCGCGCCGTGCGCGAGCGCGTCGGGGATGTGAGTGATCAGCGGGCTGGCTTTGGCATTGACTTTGCAGCCCTGCAGGCAAAATCCGCGATAGATGCAGTGCGGCCGGTTACCGAACCGACCGTTGGGGATGGCCACCGGCCCCACCCTCGCCGTGATCCCGACCGCGCCGGCGCCGCGCAGAAAGATGTTGCCGTTGCCGCCGACCGGGTGCGGGTGATGCGGGTAGGAATGCGGGTCGCCCCATGGCCAGTGCTGCCCGGCGACGGGAAGTTCCTGCTCGATGGCTTCGTAGAACGGTTTCAACTCGGCGTAGGCCATCGGCCAGTCAGCACCGACCCCGTCATCGCTGAACATTCTAAAGTCCGACGGGTGAAACCGCGGGGTGTAACCGGCGTAATGGATCATCGACCCGCCGACGCCGCGGCCGGAGTTGTTGGAGCCCAACGGGACCGGATCAGCACCGCCAATCTGGCGCGGTTCGGTCCAGTACAGGGTGTGGGCGCCGCGTTCGTCGGAGACCCAGTCGGCGTCCGGGTCCCAGAACGGCCCGGCGTCAAGGCACACCACCCGCCAGCCGGCTCTGGCCAGGCGCTGGGTCAACACGCTACCGCCTGCTCCGGCGCCGACCACCACCAAGTCGACGTCGTCGTCGTCGTCGTACCGGCGCATGTCGGCGCGCAGTTGGTGGTTGGTGCGTGACCCGTCGTTCGGGATCAGCCAGGCCGAGTCGTTGCGAGATCGGATGTCGCGATAGTTGCTCCTCATGACGGACCGCCCCGCCCGAGTACCCGGTCGTGATCCCTGCGGGCGTGTTCGACCCGGTCGGCGAAGGTAACGGGATCGACTTCGCTGTCTTCGGTGTGCTGGTCGGCGACCTCCCAGTGCTCCCGAGAATCCACACCGGGGTTCAGGTACCCGCGCGGGTAGGCCGGTCCCGGAAAGCCGATCTCGTTCCAGGCCCACGGGTGGGAGTAGAACGCGGTGCAGGCGTAGCGCGTCCACAGACTCCACACCTGGGTGGCCGGCCA
This sequence comes from Actinomycetota bacterium, assembly GCA_030947305.1. Classification (GTDB taxonomy): domain Bacteria; phylum Actinomycetota; class Actinomycetes; order Mycobacteriales; family Nakamurellaceae; genus Nakamurella. The sequence continues at coordinate 8,339 of JALYXB010000238.1, read as the reverse complement.
GCTATGCCAGCGTCCGCCACCGGCGCTCATATCTCCAATGGCCTGCACCAGGCCCGCCTGCTCGTCGCCGGCTAGTTGGCCGAAACCCCTTTCGTGGTAACGGGTGTGGGCGTCCTGGTCGAGGAACCGCAGGCTATCGCGCCAGGCGGCGGCGTCCTCCGGCATGTCGTCGTAGTGCCAGCCATCGGTCTCCCCGGCTGCCAGCCGGGCATCGATCAGGCCCAGCACCGGAATACGCGGGTCGGCGTCCTGGGCAAGCAGCAGATCCAGCAACGGCGCGGCAACAGCGACCTCCTCAGGGGTGAAGAAGGCCAGCTCGCCTGGCAGGGCGAGCCGGCCGAGGACAACACCGGCGGTGACGTCATCCCAGGCATCGGCGCTGTCAAGAACGTCGAAGCCGGGGAAGCGACCGCGGTGCTGCGGGGTGATTCCGCGGCGGGTCGGGCTGCGATAGGGCATCAGCGGTCGCCCTGCGGTCGGCTGCCTTCGCGGCGCAGGACGGCGGCCAGTAGCCCCATCCCGCCGACCAGGGAGGCGAGCAGCGGCGCGAACACCGGCGGGCCGGATTCGAGGTTGTAGCGGGTGATCCCGCCCGGGCGCTGGGCCACCCCCCGAAGGTGCAGGTAGGTGCCCTGCAACCCGTTGATGACGATGGCCGCCGAGGCCAGCGGCAGCACCGTGTGCGCGGCGCGTCGGGAGAAGACCGAGGCGATGCCGGCCGGCACCGCGGTCGGCACGATGGCGATGGGCCACCACATCATCTTGTTGCCGAAGCTGGCGCCGTCGTGGGACATGTAGATCTCTGCGGTGGTGATCACCGCGCCGGCAGCGGTCAACGCCGACAGGCTGCGTTCGAAGCGGCCGGTGCGCACATCCTTTACTGCCCGCCCGAGCAGTGCAGCCCCGCCGGATCCAGAGATTCCTCGCCGCATGTCAGTCACCTTCCTTGGTGCCGGGCAGATACTGCTGCGCCTTTTGCTTGAGGCCCTGGGTCAGTACGCCCCAGGCATCCTCGTCACCGTGCAGCAATGCGCCGGCGGTGGCCTTGGCTTGTGCGAAGGTGGCATGCGGCGGGATCGGGGGCACGTCCGGATCACAGCGGATATCCAGCACGGTGGGACGATCGGCCGCGAGGGCCTGCTCCCAGGCGGGCCCGATGGCGTCAGGGGCGTCGATGTTGACTCCGGCCAGCCCCAGGGTGCGAGCGAAGGCGGCGAAGTCGACGTCCGGAAGCGTCTGTGACTCGGCAAACTTGGGTGCGCCCTCCATCGCCCGCAGCTCCCAGGTGACCTGGTTGAGGTCGTTGTTGTGCAGGATCGCCACGATCAGCCGCGGGTCGGACCACTGCTGCCAGTAGTGCGCGACGGTGATCAGCTCGGCCATCCCGTTCATCTGCATGGCGCCGTCGCCGACCAGAGCGATCGCCGGACGTTCCGGGTGCGCCCACTTGGCGCCGATCACGTACGGCACTCCTGGGCCCATGGTGGCCAGCGTGCCGGACAGCGTGCCGCGGATGTCGCCGTGGAATTTCAGCTGCCTGGCATACCAGTTCGCCGAGGTACCGGAGTCGGCCGCAACCATAGCGTCGGCAGGCAGCCGGGCGGACAGTTCATGGAAGATCCGCATTGGATTGATCGGCTCCGCTCCGGTCATCGCCCGGCGCTCGACGGTCTCCCACCAATCGGCAACGTTGGACTCGATGTCCTCGCGCCATGCCCGGTCGCTCTTGCGCTCCAGCAATGGGATCAACGCCTGCAGGGTGGATTTGGCATCGCCCACCAGATTGAGCTCGTAGGGATAGCGCATGCCGATCCACTTGCCGGAACGGTCGATCTGGATTGCCCGCGCCTGGTCGAGTTCGGGCATGAACTGCGTGTACGGGAAGTTGGACCCGATCGTCAGTAGGGTGTCGCAACCCATCATCAGCTTGTACGAGGGGATGGTGCCCAACAGGCCGATCGAGCCTGTCACCCACGGCAGCTCATCGGACAGAACGTCCTTGCCCAGCAAGGCTTTTGCCGCCCCGGCGCCGAGAAGATCGGCGACCTGGGTCAGCTCGTCCGCACATCCGCGGGCGCCCTGACCGACCAGCAATGCCACCTTCTGGCCGGCGTTGAGGATATCGGCGGCCTGTTGCACGGCCGCCTGCTCGGCGGTCACCGTCGAGGCGGACATGCCGACGCTGGAGGGGACCTGCTTGAAGGCATGCTGCGGCGCCTGATAGTCCAGCTCGAGCACGTCGGACGGGATGATGATGCAAGTTGGCGCGGACTCGCTGAGCGCGACCCTGATGGCCCGGTCGATCAGGTTGGGAAGTTGCTCGGGCACGGTGCACATCTGGACGTAGTCGCTGCACACGTCCTTGAACAGCGTCAGCAGGTCAACTTCCTGCTGATAGGAGCCACCCATCGCGGCTCGCGCGGTCTGTCCGACGATCGCCACCACCGGCACATGATCAAGTTTGGCGTCGTACAGCCCGTTGAGCAGATGGATGGCACCCGGTCCGCTGGTGGCCGCGCAGACACCGACGTTGCCGGAAAACTTCGCGTAGCCAACCGCCTCGAACGCTGCCATCTCTTCATGTCTGGCCTGGACGAACTGCGGGTCGTTGTCCGCCCGCCCCCACGCCGCGAGCAGGCCATTGATGCCATCGCCCGGAAAGGCGAAGACCTGTTTGACGTCCCATTCACGCAACCTGGCCAGCAGCGCATCGGCAACAGTCTGAGCCATACGGATGTTCTCCCTCGGGTCAGCAGCCCTCGGCGGGCCATGAGTGTTTCGAAGACTCGCATGTCGGGTACCCGGATTCCCGACCGGTTGAACACAACCGGATGGTAACCACCAACAGCTTGACTATGCGACCTCGCATCTCTGGTTTACTCGCAATGGTTGCAAATCGCAACCATTGGGGGCAGACTCGGGGAATGGACGGCAAGGACGTCGTGGCACACCCACCCGGCCCAACTACTGCGGAAGCCGAGGCGATACTGGCCGCCTGCCGGGTACTGGTAGCAGTCAGTGCGCGGTCCATTGCGGCCGTCGAGAACGTGGCCGATCTCACCCAGGTGCGTGCACTGGTGGTGGTGGCCAGCCGCGGATCGGTGTCGTTGGGCGAATTGGCTGTCGCGGCGAACATTCACCTGACCAGGGCCAGCCGGCTGTGCGATCGGCTGGTCGCGAAGGGAATGATCAACCGCGCCGAGGCTGCGGCCGACCGCCGGCAACTGACCTTGACACTGACTCAGGCCGGGAAGGACGTCGTGAACACCGTGATGGAGCGGCGCCGTCAGGCGATCGAGCCGATCGTGGCCCGGATGCGTCGGCAGCTGACCGCCCGCCGCCGGGCCGAGCTGGTGTCGGTCTTACAGGATTTCGCCGTCGCCGGCGGCGAACCGTCCGATCCAGACCTGTGGGCAATGGGCTGGACGACATGAACAGATGAACACGCGCAGCCTGTGCGTGACGAAGTGACGAGGGAGACGATTCGAATGCCGCGCATCATTGTGGTGACCGGTTCCAGCGGTGGTATCGGACGGGCCAGCGCTATCGCGTTTGGGGCTCGAGGCAACACCGTCGTGTTGGTGGCGCGGGGGGAGAAGGGGCTGGCCGGTGCCGCGGAGCAGGTAGAGCGGGCCGGTGGGATAGCGCATGTGATGGCCGCCGACGTCGCAGACCCCGATCAGGTGTTCGCCGTCGCAGCGAAGGTAGAGAAGGAGATCGGCCCGATCGACGTCTGGGTGAATGTGGCCTTCACCTCTGTCTTCTCACCGTTCGATCGGATCAAACCCGAGGAGTACAAGCGGGTCACCGATGTCAGCTATCTCGGCTATGTCTACGGCACCATGGCGGCCCTTGAGTACATGAAGGCTCGCAACCACGGCACGATCGTGCAGGTCGGTTCGGCCCTCGCCTACCGGGGCATTCCGTTGCAGAGCGCGTACTGCGGAGCCAAGCACGCCATCCAGGGTTTCCACGAGTCGCTCCGATGCGAGCTGCTGCACGCCAAGAGCAACGTGCACGTCACGATGGTGCAGATGCCGGCCGTCAACACCCCGCAGTTCTCCTGGGTACTGTCCCGGCTCCCCCGTCACGCCCAACCGGTGCCCCCCATCTACCAGCCGGAATTCGCTGCCCGCGGAGTGCTGTACGCGGCAGACCATCCGCGGCGACGCGAGTACTGGGTCGGCGCCAGCACGATGGCGACCCTGGCCGCCAACGCGATCGCACCCGGTCTGCTTGACCGTTACCTCGGCAAGACCGGGTTCGGATCACAACAGACCGACCAACCACACGATCCCGAAGCCCCGGTGAATCTCTGGGAGCCCGCGGATGGCAAGCCGGGCAAGGACTATGGGACGCATGGAATCTTCGACGACCAGGCGAAAGAGAGTGACCCGCAACTGTGGGCGTCGCATCATCACGGGCTGATCGGGGCCGCTGCCGCCGGTCTGGCCACCGCCGTGACCGCGCTGCTCCGGCGGCAGCGATGAGCGGGCGCGCCGGCGGGCGCAGAATCTGGATCCTCTTCGCTGCCCATCTCTTGCTCGGTACAGCGCTACTGGGCTGGCCACGGGTAGTGCTGCGGGCAGTCGCCGGCGCCGAGGCCAGGCCCCCGACGTGGATCGCCCGGATTCTGGGCATTCGGGTGCTGGCCCAGGCGGGCGCCGAGGCCGTCAGGCCGAGCCGCGCCCTGCTGCGCACAGCGGTGGCGGTGGATGTGGCACACGGCGCCAGCATGATCGCGGCGGCACAGCTCTGGCCGCGATATCGACGAACGGCGCTGGCCAGCGCCGGCAGCGCCGGTGTGTCAGCAGTCGCCGGTGCGCTACTGGCCCGGGCTCGGCGTTGACCGGCACCGATGGCCCGGCTGGTCACATTCCACCGCACGTCCTCAGGGAATATGCCTTGCTCGCAGACGGTGAGCGGGGCGCGATCGTCGGACCACGCGGCGAAATCGTCTGGATGTGCGCACCGCGCTGGGACAGCGAGGCGATCTTCACCTCGTTGATCGGTGGCCAGGGTGCGTACACGGTCGCCCCCACCGGGCGCTATGTCTGGGGCGGCTACTACGAACAGGACTCGATGATCTGGCGCAGCCGCTGGATCACCGACAGCGGCATCGTCGAATGCCGCGAGGCGCTCGCCTATCCCGGCGATGCCGACCGCCTGGTGCTACTGCGCCGTATCCAGGCCGTCGAACATGCCACCACGGTCGACATCGTCTTCGAACCACGCGCCGGCTACGGCGACCATGCGTTGGATAATCTGCACCTCCTCGACGGTGTCTGGACCGGAAGCAGTGGCCGGCTCAACGTGCGTTGGACCGGTGGCGGAGATGCCCGGCCCAGGCATCACCGGCACTCGCTGCAGCTGACGCTGCGGCTGGCCGCCGGTGAACACCGCGACCTGGTGCTGGAGCTGAGCGAACACGCCCTGCCGAAGCAGCCCGTCGATGCCGATGCTGCCTGGCGCGCCACCGAAACCGGCTGGCAGGCGGCGGTGCCCACCTTCGATAACGTTCTCGCCGCCCCGGAAACCCGACGCAGCTATGCGGTGCTGCGCGGACTCACCTCCGCCGGCGGAGGGATGGTCGCCGCGGCCACCACCAGCCTGCCGGAACGGGCCGAGGCCGGCCGCAACTACGACTACCGCTATGTCTGGATTCGGGACCAGTGCTACGCCGGTCAAGCAGTCGCCGCGGCCGGACCGCATCCACTGCTCGACGATGCCGTCAAGTTCGTCAGCGAGCGGCTGCTGGAGCACGGGGACCAACTGGCTCCCGCCTACACCAGCACTGGTCAAGCCGTACCCGACCAACGACACCTCGAGTTGCCCGGCTACCCGGGAGGTTTCGACATCGTCGGGAATTGGGTCAACCAGCAGTTCCAACTCGATGCCTTCGGCGAGGCCTTGCTGCTGTTCGCCGCGGCCGCCGGAAAAGACCGCCTCGATGCTCAACACTGGCGGGCTGCCGAAGCCGCGGTGGCCGCCATTGCCGGCCGTTGGACTGAGCCGGACGCGGGTATCTGGGAGATCGACAACCGCGCCTGGACGCACAGTCGGCTGACCGCCGCCGCCGGCCTGCGGGCCATCGCCGCGGCCCAGCCGGCCAAGGCGGCCGACTGGCTGGCCCTTGCCGATCGCATCGTCGCCGACACCGCCGCCAGCTCCCTGCACCCCGACGGGTACTGGCAGCGGTCACCGAACGACGCCGCCCTGGACGCTTCCCTGCTGCTACCCGGGCTCCGCGGGGCAATCCCCGCCGACGATCCGCGGACGGTGGCGACCCTGGATGCCTACCTGCGTGAGCTGACCCGAGATGGCTACGCCTACCGCTTCCGGCACGATGACCGGCCGCTGGCCGACGCCGAAGGATCGTTCCTGCTCTGCGGATTCCTGGTCGCCCTCAGCCTGCACCAGCAGGGCCGGGACCTGGAGAGCCGCGCCTGGTTCGAACAGACCAGGGCCGCCTGCGGTCCCGCGGAACTGTTCAGCGAGGAGTACGACGCCCAGCAACACCAGATGCGCGGCAACCTCCCGCAGGCGTTCGTCCACGCCCTGATGATCGAGGCCTCGGCGCGGCTCGCCAGCCACTAGAACACTTGGCCCCCGACCTGCAGGCCGGCCGGCCGAGTCGCAAAATAGCCGGGGTACCGTCCACACATCCGAACCAACCGGAGGCCAGCAATGATCACCCCAGATGACGACGCCACCACCGGCCAGCGCAACGACGTGATGGCCGGCGACGAACCCGCCGACCCGAACACCGACATCATGGGTGCGCCAGAACCCACCCCGCCGGGGGCCGAGGTAATGGCCGGTGCAGAACCCGACGACGCCGACACCGATGTGATCGGCAGGGCCGAGCCGGTCGATCCGCGAATTTAGGTCAAGAACCTGCTGCTGTGGCACCGGCGCCTCATCGGCGGCCGAGGGCGCCGTCAGTGTTGGACGTCAGTGTTGGACGTCAGTGTTGGACGTCAGTGTTGGACGTCAGTGTTGGACTTCAGTGTTGGACGTCAGTTTTGGACGTCAGTGTGGGAGCAGACCGACGCCGAAGGAGACCACCAGCACGGACAACAGCAGCGCCGACACCGATTCGACGGCCATCAGCAGCTTGGCCCGCACCGACAACGGCATGGTGTCGGTCGGGCTGAACGCCGAGGAATTGGTGATCGAGACATACAAGAAGTCGATGAAACCCGGTGCCCAGCCGGACTTCTGCGAGGAGCGCTGGGCTACCTCCGAGATCGCATCGTGGTCCTCATCTTGCGGAAACCGGAAATCAGCCGCCGGCAGCTTCGGCCGGGGCACCCGCATCCGGATCACAGGGCCGCCGCGATCCAACTCCCAGAAGGCCAACGCGAACACCAACACATTCGTCAACCACACCTGGCCGGCCGCGCCGAGCAGTTGCCCGCCCACCTTCGCCTGTCCAACGATCAGCGAACGAACCAGCAACACCAGAGCGGCACGGTTCGACACCGCGATCAACAGCACCAACGCGATCGCCAGTACCCGCAGCAACCGGTTCTCCCTGCTCATCCTTCGCGGGTTCGCGAGCATCAGCGGCAGGAACAGGATCAGCTCCAGACCAGGCACGATGTACCGCGGACCGATGAGCAGCTGATTGGCCAACACCGAGTACAGGACGATCGCCACCACCACGGCCACCGCAGCCGGTAATCTCGGCTCGCCCCGGTGGACCTGGCCGGCGTGCTCGGGGTCCATGAACCCATTGAAGTGGGTAGCCGACATCACCGACGGGGCGCCACGCTCAACTCCTGGCAAAACTTGCCCGCTCGGCCACGCTGAGCCGGACTGGCGGCGAGAACCGGCAACTCGCCGTTCCGCTAGGTAGCAGGGTTCGGCCTGGCGCGGCGCGGACGATCGGCGATCAGAGCGACCACCAGCAGCACCGCGTGGAAGACCTGCCCGGCGTAGGGCGTCACGTTGAGCAGCGACAGGCCGTTGTCGACGATCGACATCACCAGCAGGGCCAGCACCGTGCCGACCACCGATCCCCGACCGCCGGCCAGCCGTCCGCCGCCCAGCAATACCGCTGTGACGACGGTGATCTCGACGCCGATGGCCGCCGTCGGCAGACCCGTCCCCAGCTGCGAGGTCCGGATCAGCCCCACGAGTGCCGCCGCCAGCCCGGAGACCACGAACTGGGACACCACCCAGCGTCGTTCCCGGCGCCCGTCGAGCCGATGCTCCGCCGGCAGCCCGCCGATGTCACGGAGCCGTCGTCCCACCGTGGACCGGGACAGTAGTCCGGCGAGCACCGCTACGGCCAGGAAGATCAGCGTCGGCAGCGTGAGCCCGAGGATGGGCTG
>JALYXB010000079.1 GCA_030947305.1 Actinomycetota bacterium | reverse complement strand
GTACCCACTGGTCGAACCGTCGTCGTTACGGACGACGGCGGTGTCGTTCCGGCCGTCCCCGTCCATGTCGACCGTCGGCGGGCCGACGTCGACCGGGTGACCTTTGTCGTCGACAACGGTGAGGCTGCTACTCACGTCCGGCCCCGGATCGGTCGAATTGGCATCCGCGGTGTCCGAGCTTGCGGTAGTACCTGTTCCTGGCGACCCGGCGGTGCCGTTCGAATCGATGCCATTCGAATCGATGCCGTTCTGATGGGTGCCGTTCGCATCGGCGCTGTTCTGATGGGTGCTGTTCGAATCGGTGCTGTTCTGGTGGGTGCCTGACGGATCGAGACCCGCCTCTTTCGGGTCCACCTGGTGGCCGTCGGCGTCGTAGGCGGTAAGGTGGTCGGCGCTGCCGTCCCCGTCGCTGTCGGTGACGACAACGGTGTATTCGCCTTGCCCGACGATCACCGAGTCGGCCACACCGTCGTGGTCTGAGTCGTAGGTGGCAGCCCCCAGGTCGTCGTTACCTGCATGGATGTCCTGGCCCGGCTCGACGTCGGTTGATCCATCGCTGTACTCCATCGGACTATCCCTTCACCGCCCGCGCGGGCTGCTGGTCGTTGTCAGGTAGGACGTGCAGAGCTGGGCATTCGGTTCCCGGTCGGCCGCCGAGTAGGCACAGCCGTCCAAACACCGGATGGCTGATGTGGCCGACCAACCATCCCGTCACCGGATCACCCTCCTGTTTCGTACCGTGAGAGCAATCCTGCCCCGGAATGGCCGACAGACCCAGCGCCCGACGGCGCCGCAACCCAGTGACCATGTTCGTCGATGGCATACATCTGGCCGCGGGAGCCGTCGGCGTTCACCGTCCAGGCCCGATCGGCGACGCCGTCGCCGTTGGAATCCTGGTAGAGCTGGGTGCTGCCGCCCAGGCCCGTCACCGCGACGGTGTCGGGTACACCGTCGCCGTCGGTGTCGATGGTGGCTGTGCCGGCCGGGAAAGTTCGGCCGTTCACGGTGATCGTCAGCTGTTCCTCACTGGTCAGCCCGTGCGGATCACCGCCCCCGCGGTCCACCACCAGTGCGCCGTCGTCGTCGACGTGCCCGCGCTGCTCCTCGACCCACTCGCCGGCGGCGATGGTGATCCAGCGGGCGTGCCCGGTCGCCGCATCAATATCGATGACGTGGTCGGCAGCGCCGTCAGCGTCGGTGTCCGACACGATCAGCAGGTGATCGTCCCCGGTGTGCACTGCCGATTCGGGCACACCGTCACCGTTCATGTCCTGGTTGGGGGGGCCGAGGTCGATCGCGGTGCCGCCGGGTTCGGTGAGCTCGATGTCCGGTGCCGCTAGGTGCCGAGCGGCCGGCCCGTCGTGGCTGAGTTCGGCAAGTGAGGACGGGTCGGCGGACGAGTCGTAGATCGGATCGCCGTCCGGGTAGAGAACGGCATGCAGGACGGAGTCGATGTGCTGGTCGAAGGCGTCCTGACCGGCAGGGTCGTGGTGGATGTCGTCGTGCTGGATGTCGTCGGGGTAGATGTCGTCGTGCTCGACCACCGGTCCTCCTCACCGCAGCGATGTCGGGACAATTGGCTGCGGGATGGGCCCGCACCGACCCAGCATGCCTCGGACGCACGGCGACCCGCACCGGTTCCGGCGTTGCGGGCGGTCGGACGACGATGGATTACCGTCGCGGAGGTGGCAGCCGAAGACGCAGCAGCGCTACCGGCCTTTGTACTTCACGATCATCGCAAGCCGCGGCCACACTTCGACCTGCGGCTGGAAGAATGCGGCGTGCTGCGCTCGTGGGCGTTGCCGCGCGGGCTGCCGACCAGCACCGGGCAGAACCGGCTGGCGATCGCGGTGCCGGATCACGATCTTGACCACCTTGACTACACCGATGCGGACAAGTCGATCGCTGACTCAGGCACGTGGCAGGAGCACGACCGCACCGATCGCCGCCTCCTTTTCACCCTGCACGGTGACACCGGCTCACGCCGGTACGCGCTGATCAGGACCGGCTCCGGCTGGTTGTTGCACCTGACGAAAGAGCAACCCGGGGGCGATCGGGCTCAGCCGCGGCCGTCGGCTCGACCGACATCGGGCTGACGAACATCTTGTGGTGGCACCGGCGGATTCGCCGCGTCGGGGTGCGGGACGTCGGCGGACGAGATCGTCGAGGCGGCGACCGGTTCGGTGGCCCTGTCGAGCAACGCACCGAGCGCACCCGGGGGCGGGATCAGCGGGGTGCCGCGTTCCGGCCGGCGCGGAACGCCGGTGATCAGGTTAGGAACATCGTTGTCCGGCAAGGGTTGTGGGAAATGGCCTCGCTTCGGCGCAACCGGTTCCAGCGGCGGCAGGCCGGGTGGCAGTGCGATCGTCCGGCGGCCGGTCATCGCTCCGGCGGCGGACCCTGGCAGGTGCACCGAACCGACCGGCCTGGTGCTGCGGATCCGTTCCAATAGTGCCTCGCCGGTCGCGAGCAGCGTCGCCCCCGTTGCCCGGCGCTCGTCGATGGTGCGCAACCGACCAGCCCGCTCGGTAGCGTCCAGCTTCAGCGCGCCGTCCAGCTGCCGGATCTCGCTCTCCACCGCAGCTACCTGCTTGGACAGTGCGTCGTCCAGGGCCAGCGTCAGCTGTTGGTCGGCGTCGATGAACTGCTCGGCAACGCTCTGATCGATCTGTGCCTTGGCCTCGCCGAGCACTTCCATCAGCCAACTCTTCAGGTGCTGGCGGTCCTGCACGCGGCGCCGCGACCGCACCATGATCAAGGCCGCAGTGCCGCCCAGCACCAGCGACACCGGCAGCAGCACGACGCCGAATGCGGTGGCCGCCAACGGTGCCGCCGCCATCCGCACCAGGCTGCCGAGCGACAACCCGATGCCGCCGCCGGCCATCGACATCAGTGTCTCGTCCGCGCTCTTGGTTCTGTCCGGTCCGCGGGTGACCAGCGGCGCGTACGGCCGGGTGGCCACTGCGGCTGCCAGCGCGGCGAGTTCCTCGGGGTTGAACAACTCGCGCAGCACCAGGTTGACGATCCGACTCATCGATCCCAGCAGCCGGCCGTGCGCCCTTGCCGTCATCGCCTGCGCGTAGGCGTCGATGTGGAACGGCAACAGTTTGAGCGCGTCCGCATCCGCCGCGTCGATGGCGCCGCGGAACAGCTGCGCCGCCTCCCGCACCTCGCGGGCGGTGTCGTGCGTCAATTCCACCCTGGCCCGCTGGATCTCGGCGCGCAACATCACCTGCCAGGATCGGCCGCCGCCCTGGCGCCGGCCGAGCAGCTCCTCGCGGCGTGCCTTTAACGCATTGGACTGAGCAGCACCGCTGGTGAGCGCCCGACGTCGGTTCTCCAGCCCGACGACGTCGCCGGTCAACACTGTCACCGTGGTCCTGATCACGTTGGCATCAGCCAACAATGATGCCCTGGCGGCGATGTCCTGAGCCAGCGTCCTTCGCAGTGCGACGATGCCGGACTGGGTGCGCACCAGGTCGGCGATGTGCTGGTTCGGCTGCCCGTCGGCCGCGGTTGCCAAGGTGGACGACACCGGATAGAACGGCGCGTCGGTGAACCGCGGGATGTACCTGGCCAACAACTGCTGGTCGGCCTGCAGGATCTCCCGCCAGCCGCGGAAGATGTCGGTCTTGGCGACCACGAAATGCACCGAGTCGACCCGGTGGCCCACTCGCTGCAGGAAATCCAGCTCGCCCTTGGTGAACGGTGCTGACGCGTCCACGACGAACAACAGCGCGGTGGCGTTGGCTGCCGCTTCCGCGGCAAGGTCGGCATGGCCGGTCATCAGCCCGCCGACACCGGGAGTGTCGACCAGCGTGACGGCCTGCAGCAGCGGCGCCGGGACCGAAACCTCGATCCACCGCGGCGGCGGCAGATCGTGGTCCGGCTCGGAGTTCATCATCGCCCAGATGGCCAGCTCGGCGGTCGGGAAGGTGATGTCGGCCAGCCCGCCGCCGAAGTGCGCCACCGCCGTCGGCGAGGTGCCGTGGGTGAACTGCAGATAGGTGCAGGTGGCCAGGCCGGCATCGACCGGGGACAGAGCCGGCATCCCGAGCAGTGCATTGACCAGCGACGACTTTCCTCGGTTGGTCTCGCCCACCACGACCACCCGTGGCACTTCCACTAGGCCCCTGCGCATGGCCAGCACCGCCGCGGATTCCGCGTCGGACACCCGCACCCAGCCGACGGCCTGCTCCCGCCACTGCCTGATCGCCTGCGGCAACGCCTGCTGCGCCCTGGTGCCGGCCGCACCCGCCGACGTGGACGGACTCGTCATTCCCTCACGCTACTGGGGAGGGTTGCCGCCGCCGGCTATGGCTGACCGCGAAGATCCTGGAAGATGGCCGCCAGCGCGCGGATTCGACGTCGTTTGGCCCCGCGGCCCGGCCTGGCGTCACACTTTCAGGATTATCGACCCGGGGGCTCTCCACGGCAACGCGGGTCAGCCGTTCTGGCGCCGATAGACGACGACCACCGGTTCGCGGATCACCGTGCCCCGATCGGCGAAGCCGGCCACCTCGGTCTCGGCGACGGTGTCGACCTTCGCCTCGTCGTCGGTCGGCTCGACGCCGCCCACCTCATGGGCATTCGGATCGAATGGCTCGCCGTCGGGTCGCAATACCGTCACCCCGACGGCGGCCAGACCCTCGGCCAGCCGCTCCCAGACGCCAGGGCTTCGGGCTCTGTCCCAGGCGTACATCAACAGCTCGATCAACTGACGGCGTTCCGCATCGGCTGCCGATGGGTCCGGGAGCTGCGGCACGTCGGCTGAGTCGATCAACGCGTCCGACTCGGGCCATGCTGGCGGCTCTGGTTGGGCGCCGGCTGCCATCCACCCCGACCCGGTGCGCCCGGGCCCGCTCATGGGGCACCGCCTGCCGTCATCCCCGCCGTCATCTGGACGCCAAACCTGGCGGACCGGACGGCAGCTGACCCTTGAGCTGCTGCCAGAGCAGGAAGTAGGCCCTGTGCACCACGTGCGCCACCCGGCTCTGCCCTGGGGTGGCACCGAACGACGCGAACGACCGCCACCAGCCGGCACGCTCCAGCGCCGCAGCCTGCAGTTCGGCGCCGCCCCGTCCGACCAACCCCAACTGCTCGTCCGGCCGAGTCGATCCGCCGAGCCGGAGGATCTCCGCCGTCAGCTCCGCATCCATCGCCACCGCACCGCTGGACACCAGGGTGAGCGCCTCCAACAGCCGCAACTGGTGCACCTCCGGCCGCTGCAACAGCATTTCGATGCCGTCGCGCACCCGCTGCCGCTCGTGCGGATCTGCGGTAGAGGCGGCCAGCGCCCCGATGGAGGCCAACGCCGCCGATGCCTTGATCCCGTCGGATCGCAGCCGGAACACCTCCCCGAGCCGGCGCCGGAACTCCTCGATACCCGACCTGGCCAGCAGTCGCCGGCGCAGCTCGCCGGCGGACACCGTCGGCTCCGCCCAGAGGATCTCGACGGCCTGCCGAATGCCGTAGAGGTCCAACAGCTGCAACAACCGCACTCTGGTCGGCGAATCAATCGGCGCCTGGAGCGAAGTGAACAGGTCGCCGGCCATCATCATCGCGCCGAACAAGGCTTCGTCGACGCCGGCCAGCGCCCGCAGTGACTCGGCGTCGGCCGAGGTAAAAGCGCCGGTCTCCGCGGTCTCGGCGAGCAGCCCGTTCATCGGCAGCACATCGGCGACCCGCGGTCGCAGTACCGCGGCCTGCGATCGGGCCAGCCGTTCGGCCGCCTTCCAGATGACGTCCGAGGAGTGAATGTCGCCATCGGCGACGTCCGGCTGGACGGTGTCGGCTTTGTTCAACACCGCCAGCGCGTTCACCGGCCCGGCGTCCCTGGACGCGGTGGCAGCGGTGAAGGCTGCCAGCACCTTGGCGTCGTCGGAGCGCACCGACTGGGTGAACACATAGACGATCGCCTCGGCGCCGGCTACCGCGAACTCTGAAACCCGGTCAAGGGCACCAGGTTCGTCGGCTGCGGTTGCGGAGTCGGCTGCTGGGTCGGCCGGTTCCGCGGTGTAGGCCGTCGAACCCTTCGCTCCCAACAGTGCCTCGGTGCGCGCCACCGACGCCGCATCCATCGAGCCGAGGCCAGGGGTGTCGATCACCGTGACGTCGGACAACAGTGCGCTGGTGAGGTACGCTTCGAGGTGCGAGACGGCATCCAGTCCCTGGCCGCCGCCCAGCCCGGCCAGATCGGACGGGATTCCGCCGTCCGGCGCGAACGGAATGGTGGCCCGGCTGCCGTTCTTCATCACCACTTCGATGCGGTCGACCGTGCCGTACTGGAACCGGGTAACCAGCCGGGTGCACTCGCCGATGTCGGTGGGGGCAACCCGCCGGCCGATCAGCGCATTCACCAGTGTCGACTTGCCGGCCTTGATACGTCCGGCTACGGCCAGCTGCAGCGGCGTGTCCAGCCTGCGCAGCACCTCGCGCAGACCGCCCGCCGTCTGCCCGGACACCTGTGGCATCAGGGCGGCGCAGAGCCCGGCAACCGCCCGCGACAGTGGCCCTTGCATCTGCCTTACCGCGGCTTGTAGTTGATCTGGAAGTACTTATACAGCTCGTCCGAGGTGTCGAAACCCAACGACACCAGCACCGCGACGTACGGCTGGTTACCGATGGTCCAGGCCATCACGGCGTTGCCTTTGCCCTCCCGGCCGGTACCGAACGCCGACTCATGATCAGCGAGCACCGCCCGGACGGTGCCGGCGCCCGTCGCACTGCTGCCACTGGGATCGGCACCGGAGTAACTGTCCTGCTTGCGTTCGCTCTTGATCTTGTCGAGCACCTTGCCGGCGGCCGCCGCCTCGGAGGTGGTCAGCATGTACAACAGGGTGCGGCCGATCAGCGCATTGGGATCCGAGCCGTCGGAGGATGAGGGCACCTCGCAGCGCAGTACCCGCTTCTCCTTGAAACCGGGAGAGGTCGCGTTGAAGGCTTCGGTGTTGTCGCCGCAGTTGGTCAGCGTGCCGGCGGCCGGACCGAGCAGCGCCAGCTCGTCGGGGGTGAGGGCCTTGCCGGGGCCCACTCCTGGCACCGTGCCGGTGGCGGCCGCCGGCGAGCTGCGGCTCACCATGGACGTCGTCGTCGGCGATCCGCTGCCAGCCGACGCGGGTGTCCCGGTGCCGCTCGATTGACCGCCGGAACCCGTGGACGGGGCTCTGCTGCCCTCGTCAGCCTTGCCGGAAAAGGGTTTGGCCACCAGCAATATGACGGTGGCGACGACCAAGGCGGCGACCACCCCGATCGCCACCCACAGACTGGTTCTCGACTTCGGTGAGCCGGCCAGCAGCACGCTGGTGGGTAATGGGCCGCTGCCGCCGGTGGCCGTGAGTGCCCGCTGGCCGGCACTGCTCCGGCCGATGGGCATGCCCTGCTGGGCAAGTGCTGGCTGCCCACTGGGTGAATTCCTGGCCGACGACGGGCCATAGGCGGCGGTGCGGTTGCCCTCCCGATGCACCGGGACAAGCAGGGCGCCCAGCGCGACGGCCGTTTCCGGCTGATCCAGCGCCACCGGGGTGACGCCGAGCTGCTCCTGGATCAGCTTGGCCACCAACGGTATCCGGCTGGAGCCGCCGACAAGGAAGATGCCGGTCAACCGTTCGGGCCCGACGCCGGCGTTGCGCAGGGTCGTCTGCAGCACCTCGATGGACCGCACCAGGTTCGGACGGATCAGCCCCTCGAACTCCGGGCGCGTCAGGTGCATGTCGCTGAACGGGTCCGGCAGCGCAACCTCGGTCTGTGGGTACCGCGACAGGGTTTCCTTTGCGGCCCGCACGTCCTCGGCCAGGGCCCGCGCAGCCCGTCGGGATGACGGGTCGGACGGCCGGAGGATCTGCTGCCACCTGGCCGGAGCGGCGGCGCTGGTACCGCGGCCGACGTGGTCGAGCACAGCCTGGTCGAAGTCGAGGCCGCCCAGATCGGCCAGTCCCGCCTCGGCCAACACATGAAATTCATTCTGGGTGCGGCCGACGACGGCGACGTCGAAGGTGCCGCCGCCCAGGTCGTACACCGCAACGGTGCCGCCTGGGGCCAGTGTTCTGCCGGGAAGCTGGGTGTACTGGGCCGCGGCGGCAACCGGTTCGGGGATCAGCACCAGGTTGTTGCCCAGGCCTGCCGATCTGGCCGCGCTGACCAGGGTGTTCTGCCTGGTAGCGCCCCATTGGGCGGGATGGGTAAGCCGGACCTCGTCCGGCGGCGCCCCACCGAGCTGACGTCGTACCTCGGCGGCCACGCTGCGCAGCACGGCAGCGATCAGGTCAACAACACCGACCACCCGGTCGCCGAGCAGCACCTCTCCGTCGTCGATCCGGCGTTTCGGGTTGGCCTCGTAGCGTGCCGGGTCCAGCCGCGCCTGCCGCTGGGCCTCCCTGCCGACGGTGACGGAGCCGTCGGCCGCGACGAAAATGGCCGAAGGCAGCAGCGGTGACGCATCGAAGGTGATCGTCCGCGGTGCCTGGCCATCGACGGCTAGCGCGACAACGGTGTTGGACGTCCCAAAATCGATGGACAGCATCCGCATTCCGAGCCGGCTCCCCTCGTCGTCCTCGTCGCTGGTGAAGCAGTGACTGTAATTCCAGCTCTGGTGTTCCGTCCGGTACTGGTCACACCGAGGACCTTCCCCGCGTGAAGCATCGTGCCATGCCCGCGGGTGCCCGCTGCTTCGATTCGAATTCCCATCGACTGCCGGGGTCGTTTCCCAGGGTTGGACCGGGGTGCCGCCCTGGTGCTGGGATCACCGCGGGTCCGGCAGAGTCAGCGTCAGTACTGCTGCGCTGAGCCGTCGGAATCGCCCGACTACGCCCAAACCCATGCGTCGATAGGGCAGCATGGAACTCACGCCAGGACACCCTGGCGTGAGCCGTATGTCAGCGCAGCTGGTGCGCGCTGGTGCAGGAGCGGACAGGCACATCCGAGCGGCTCGCGCCGGAGGAGCAAGATGATCGAAGCGTCGGGGCTCACCAAGACCTATGGCCGCACCACTGCGGTCAACGACCTCAGCTTCCAGGTCCAGCCCGGCGTGGTGACGGGATTCCTGGGACCCAACGGGTCCGGTAAGTCGACCACCATGCGGATGATCCTCGGGTTGGACAGTCCCGACCGCGGTCGCGCGCTGATCGATGGGCAGCGATACGTGGATCTGAAGCACCCGCTCGAGAAGATCGGCTCACTGCTGGATGCGAACTGGGTGCATCCCAATCGCACCGCCAGCTCGCACCTGCGCTGGATGGCCAGGGCCAACGGACTGAGCCGGAGGCGAGTGGACGAAGTGCTGGACACCGTCGGGTTGTCCAGCGTGGCCGGTAAAGCGGCCGGCAAGTACTCACTGGGCATGAAGCAGCGGCTCGGCATCGCATCGGCGTTGCTCGGCGATCCCGAGGTGCTGCTGTTCGACGAGCCGGTGAACGGCCTCGACCCTGAGGGGATCCACTGGATCCGCACCTTCATGCAGGGGCTCGCCCGGCAGGGCCGGACTGTCTTCGTGTCGTCGCACCTGCTCAGCGAGATGGCGCTGACGGCCGACCACCTCATCGTCATCGGCCGTGGCCAGATGATCGCCGATGCGTCCACCAAGGATTTCATCGCGCACTCGACCGAAGCCAGCGTCATCGTGCGCAGCCCACAGCTGGACAAGCTGCGCACGGCACTACAGGGCCTGCAGGCCGCTGCGGGGCCGGGCAATGCCATGCAGCCGGGCGGGATGCCGACCAGCGGTGGCCCACGGCTCACCGAGACCGACGGCGCGTTGTCGGTGGTTGGCGTGTCCATCGAGCGGATCGGCGAGCTGGCAGCTCAGCAGGGCATCGCCCTGCACGAACTGAGCCCGCAGTCCGGGTCCCTGGAGGAGGCATTCATCCAACTGACCAACTTCTCGACGGAGTACACGGCGCACTCTCCGGTGCCGCAAGGGGCGCCGGCGCAGCAGTTTGAGGGATCACCGATGCAGCCGCCGCGACAGCCGATGCACGAAGGACGGTGACGGGAATGCTCGCAGGCCTTTCAGTCGAACGTATCAAGCTGTTCTCGACCAAATCGCCCTACTGGTGTCTGGCCGTCATCCTGCTCGCCGTTTGGGGCTTGTCGTTGGCGGTCTCGTTGGCCGACCATGGGCACGAAGCGACGGTCTTCAGCTCGCAGACCGGCAGCGCGCTCGGGCTGATGACGTTCATGGTGATGGCGGCGCTCACCGTCACCACCGAGTATCGGTTCGGCACCATCCGCAACAGCTTCCTCGCGGTGCCGCAGCGAGCACTGGTCTTGGTGAGCAAAACGGTGTTGCTGGCGTTCACCGGCGCGGTGGTCGGCGGCATCGCCAGCCTCGGCGCGTTCTACCTGGCCAAGGGTCTTGCCTCAACTCCACTGACCCCGCTGCAGTTGCAGTCGGCCGGCGACTATCGCATGGTGCTCGGCTACTGCGCGCTCTACGCGATCGGCGCGGTACTGGCGATCGGTGTCGGCACCTTAATCCGGCAGTCGGCGGGCGCGATCTCGATCCTGCTGCTGTGGCCGTTGCTGGTCGAGACGCTGCTGATGCTGATCAAAAGCTTCCAGAAGGTGGTTCCGTGGCTGCCGTTCAATGCCGGGTTCGACTTCGTGAACCCCGGTGGCAACGGCGGCATGTTCGGCCGAACGCAGTTCATTCCCGGCGGCCCGAGCGCCCAACAGGGCTTGGTGATCTTCCTGGTGACAGCGCTGGTGATCTGGCTGTTGGCTTTGGTGTCGCTGTACCGGCGGGACGCCTGATCGTTGCTCGCGGACAGGTTCGCGGCGGCGGTCCGATCAATCCATCATGGAAGCCAGCGGGTCAACGATCGGCGCCTGCGTCGCCTAGAGTCGGTGCCCATGGCGTCACCACACGGGCCGCTCTTCGGCGTCACCAGAACCGGCCATACCCCGGCCGATCGGCTACCGGGCCGTGATCACCGGATCGTCAGCTTCACGCTCCGAGGTGCACGGCTGAACCAGGTGCAGCGCAAGGCTTTCCAAGAGCATTCCGCCGCCTGGTATCTCGACGTCGACGACGTCGGAGAGCAGCTCGATGCCGCGACGATCTTCGGCCGCGACGCACCACTGGTGATCGAGATAGGTTCCGGGATGGGCGAGTCCACGGCAGTGATGGCGGCAGCCAGACCGGAGGTGAACCTGCTGGCCGTCGAGGTCTACAAACCAGGAGTGGCGCAGACCTTCCATCACCTGGCCAAGGCCGGCATCGACAACGTTCGGTTGCTGCGGGCCGACGCCGTACCGGTGTTCACCGATCTGGTGGCACCCGGCAGCGTCGATGAGGTCTGGCTGTTCTTCCCCGATCCGTGGCCGAAGACCAAACATCACAAGCGCCGGCTGGTGACCGGCGAGTTCGTCGAGCTGGTGGCCTCGCGACTGCGCAAGGGCGGGGTGCTGCGGCTGGCCACCGACTGGGAGCCATACGCCGAGCAGATGCTCGCCGCCTGCACACCGGTGAAAGCGTTGCGTAACAGGCACTCCGGCTGGGCCACTCGCCCCGAATTCCGCCCCCGCACCCGGTTCGAACGCCGCGGACTGGCCGAGGGCAGGGAGATCTTCGACCTGGAATTCGTCCGACGCTGACGAGATGGCGATGCCAGTGGCGGAATCGAGACTGCTTCGCCGGTGCCGGCACAGATCCCCGGCCGGCAAACCCACCTGCACGGACGTCGACTGTCGCGCCGTGCCAGAATCGGTCGGGTGACCTCAGACCACGCGCCCGATCCGGCGAAATCTGCCCCGCCCACTCCGTTCCACGACATCGACCACTACATCGCGCTGCCGCGGCAGAGCGGGCTGGCGATGAGTCCGGACGGCAGCAGACTCGTCACCACCGTCTCGACGCTCAGTGCGAAGAAGACCGCCTATGCCTCTGCGGTGTGGGAGGTCGATCCCACCGGTGAGCGGCAGGCCCGCCGTCTCACCCGGAGCGCCAAGGGCGAAGCGGGCGCCGCATTCGCCGGCAACGGCGATCTGTACTTCACCTCGGCCCGGCCGGATCCCGACGCCGACGCCGACGACGACGACGAGCCAACGCCGGCGTTGTGGGTGATACCGGTGGAGGGCGGCGAAGCCAGGCTGGTCACGAACAGAGCCGGTGGCGTCGGCGGGGTGTACACCGCCAAGGATGCCGAAACCCTTCTGGTGACGGCCGATCTGCTGCCAGGGGCGACCGACGAGAAGCAGGACAGCGCGCTGCGTACGCTTCGCAAGGACGGCAAGGTGCAGGCGATCCTGCACACCGGATACCCGGTGCGCTTCTGGGACCACGACCTCGGTCCGGGGAACCCGCACCTGTTCGCCGTCGAGCCCGATCCGGCCGGCGGCGACAGCGCCGACACTACTGACGGGCATCGCGTCGCCAGCACCGAGAGTGCCTACACCGCAACACTTCCCGGCACGGTGGATGCCAGACGGCCGGCCACCCTTCGTGACTTGACTCCCGACATCGGCGCGGGACTGCAGGAGCAGGCCCCGGTGGTAGCCCCCGACGGGAGCTTCGTGCTGACAACACTGTCCGTTCGGCTCGGCGGCGCCGACATGACCAGCGTGGTGGCGCGCATCGACGTCGCCACCGGCGAGCGCATCGTGTTGCTGCGGCATGACGATCTCGAGTACGACGCCGGTCCGATCAGCCCCGACGGCAGCAAGGCAGTCGTCACTGTTACCCGCCGTCCGACACCGCTGACTGCCGTCCGGCCGACCCTTGGCATCCTGGATCTTGGCAGCGGTGAGCTGACACCGCTGGCCAACGGTTGGGATCGCTGGGCCTATCCGCACGACTGGTTCCCCGACGGTGGCTCGGTGCTGGTCTCGGCCGACCAGGACGGCCGGTCGCCGCTATTCCGGATCGACGTGGGCAACGGGGAGGTCAGCCAGCTCACCACCGACGACGCCGCCTACAGCAACGCGGTGGTCCATCCGGACGGCACAACGGTTTTCGCGGTGCGGGCGTCGTACGCATTCCCCTCCGAGGTGGTGCGCATAGACCTGGGCTCCGGCGAGGTGACTAGGCTGCCCAACGCGGCCGAACGGCCGGCCCTCCCCGGTCACCTCGAGGACGTCGAAACCAGCGCGCCGGACGGCACGAGGATCCGTGGTTGGTTGGCGCTACCCGACGGTGCGTCGGCGACATCCCCTGCGCCCCTTGTGCTGTGGATCCACGGCGGCCCGCTGTCCTCGTGGAACACCTGGAGTTGGCGGTGGGCGCCGTGGAACATGGTAGCCAACGGGTATGCCGTCCTGCTGCCGGATCCGGCGCTCTCGACCGGCTACGGCCAGGACTTCGTCCAGCGTGGTTGGGGCCGGTGGGGTGCCGAGCCGTTCACCGATCTGATGTCGATCACCGACAGTGTTGAGGCCCGCGGGGACATCGACGGGTCGAAAACCGTTGCCATGGGCGGATCTTTCGGCGGGTACATGGCCAACTGGGTGGCAGGTCACACCGACCGGTTCGCGGCCATCGTCACCCACGCGTCGCTGTGGGCGCTGGATCAGTTCGGCCCGACCACCGACATGTCGATGTACTGGGCGCAGGAGATGTCGGCGGCGATGGCGGCCGAGAACTCGCCGCATGCTTCCATCGACAAGATCGTCACGCCGATGCTGGTTGTCCACGGGGACAAGGACTATCGGGTGCCGATCGGTGAGGGCCTGCGGCTGTGGTACGAGCTGCTGGCACACTCCGGAAGGCCGGCGGCGGAAGACGGCAGCACCGTGCACCGCTTCCTGTACTTTCCGGACGAGGGGCATTGGGTGCTCTCACCCCAGCACGCGAAACTCTGGTATCAGGTGGTGCTCGGGTTCGTGAACCAGCATGTCCACGGCACCGAACCGGAGTTGCCGGCCGCCCTCGGCCTGGTCGCCCCGCCCGCCGACAACCTTAAGGACTGACCCCACCTCGCGGATCTGATGGCGGTGATGGACCGCGGGGCATCGTCAGCGGGGCAGAACCGAACGAGCTCTGCCTGAGCGCACCAGGTACGGCCGGTCAAAGCGGGGCGAGGACGATGCTGGCGATGCCCGGCATCGGCAGTTCGAGCTGCACCCTGACGACGCCATCGCTGGCGGCGACCCTGCGCGTCGGCATTGCCGGCTCCAGCACATTGCGGACGCGCAACTCGGCCCACTGCTCGTCCGTCGGCCAGGCAGCACCGTCCGACATACCATTCCAGACGTCGATGATGCTTGAGTGGTCGGCGTCAACGCGCAACTGGCTGAGTTGATACTGCGAGCCGGGCACCTCGATATCGATCGTGAGGTTCCGAGCCAGCACATCTGAGCCGTCCACCTTGGACTGGTCGAGCGTGCTGTTCCAGATCAAAACCGATATCGCGGCGTCCTGATCCTCGGCGGCCAGCACCTCGACCATGGTGTCAGCCCCGTCGCCGGTCACCGAAGTGCCGCGTTGGCGGTCGCCGAGCTGCTCGGCCAGGTGCAGTGCCCAATAGCGCGGCTTGCGCAGGTTGCCGACAGTCAGCAGCCCGAACCCACCGTGCGCAAGCGCCGGCGGCCGACCCAGCTCCTCGAAGTGATCCGAGGCGACCCAGTGCGAGAGTGCATCGATGCGACCGGCCGCAGACTTCATGCCGCGCAACAGGAATCCGGCACCCAGCACCCCATCACCGACCCTCTTGAAGTGGGTCGGCGTCGGACCCCATTCCGTCCAATGCACGGCGAGATCGGAGCGGCCGTACCTGGCCAGCGTCGGACGGAAATCCAGCGGAGCATTGCCGTAGACATGGGTGGAGACGAAGTCGATCGGCGCACCGGACTCAGCGACATGGTCCAGTAGCTGGTCGATCCAATTCGACGCGGCGCTGGCCGGTCCACCGACCTGCAACCGGTCGTCGACGGACTTCACCGCCCGGGCTGTCACGTCGTACAAGTGGAAGTACTCGGCGCCGTCGGCGGCCCAGAACACCGTCAGATTCGGCTCGTTCCACACCTCGAAGGCCCAACCGCGCACCTCGTCGAGGCCGTATCTGGCGACCAGATGCGCGCTGAGTGCGGTGATCAGCTCGGCCCATCGCCGATAGTCCTTGGGCGGCGAGATGATGGCCCGATAGCCGAAGACGGTGGCACCGGGATTGCTGGCCAGATCGCGCGGCATGAATCCGAGCTCGACGACCGGGCGCAGCCCCAGCCCCAGCACGGCGTCGTAGACCCGGTCCACTCCCGAAAAGTCGTGCACGGCAACACCATCGACTTCACGATAGACACCAAGGTCGTCACACAGGATCCCGTGAGCCCGCACGTGGGTGATTCCGAGCTCGGTGGCCATCAACCCGAGCGCCGTCGCCAACTCATCGCCGATCCGCTGCCCACCGCTGGTGTCAGTGCACAACAAATGACTCAGATGTTCAGATCCGATCATCGGTCGCCAGGGGCGCGCCAGCCTGCCGACCACCCGACGATCCACCCTGATCCGCACCTGACCTGGCGTTTCCACCAGCTCCGGTGCGACGGGTTCGCTCAGCTCGCCTGCGGTGTCGACGTCCAGCATCGCAGCGACGGCGTACCAGCAGCTCGGTCCCGAACCTGTTGTGGTGTCGGCATAACCGCCCAACGGCACGCTCAGGACGTCCCGGCCGTCGTGGTCGATAGGGGCGAAGGGGCCGTCGCGGCGGTCGCTGCGGTGCACCAGGTAGCCGATCGCGTCCTCGACCGGATCCCAATGCACGCTGACCTGACCACGGCCGGCAACCGCCCGCACCCGGCCGGGCGGCGGTAGCCTGCGCCGCGGTCCGCTCTGGTGCGAGTCGCTGCGGTCGCCAATCCTGTTGGTCCAGTCCTGATGGGCGTCATTTGCCGACTCCAGAGCGGTCATCGCCTACTCGCTCTCCGAGCGCTCCGCGCTCCTGGTGCTCGCGCGGCGTTCCGACGTGGCTTCGGACCCGTGGTCCGCCGCGAACGGATTCGCCACCGCATCCAACAGCAACCTGGTGTAGTCGTCGGTGGGGTTCTGCAGGACGTCCTTGGTCGGGCCGGATTCGACGATCTTGCCCTCGTGCATCACCATGATGGTGTCTGTCACCACTCGGGCGCTGAGTAGATCGTGGGTGATGTACAGCAGGGTGAGCCCGCGTTCCGCCCGCAATTTGGCCAGCAGCCCGAGCACGCCGGCGCGCATCGACACGTCCAGCATCGATACCGGTTCGTCGGCGACGACGAATTCCGGATCGCAGGCCAGCGCCCTGGCGATCACCACCCGTTGCCGCTGGCCCCCGGACAACTGGTGCGGAAGCTTGGAGGCAAATTGCGCCGTGGGGAACAGGCCAACCGTCTCCAACAGTTCGTGGGCCTTAGTGGTGGCCTGCGTGGTGCCGACCTCCGAGAAATTGCGCAATGGTCGGCTGACGGCATATTCGACCGTGTGTACCGGATTCAGGGCAGCGTAAGGGTCTTGGAACACCATCTGTACCCGGCGGTGGTAGGCCTTGAGCTTGCGGCCACGCAACGAGCTGACCTCGACGTCGCCGTAGGTCACCGATCCCGAGGTCGGCTTGATCAGGCCGAGCACCATCCGGGCGGCGGTACTCTTGCCGCTGCCACTGGCTCCGACCAAGCCGACTGCGCTGCCCGGCGGCAGCGAGAACGTCACGTCGTCAACGGCTTTCAGCCCGCCACCGCGACGCCGACCGGCGCCGAACACCACCGAGGCGCCGCGCACTTCCATGGTGGATCGCCCAGCGGCAGTCGCCGTAGCGGCGGCCGACCCGTCATTGACCTCCTCGAATTCAGCGGACACCGCTGGCCTCCGTCTCGCGTTCTGCCTGCATTGTCCGGACATGGCAGGCGACCACTCCGCCGGCCAGCGGCAACAACGCCGGAACCTTCTCCCGGCAGATCGGCTCGGTCAGCGTGCACCGAGCCGCGTAGGCGCAGCCGTCAACCGGCAGCGACAGATCGGGTGGGGTGCCCGGGATTCCGGTGATGTGTACCTCTTCGGCTCGGGGATCGGCGTAGCAGCCGAGTAGCGCCTCGGTGTACGGATGGTGCTTGCCGGTCACCAGCCGATTCGATGCGCACTCCTCGATGATCCGGCCGGCATACATCACCAGCACCCGGTCGGTGGCGTCCAGCACCACACCGAGATCGTGACTGATGAGCACTGCGGTGAAACCGTTCTCGGCCTGCAGCTCCTTGATGGTCTCCATCACCGCCTTCTGCACGACGACATCCAACGCAGTCGTCGGTTCGTCGAAGACGATCAGCCGCGGTTCGAGCGCCAGTACCAGGGCGATGGAAACCCGTTGCCGCATACCGCCGGACAGTTCGTGGGGGAATCGACGCAGCAATGCCGGCTCGAGCCGGACCTTCTTCAACACCTCAGTCGCCCTGGCGGCAGCCGCCGACTTCGATGTCTTGCCGTGGGCCCGCAACACGTCACGAAAGTGCTGCTCGACCGAGGCTACCGGGTTCAGCGCATTCATGCCGCTCTGCAGCACCAGCGCAATCCCGTTGTGCCGGAATTGACGTAGTTGCTCGTCGTCCATCCTGGCGATGTCGGCGCCATCGAAGGTGATGCTGCCGGATTCGAGCTTCGCCGGCGGCCGCAACATCCTGGTCAGCGCGTAGCCAAGAGTCGACTTGCCGCATCCGGACTCGCCGACCAGGCCCACGAACTCGCCCTCGGCCAGGTTGATATCGACGTCGCGTACCGACCAGATGCGTTGCCCGGACGCAGGTTCGTAGACAACGTTGACGCCACGCGCCTCGAGCAGATTCATGCCTTCTCCCTCAGCCGCGGGTTCGACAGCGCATCCACCCCGAAGTTGATCAGGGTGAACGCGGCCATCAGCAATGCGATGGCCAAGCCGGGTGCCAGCACCACGACCCAGCGCCCGGTCAGAATGGCTCCGCTGTTCTGCGCCCAATACAACATGGTTCCCCAGCTGACGGTGCTCAGATCGCCGAGGCCGAGGAACTCCAGGCTGGCCTCGCCGAGAACGGCGCCGATGGCAGCGCCGAAAAAGCTGCCGGCCACCAGCGAGGTCATGTTGGGCATGATCTCCCGGAAGATGATCCTCGCCGTGCTGTCCCCGCTCAAAGCGGCGGCGGTGACGAAGTCGCGAGACCGCAGGGCGGACGTCTGCGATCTGATAACCCTTGCGCCGTAGGCCCATCCGGTTATCACCGAGACAAAGATGATCACCAGCAGCCCACGCGGCAGATAAGCCGCCATCACGATCATCAACGGGATGCCGGGGATCAACAGCGCCAGGTTCACCACGAAGCTGATGACGTTGTCGACCATGCCGGGGCGGTACCCGGACAGCAACCCGACAGACACTGCGACGAACGTGCCGATCAGACCGGCAGTCAGCCCCACCAGCAGCGAGATTCTCGACCCGTAGAGTAGTTGGGAGAGAACGTCTTCCCCATTGCCGGTGGTGCCGAGCCAATGGGCGCCGCTGGACGGCGCGTACGGCGCGAAGCTGGTGACCTTCGGCGAATAGGGAACGATGAGCGGCGAGAACAACGCGATCAGGATGATCAGGGTGAAAAGGATCAGCCCGATCCGCGATTTGGTGTTGGACCACAACGTGGCGATGACCCTGATGATAAAGGTAAGGGGCCCAGGCAGCTTCGTCTTGGTGACGGCGATCTTGGCGCTGGCGCCCGGATCTGCGCCTGAGGTACCTGGAGCAGTCAGTGCTGACGTGGTAGTCATCGGCGCACCCTCGGATCGAGCCGGACGTACACCATGTCGACCAGGAAGATGGCGACCAGCGTCGTCACGGTGATGAGCAGGAACAGGGCCTGCATCAATGGGAAGTCGTAGTTGGTGACGGCTCGCACGAGCAAGCTGCCGATCCCTGGATAGCCGAAAATCTGCTCGACCAGCACCGAACCGCCGACCACCGCCGCCAGCGCCAGCCCGAAGCCGGTGACGTTCGGCAGCAGCGCATTTCGGGCGGCATACTTGACGGCCACCGTGCGGCTGCGCAGGCCGTTGGCTTCGGCGAAGGTCACGTAGTCCTCGCCGAGGGTGTTGATCAGGTTGTTCCGCATTCCCATTACCCAGCCGGCGAGACCGGTGACGATCAGCGTGATCGCCGGCAGCAGCGCATGTTTCGCCGCATCAAGGATGTACAGCGCCGAAAAGTCGGGAACCAGCCCGGGTGTGTTGCCACCAGACAACGGGAACCATTGCAGCTTGTAGGCCAGGAAGAAGACCAACAGCAGCGCCAGCCAGAACGGCGGGAAGGCCCCGGCGAAGGTGGCGCCGAGCGTCAACCCGGTGTCCCACCTGGTACCGCGTCGCCAGCCGGCGGCCACCCCGATCCCGGTACCGACGATGAACCCCAGGATGGTCGCGACGCCGACCAACGCCAGCGTCCACGGCAGCGCCCTGCCGATCGTGGTCGTCACCGCCTCCGTCGGATAGGTGTAGGACACACCGAACCGCAGGTGGATGACTCCGTCGAGGTAGGTCCAGTACTGGCTCAGCACACCGGATTTCGGCAGGCCGAGCTGCGCCTCGATGGCGCTACGCTGCGCTTCGGTGATCACCTGACCCGTTGAGGCGATCTTGGCCAGCGCCGCGTCGACCGGTGAACCTGGCATCAGCCGCGGCAGCGCGAAGTTCAAGGTCACCGCGGCCCACAGCGACAGCAGGAATTGGCCGAGCTTGCCCAATACGTACCGCATCAAATCACCCCCGCTAGACCCGGCCGGATCGGCAGCCCCGACCGGCCGGGTACCGACCTACTCATTTGACTTTGGTGATCGTCGTGAGCACCTTCAACAGTGAGTTGTTGTACGTCGTCGGCAGCGTGTACGGGTTCTTGGCCGACGGCCAGCCGGTGAACTTGTCGATCTTGAAAAGGCCCCAGCTGCCGCCGTAGTACATCGGCACGATCGGCAGCTGATCCATCATGATCTTTTCCAGGCTGTAGGTCGCGGCGAGCTGCGCCTTTTCGTCGGTCGAGGTCGCCAGCGTCTGCAGCGCCTTGTCAACGGTCGGATCCTTGAACCGCTCGAAGTTGTTCACCGTTTGGGTACCGATGGGAGCGGCGAACGCAGAGTTCAGCGCATTGTTGTAGTCGGTGTAGGCATTTCCGTTGCCACCGAATCCGCCGAACGCGGCATCGTAGCTTCCGGAGCCGATCGACTTGGAGTACTGGGCGTACTGCGGGTTGTCGATCTTCACCGTGATACCCACCGCAGCGAGCTCCTGTTGGACCTCGACCGCTGCCTGCTGCCAGTCGGTGAAACCGTTGGGTACCAGCATGGTGAAGCCGGCCTGGCTGCCATCGGTGCCGGTGAGCTTGTTGCCCTTCATCGTGTAGCCGGCCTTGCTGAACTCCGCTAGTGCAGCGTCCTTGTTCTGCGTCACCATGCCCTGGTTGGGGATCGACGGATCCAGGTACTTCTTCAGGTTCGGCAGGATCAGACCGGTGGTGCTGGCCTGGTCGAGATAGCCGTTGACAGCCTTCCTGGCGATGCTCGACCTGTTCAGCGACAGCGAGACGCCCTTGCGGAAATCGACGTTGCTGTACGGCTTCTTGGTCAAGTTCAGGTACAGCGCGATCGCGCCGCCCGGCGGGAAGTAATACGTGCGGTTTTTCGGATCCGGGTCGATGTAGGTCTTCTGCACGTCTGGCAGGAACGAGT
This sequence comes from Actinomycetota bacterium, assembly GCA_030947305.1. Taxonomy (GTDB): domain Bacteria; phylum Actinomycetota; class Actinomycetes; order Mycobacteriales; family Nakamurellaceae; genus Nakamurella. Next base: position 17,723 of record JALYXB010000079.1, on the reverse strand, counting down.
AGACCCAGTCGTAGGTGCCGCTGGTCACCTGCAGCGCGGACGCCGATGACGCGGTGGCCCCGACCGGGTAGTCGACCTCGTCGGCTGCCACCTTGTCGGCCTGCCAGTAGCTCGGATTCTTGGCCAGCTTGATCTCACTCGAGGTGTAGCTCTTCAACACATAAGGCCCGGTGCCGATCGGTTTTGCGTCGGCATACTTCGCCGGGTCCGGCACCGCTGACCACTGGTGCTCCGAGACGATGGGCACGGACAGAATGGTGTCCATGAACGGCAGGCTCGGCTGTTTGAGCGCAAAGGAGACCTTGCCGCCGTTGGCCGTCACAGACTTGAGGAACGCCCAGACTCCCTTGGTGTCGACGGCCGGGAACTTCTTCAGCAGGTTGAAGGTGAACACCACGTCGGCGGCGGTAAAGGGTTTGCCATCAGACCATTTGACGCCGTCCCGGACGGTCACTTCCAGGTCGCTGGCACTGACCTTCGAGAACTTGGTGGCCAGGAACGGCGTCGGGGTCGAGTCTACCGGGCTGATGAACACCAGCGGCTCGTAGATCAGGAAGTTCTGGTTCTGTCCGGTGCCGGTGAGCGGATTAAAATCCTGCGTCTTGGTGCTGTCGCCCTGGAACGTCAGCACACTGGCCGGTTGCGCCGCCGTGCTGCCGCTCTGACCTCCTCCGCCACCACCCTGGGCGGCTTGTTGGGCTGGCGTCGCCGTGCAGGCCGACGCCGCGAACAGGGCCAACCCGAGAACGGGTATGGACAGCGTGCGGCACGTCGAGGTTCTCTTGGTTATCATCACTGACCTCCATTGGTAGTGCTCGCTAATACAGTGGCCCGACCTTGCTCGGGTCGAGTGGGTAAAGGTTCACCTGTCATGCGTGGGCCAACCAGGGCAGCGCGGTCGCAGCCGCAGGTGTCCCCGATCCGTAACGTGGTGTCCAGCGACAGCTCAACGGGAGTCGTGCGTGATGCGTTGAGCCGTTCCACCAGCAACTCGGCGGCCAGCGCGCCCATCTGCTGCATCGACTGGGTAGACGTGGTCAACAGCGGAGCACCGGGCTCCCGGAAGACCACCCCGTCGAAACCGGTCACCCGGAGCTGGCCGGGCACCCCGATCCCAGCTGCAACCAGGGATTCGATCACCCCGATCGCCGTCTGATCGTTGACACAGACCAGCGCGTCGACATCCAAACCGTTGTCCACCAGGGCTTCCCCGACACGTCGGCCACCCGGCGTGCTCAGATCGCCGACAGCGATGGGCTTGCGTGGAACCTTCAGTCCGCGATCCCGCAGGGCGGCTCGAAATCCAGTGAAGCGGGCATGGGAGTCGGGAGCGTCGCCAGCCACATAACCCGGCTGGACGACGCCATGAACGTCGCACAGGTGCGCGGTCAGTTCGTATGCGCCGTCACGGTTGGCGCACAGCACGTGGTCGACATTGTCGAACCTGTCGCTGCCCGACCCGATCACCACCACCGGCTTGCGCGCACTCACCCTGGCCAGGGTGTCCGGATCGTGCGCGCCGGACATCGTCACAATTCCGTCGCAGCTGCCGGCGACGCCGGTGAACACCCGCTGGTAGTCCTCGCTAGGGCTACCGGCGATCAACAGCATGTAGCCGGCCTGCCGGGCCGCCCGTTCAGCTCCGCGGATCAATTCGTCGTACCAGAAGCTGGCATCGGATTGCTCTGCCTGCGCCAAGTCGTCAGGAAATGTCAAGCCGAGAATGTGCGAACGGTTGCGGGCCAGGCCCTTTGCGGCCGCGCTCTGCAGATATCCCAGCTCGGCGACCGCATCCAGCACCCGCTGCTTGGTGGTGCCGCGAACGTTCTGCGCGTCGGACATCACCCTGGACACCGTCGCCGTCGACACCCCTGCGCGTTCGGCGACGTCGTACACGGTCGGCGGCTCTGCCACGACGTGTCCACCCTTCGCCCAACTCGTCTGCTGCTTGTCACCGCTACTTGTCACCGCTACTTGTCACCGCTGCTTGTCAAGGCTGCGGGGCGGTCCTCGGTCCTACTCGTTGTCGGCTTCTGTTCGGTTGCGGTATTTGTCGCACTTGCCGGTGTTGCGTTGATCGCCGCGCTGGTGTGTGCTGTGGTCCGGCCAAATGTAAGCGCATACATCGGCTGCTGGTCGTCAGTAAAGCGCGCCGACGGGGCCGAGTCAATACCCCAGCGGACATCGAAATCCGTTGACCGAAAGCGAAAGGGCATTTCTCGAATGATCGAGACCTCTCGGGGACGTATCGTCATCGATGGCGTGCCGCGCCTGCTGATGAGCGGCGAGGTGCACTACTTCCGGTTGGCTCCCACGGTGTGGGCACAGCGATTGGACGACTTGATCGAGGCCGGCTGCACGGTGGTCGCCAGCTATATCCCGTGGCTCTGGCACGAGTTGCCCGACCGCAGCTTCGACTTCACCGGACGGACACATCCGCAGCTGAACCTGACAGGGTTCCTCGACCTGTGCGCGGCCAAGGGCCTTGGGGTAATTGCCCGGCCCGGCCCCTTCGTGATGGCCGAACTCAAGAATGAGGGCCTTCCCCACCGGCTTTACGAAGATCATCCGGAGATCGTCCCGATCACCTGGGACGGACGGCAGACACCGACCCGTACCGTCGACTATCTCGCGCCGGCCTTCCTGTCGGCCAGCCGGGAGTGGTACGCGGCGGTCATGCCAGTGCTGGCGGAGCGGCTGCGCCCGCGCGGCGGCCCGGTGATAGGAGTGCAACTCGACAACGAGGTAGGGATGCTGCCGTGGGTCACCAACTCACCCGACCTCACTGATCTGGTGCTGGACCAGCTCGCCGATTGGGTGCTGGCCAAATACCCCAACACCGCCGACCGGTACCCCGTCGACCTGCACGACAAGGCCGCCTGGGCCACCGCCGTGCGGTCCCCGGCGGAGGCCTGGGCCGCGGCGTTGCGGCGGGACCTCGGCGAATACACCAGGGCCCGTTACGCCAACTACTTCGCTGAAATCCGCCAGTACGCCCACGGTTTCGGCATTGCCGGAGTGCCGTTCCTGATCAATGTGCACGGCACCGACCAAGGGCGGGGCCGCACCTTTCCGATCGGCATCAGCCAGCTGTACCAGGCGTACTCAGGCATCCCGGGCATCATCGCCGGCTCCGATCACTATCTGGGCGATCTCACCCTGACGACACTGCCGGACCTGTACGTGATCAATGCGTTCATGGGCGCCGTGAACGGTCGGGACCAACCCATCACCTCGCTCGAGTTCGAAGCTGGCAGCGGCGACTACGACGAGACGCTGGCCCATGTTCAGCCGCCCGAGTCGATCGAGCTCAAAACCAGACTTTCTGTGGCACAGGGGAATCGGCTGATCAACTACTACCTGTTCAGCGGCGGACACAACCCGATGCTGCACACTGCGGTCGGCGATGGCAACGACCGTATTGCCTTCACCGGCGAGCGGCACGGATTCGCCGCGCCGGTAGGGCCGGAGGGGGTGCGCAATGAGACATTCGGGCCGACCGCGGCGGTCGTCGGTGCGGTCTGCGCCGTTGGCGCAATCCTGGCGGATTCCGAACCGGAGTACGACGACCTCACCCTGGGTTTCGTGCCGGACCACTACCTCACCGAGTATCGCTACCCCGGCTCGCAGATCATGCAGCAACTCACCGACGACCTCGAGGAGTTCAGGGGATCGGGGCCGCGGGACATCCTGGCACGAGCAATGGTGTTGAGCGGCTTGACGTTTCGTGGACTGGACCTGCAGCTGGACCAGCTCTACCCTGTCTCGACCCCGGCGTTGGCGCTGGGCAGCCCGTCGTATCTGGACCCGGCGGTGCAGCAGCGCCTGCTCGATTATGTACGGGCCGGCGGCCGACTTCTGCTGTCAGGGCTGCTGCCACGGTGGGATCTCGAAGGTCGGTCGTGCACTGTGCTGGCCGACGGCCTCGGAGTAACCGCTGCCGATCCGATCCGTTCGGCGGTCAACTACTTTCCCTCCGTCGTCGCCGACGGCTGGGCCGGCACGCGCACCGAGACAAGGGTGACCTACCTGCAACGATTGCGGGCACCGGCGGCGGCGCCCATCCTTCGCGACGCCGCGTCCGGGGACCCGGTCGCGGTGATGGTCCGCTGCGCCGCCGGCAGTGCGCTGTTGATGTGCTGCGACTTCCCGTGTCTGCTGGACTTCTGGACCGCCGCATTCGACAGCATCGGGGTTCGACCCCGGGTGTCGTCGGATCCATCGGCGGCCGGGCTGGTGGTGGTGCCGACCGTCGACAGCATTGGCCAGCGGATCATTCATCTGGTCAACGTGGTGAGCCACCACATCGATATCGGGCTGCACCGCGGCGACCAATCGTTGCTGGGAGGGCGTTCGCTGCGGGTCGCCGGTCGGTCGGGACTGATGTTGCCGGAAAACGTCCGAATCGGCGACGGCGATAGCAGCACGCTGCGGTGGGCGACAGGGGAAATCGCCGAGCTGGACGCAACGGGCGTCACACTGCGGTTCACCCAGGATGACGACGTCTGCGTACTGACGACCACAGCGACGGTGGCGGCCACGAACGGCGCCACCGTCCACCCGCTCGAGGTAGACGGCCCGGACGGGCCGGCCGGCGCGGTGCTGGTGCACAGCCGGCTGTCGGCCCGCAACGGCAACCTGGTTCGGATCGATCTGCTACCACGATAACGACGACACGACCCGCGAACTGCGGCGGACTTCGCGAGTCATATGGCGGTTATCAATTGGCCTGGTATCCGGTCGGATCGTCACCGAAGTCGACGATGGCGGCGACCGGGCCGCCGCCGTCAGGACCCTGGTGGGCGGCCGACACCGAGACGAAGACGGCCGGATCGCCCGTCACCGCCGCAGCGACGCCGCCGACCGCGGCCTTGATCTGCCGGTGCCAGTGCACATCCGAATCGTCGAGCATGGCGTTGCGCCGGCCGCGTACCTGACCATCCTGCGATGCCTCGCACTTGAGGAACACGTTCACCAGGCGGCCCTTGAGGTCTGCGGTGCGCGGCCGTTGCGGGAGCTCGAGACCGGCGTTGCCGATGGCATCCCAGATGCCGTCGGCGTCCAGCGCATCCTTCATCACCCCGTGCCCGATCCGATACCGGCCGCCGACACCGCGGGTGTTCCCCACCACCACGACCTGCGCCCTGTCGAGCTCGACTCCCGACGAGCAGGATGCCACCGACGAATACCGCGTCCTGTCCCGCATGATCGCCTCGTCGGTCGGCATATCGATCTCGCCGAGAGCGACGCCGATGCCGAGCGCGGTGGTGCCGTTCGAGACATCCATCGATGTCAGCGTGTCCTCGCAGAACGGTTCGAAGCCACGGGATCTGGCATCTCGAATGGTGTCGATGGTGAGCAGCGGGGTCTTCGTCTGCACGTAGTGCACGTCGGCGGCAGCGGAGATACCTGCTTGCGCCATAGCCTTTCGGACCCCGTCGGCCACCTTACTGACCATTGCAGAGCGGCCGATGTCCTCCGGCAGAATCTTCTCGCTCATCGCGTAGCCCACGGTCAGCCGAGGCTCCTCGGTCTTCACAACCTCGTCCGGGTCCACCGTGGCGAACACGGTGGCGTGTGGGGAGATGATGCCGTCGGTGCCACCGGACCAGACGATCGGCACCGACTTCACCTCGGCGGCAGACCGAGATCCCCTGGCCACCAGCACTTCCCGAAACGCCCGGTCGGCAATGATGCGGGTGTAGTCGTTGACGCCGCCGTTGCCCTCCGTTTTGCCGATCACCGCGACCACCCGGTCCGCCTCGATCAGCCCGTCGTCGATCAGTTTCGTCAGCTCACTGGCGTCGGACACGCTGTGCAGCGGGATCTTGCGGACTTCGATGGCTTGCGGCATTGTGGCCACGGCGATGCTCCTTGGGGTTGTGAGCTGCTGCTACTGACTACCTGCGGATGACGGTACCGACGCTGCCGGGCTCGGTGGTGAGTGCCTCGGCAATCCGGTCGAGGCGGGTGACGACGGCTGTCCGGACGATGGCGGGGTCCGTGCACGTGCCCGATGCAAAGCGCTGCGCTGCTTCAATTTTCGGCCCCATCGAGCCTGCGGCAAAGTGGCCGCCTTCGATGTAGCCAGCCATCTCGTCGGGCCGGACGAGGCCGAGCGGCCGGGCGTTGGAGGTCCCGAACTCGAGCACCGCGTTGTCGATGTCGGTCGCGATCACCAGCGCATCACAGTCCAGCAGGTCGGCCAGGATGGCGGCCGTCAGGTCCTTGTCGATCACCGCTTCGACGCCGGTCAGGGCGCCGTCGGGGCCGCGGACGACGGGGATTCCGCCGCCGCCGGCGCAGATCACCACCGTCCCCGCAGCTACTAGGTCGGCGGCCACCCCAGCGTCGACTATCTGGACGGGACGCGGCGAGGCCACCACCCGCCGCCAGCCACGTTCGCCGAAATCGCGCCAGTGCTGGCCGAGCCCGATGAACCGCTGCGCATCCTGCGCGCCGAGGTATCGACCGACCGGTTTCATCGGAACGTCGAAGGCAGGATCGGCGGAGTCCACCAGGGTGCGGGTGATCAACGCGGCCACCCTGTTACCGAGCCCGCGCGCCGTCAGCTCGGCCTCGAGGGCGTCGCACAGGACGAACCCGATGGTCGCTTGGGTGGAGCCGACACACCAATCCAGGGAAACCGGCGGCACCACGTGCGCCGAGAGCTCGTTCTTCACCAACAGGTTCCCGACCTGCGGCCCGTTGCCATGGGTGACGGCCACCTGAACGCCGGCGGCCACCAGCTCCGCAATGTGGGCGGCGGCAGCGCCGAGCGCCGCGATCTGGTCCAACTCGGTGGCGGAACCGTCGGGCCCGCTCATCGCATTGCCACCCAGGGCCACCAGCGCCCGGCGAGCCCAACTCTGCCCTCCGCCGCTACGCGTCATCCGGTCAGCGTAGGAAGCGGTGAGGACGACTCCTTCGTCACGAACTGACGATGGTCCGCCCCGGGCGGGGCGGAATCGGCCAACGGCATCACCGCGGGACCGCCGCGATGCGGCCGATCAGGCTGGGTCGCTATCGATAGCAATAAACCGTGCACAACAGACAAATAGCCCGGCTGCTATTCACAGCTTCGGCATTGGGGGGTGACGTCCCTCACCCTTCGTGCCGGATTCCAAGAACCGATTGGGTTCAGCTTGCGAGAATAGGTTCATGCCAGGTATCGAACGACCCGAGGCCCGGCTTGCGGGTCCGAGGCTGGCGGCTGTGATCCACTCGCTGACCTCCCCCGCCGGGGCGTCCAGCCGCAGTTCCCGACGCATCCAGCTGATCCGGACCTTGTCCTTGGTGGCGCTGGCCGGCACGGTCGCCTACCTGATCTGCCACTTCCTGACCGGACCGCACGTCCGTCAATTCGATCTGAAGGTCTATTACAACGCCATCCATTTCTGGACAGCAGGAAACGACATCTACAACTACATGCAGCCGGACCCGGTCCAGATCAGCCTTGGCTACACCTACCCGCCATTGGCGGCCGTGCTGATGTGGCCGATGGCCAGTTTGAGCCTGTCCCTGGTGACCGGAATTTCGGTGCTGGCGATCGTGGCGACCACCGCCTGGTGCATATACCTGTCGCTGCGCGATCGGATCTGCATCACCAAACACAACGCCGTACTCGTCGTCGGCCTCACCACCTCGGCCGCATATCTACTGGGACCGGTCAGGGAAAACCTCGGGTTCGGGCAGATCAACATGTACCTGATGGCGCTGGTGATGCTGGATACGTTGGTACTTGCTCGGCGGGGCAGCAGGTTCACCGGACTTGGCGTCGGCCTGGCGATGGCCATCAAGCTGACTCCCGGCATCTTCTTGCTGTATTTCGTACTCTCCAAGCACTGGCGGCCGGCGGTTGTCGCGGTCTGCACTGCCGTCGTCGCCACTCTCACCAGTGCGGTGGTCATGCCCGGCGAGACCTGGCAGTACTTCACCTCGTTGGTGTGGGACTCAACGCGCGTCGGGGTGATCGGTGTCCGGTCGAACCAATCGCTTGACGGGCTCATCACCCGTATCGCCGGGCCGGACGCTGCGAGCACAGTCATTTGGCTGGTGTTGGTCCTTGTCATCGGCACGGCTGCCGCTGTCCGGATCCGTAAGGCAGCGCAGTCCGGTGACACGTTGTCGGCCATCGCCATAACCGGCCTGCTCGGAGTGCTGGTAAGCCCGGTCAGCTGGACACACCACATCGTCTGGATCATTCCGGCGGCGGTCGTCACCGTGCATCGCCTCTTCAGGGGGGCGGCCGGGCGGGCGCCAGGCGGCCTGTCAACGGCGCCCTGGTGGTGGCACCCGGGTCGCCGTGCCGTCACACCGGTCGCGCTGATCGTGCTGGGGGCATTGGCATTCGGGCTTGACCTCGACGCGTGGCTGCGGCTGCCAGAGGTCGACTTCAGCAACAGTTCCGTCGTCGCCATGGTCGTGGCCAGCAACCAGATGTTCTGGGTGCTGGCGGCGATCTTCCTGCTACCGATCGGCATCGGCAGTCGCTCGCCCGCTCCACAGTTGCCCCCACCACGCAGACTGGACGATGCCACCGGTGCGGGGTGGGCGGCCGAGGCCGCTGCCGTTCAGCAGCGCAGTTAGCCCGACTGGTGCAGCAGCTGTCGGGCCGTCACCGGATGTCCATGGATCACAAGACGTAGCGGCCAGCACGCCTGGCCAACCGCTGCGTGGTCGGCAACGAACCGAGTACCGCGATCTCCTGGGCCAGCACGCCGCCCATCCGGCGAGAGAACGCCGCCGCCTCGTCTGCGGCGTCGTCGTACTCGGCCACCACCCTGTCGACCACCCCCTTGCGACGCAGATCGATAGCCCGCACCTGTTGCGCCGCAGCCATTTCTGCCGCGTGTGACGGGTCGCCGCCATGCACGATCGCGCTCGCGCCTTCCGGCGGCAGCGGCGAGAGCCAGGCATGTCGGGCGGCGATCACTCGATCGGCCGGCAACAGCGCCAACGCCCCGCCGCCGGATCCTTGGCCGAGTAACACGCACACCGTTGACGTCGGCAGTCGGACCAGCTCAGCGAGGCAACGGGCAATTTCGCCGGCCAGCCCGCCCTCCTCGGCGGCCCTGGAAAGAGCGGCACCGGGGGTGTCGATCACCGATACCAGTGGCAACTCCAGTTCGGCTGCCAGCCGCATCCCACGCCGCGCAACCCGCAGCTCGGCCGGCCCGAGCGGACCATGGCTGGCCTGCGATGCCCTGTCCTGACCGAGCACCACACAGGGCAACGAGTTGAACCTGGCCAGCACCAAAACCAGCCCCGATCGGTGGCCGGCCACCGAAGCGTCACCCTCGCCGGTTCCGTTGAGCGGCACCACGTCTCGGGCCGCGAACCGCAGCAGCTCACGCACCCCGGGCCGGTCGGCACGACGAGTACGCCGGATTGATTCCCAGGCGGCGACGTCCGGCTGCTCGACCTCCGCCTCGGCATCGGGCGGCTGCACTCCGCGGCGCCGGGACATCAGCACGGTGATGGCCCTTGATGCGATTTCGGCTAGCTTGTCCGGCATCAGCACCGCATCGATCAAGCCGTGGGCAGCGAGGTTCTCCGAGGTCTGCACGCCGTCAGGGAACGGTTCGCCGTACAACGCCCGGTAGACCTTGGGACCCAGAAATCCCACCAGCGCACCAGGTTCGCCGACCGCGACGTGGCCGAGGGATCCCCATGAGGCGAACACCCCACCGGTCGTCGGATGCCGCAGGTAGACCAGATACGGCAGCGCAGCAGCCCGGTGCGCGCCGATGGCGTCGGTGATCCGCACCATCTGAACGAAAGCCAATGTCCCTTCCTGCATCCTGGTGCCGCCGGAGGCGGTGGCAGCCAACAGCGGCAATCCCTCGGCGGTAGCCCGACGGATGGCCCGTTCCAGCCGGTCGGCCGCTGCCAAACCTATTGACCCTCCGAGGAATCGAAACTCATTGGACACTACCGCTACTGGGAGCCCGGCGATGGTTCCGGCGCCGGTCAAGACAGCCTCGTCACACCCGGACTTCTGTTGCGCAGCAACCAGTTCGGCGGCATACGCTGGATCGAGATCGGTGGGCCTGTCGATCGGTGAGTCCCAGCTCACGAACGATCCTTCGTCCAACACGACGTCGATCAGTTCGCGAGCTCCGAGCCGCTTGCTGGTGGTCATCACCGGTCTTGATCATCGGCCAACCACGCCAGCACCGCGTCGGTGTGCTGTCCCAGCAAGGGCGGCGCCGCATGGTCGTGGTGCCATTCGACGCCGCCACCGTCGAAGAATCGCAACGGCGGACCGGATAACTGGATGTTCCCCAGGGTGGGGTGCTCGACATCGATCAACAGCCCTTGGGACAGCGCCTGGTCCCACGCGTAGACCTGTTGGAGGTTCTTCACCTGGCCGCTGGGAACACCAACGTCGGACAGCTTCGCCAGCAGCTCGGCAGTGGGAAACTCGGCGAACGCCGTCTCGACCGCAGCCCGGACCGCAGTGCCGTTGCGTACCCGCTGCTGGTTGCTCGCGAACCCCTCGGCATCGACTGAGATTCCGAAGGCCGGCGCGAACTTCCGCCACAATCCTTCGGAGCCAACGGATATCTGCACGACGCCGTCGGCCGAGTGGAATAGGCCATACGGGCAGATCGACGGATGGTGTGGACCCTCCGCCTTGGGAATCTCGCCGGCCACCGTCCATCTGGTTCCCTGAAAGGCATGCACACCAACGACTCCGGCCAGCAGCGAGGTGCGAACCAGGCCACCGTTGCCGGTTACCTCCCGCTCGTGAAGCGCCGCCAGCACGCCGTAGGCGCCGTACATCCCGGCTAGCAGGTCGGCGATCGGCACGCCGACCTTGGTGGGGGTCTCCGGGTCGGGGCCGGTCATCGACATCAGTCCGGCCTCGCCCTGCGCGATCTGGTCGTAGCCGGCTCGTCCACCTTCGGGGCCGTCGTGCCCGAACCCGGAGATGGACATGATCACCAACCGTGGGTTCAGCTCGGTAAGGGTCTCCAGCGGGAAGCCGAGGCGGTCCAGCACACCTGGCCGGAAATTCTCCAGGAGTACATCGCTGCGCCTGATCAGCTCGGTGAGAGCGACCCTGCCGTCGTCGGACTTCAGGTCGAGCGCGACGGACTCCTTGTTCCTGTTGCACGAGAGGTAGTAGGTGGATACCGGATCGGCAGCGCCGCCGTCGACACTCTGAGTTGGTTCGACGAACGGCGGTCCCCAGCCGCGGGTGTCATCCCCATGCCCTGGCGCCTCGATCTTGATCACACGTGCCCCTAGGTCACCGAGCATCATCGCGGCGTGCGGCCCGGCGAGTGCCCTGGTGAGGTCCAGCACAGTGATGTCGGCCAGCGGTCCTGCGGTGCCTGCCACCTGGCCTCCTTTGTGTCCTTGCATCCATCGCCCGCCCAGGCTACGAGGCGACGGCGATCGCCGATCTGGCGGGACATACCGACCCGCAGGGGGCGCGCCAGCATAGGCAGAGCAACTCGCCGAGCGGCAAGCCGGCCGAACAGGCCCGACACCCATCCGACCGGCTCATCGACCAGTCCACTCGACCGGGCCTGGCCCCGTCAACACGTCGACGGTCACGAGGTCGTCACAGATGGTCGACTTCTGCGCTGGTACGGCCGCCGGACAGCGCGACGTAACCGGGTCCGCGGTCGAAGAACGGAGCATCCGAGGCGATGGCGGCGTGCAGGTCGGTTCGCCGTACAACGGTGGCGGCCCGGTCGACCACCACTTCCCCGGTGCTTGAGACTTCCAGCACCACGCCGTAATCGATCCGGGCACCGTCGACGGATACTTTGCCCCACCGCACATCTCGCACAACCTCATCGATCGGTCGATCCAATGGATCGCCCCAACCGCCTCCACCGGTAGTCCGCACCCTGACCACTTCTCCCGCCGTCATCGGCGCCGCATCGACCAGGCCGCCGATCTCCCGCTCGTTCGGGCCGCCAGGGTCGATGGTCACCGCGAACGGCTTGCCGGCCTTGCCACCATTGACGCCCCAACAGGACAGGATCGAGCGGTCGGCAATGCACATGAAGTCGGCGTCGATCAGCATCCGATAGTGTTTCTCATAGCCCAGGCCGCCCCGATAGCGACCAGCACCACCGGAATCCCTTGCCAAACCGAGTCTTTCGATCCGAAAGGGGAACCTCGACTCGGTCACCTCTGTGGGCACATTCGACGAATCCGGTACCACGTGGATGGTGTCCTCGCCGTCGGCATAGTAGCGGCCGCCTGAGCCGCCGCCGAGGATCTCGCGCATCAGGTAAGGCACGCCGCCGGAATCGACGCCGTGGAAGCCGATGTATCTGATGGTTTCCTGGTCGGCGGGCATCCTGCCATCCACCGCCTTGGCGAGCACCCCGGCGAAGACCCCCAGCAAACGCAGGATGACGAAGGTCCTGGCGTTGGTCGGTGCCGGAAAGATCGGCGTCAGCAGCGTTCCCGGCCCGGGGAAGCGCATCTCGATGAGCGGAACGACGCCCTCGTTGATGTCGAGTTCGGCCATCCGCTCCGGTGTGTCGGCGAGGTTCCGCAGGATCGGGGCCAGCCACTTGGCCAGGAACACACCATCGGCATAGTCGGCAGCATGGTTGATCGGACCCTTGGCCTGCGGCCCTGTTCCGGTGAAGTCCAGGATGATCCGCCCGCCCGTCACTCCGTCGCCGTCCGACAGTTTGGTCAGGGTGATCCGCTGGGTGTGCAGCTTGGGCTCGTCGACCCCGTCGTGTTCGGCATAGTCCTCCCAGACGTATTCGCCGTCCGGGATCTTCGACAGTATCTCGGTGCGGTAGATCTCGGTGGTGTTGGCCAGGATCGTCTCGAAGCAGGCCTCGACCTGCCGCCGGCCGTATCGATCGAACAGCTGGGCCAACCGCCTGGCACCCATCAGACATGCCGAACATTCGGCGTCGAGATCGGCGGCCAGCGACTCGGGCATCCTGGAGTTACGGGTCATGATCTTGAGCACCGGCTCGTTTGGCAGGCCCGCTGCCCACAGCTTGATCGGTGGCACCATCAGCCCCTCCTGGAACACGCTGGTGGCGTGCGAGGGCATGGAACCTGGTACCGCGCCGCCGATGTCGTCATGATGGCCGAAGGCCTGCAGAAAGGCGACCACTTCACCACCGGAGAAAACCGGGACGGTCACGCACAGATCAGGCAGGTGGCCAATACCGCCCTCGGACAGGTAGACGTCGTTGTGGAAGAAGACGTCGCCGGCCACCATACTGTCGATCGGGTAGTCGCGCACCACCGGCTGCACCAGCGCCGAGTACGAGCGACCGGTCAGCTTGCGGAGTTTGAGGTCGTGGATACCGACCCGAAAGTCGTGCGCGTCCCTGATCATCGGCGAGCGGGAGGTGCGGGCAATCGCCGTCTCTACTTCCTTCTCCACCGAGGCCAACGTGCCGGCGACGATCTCCAGCAGCACCGGATCGACCCGTCGTGTCGCGTCGGTATTCATGATGCCTCCGAGTGCCGGCCGGCTACTGCCCGGCCGAGGATCAGGTTGCCCCAGGCGTCCACCCGCGCGATAAAGCCGGGATGGATCGGAAGAGTCGACCCGAACTCCTGCACGACGGCCGGTCCGGTGATGGTGTCTGCGGCCCCGAGTTCTGTTCTGTCGTAGATGGCGGCCTCGACCCAATCGTCATAGTAGACGCTTCGCTTCTGTAGTTCCGCGGCTGCGAGATCCCCGTTCCCCGTGGCGATCTCGCGAATCTCGGGTCGAGGGATCGGTCCGATGCCGGTCGCCCGCAGGTTGACCCATTCCACCGGTTGATCAGCGCGGCCACGGAAGTCGTAGCCGTACAGTGCGGCGTGCCTGTGGTGGAAGGCGGCGGCAACCGCCTCGGCCCAGTCGCCATTCACCTCGCCCTCCGGGCAGTCCACTCGCACCTCGTACGCCTGCCCGAAGTAGCGCATGTCGGCGGTCCGCTCGACGATTTGCTCACCTTCCGGAAAACCCTCACCCTGCAGCGCTTCTCGAGCCTTGCTCGTGACCTCCGCATAGATGCGGGCGATCGTCGGCAGGTCGATCGTGTCGTGCTTGGCGACGTGGGTCTGGACGTAGTCGTTGCGGACATCGACGGTCAACAGTCCGTAGGCCGACACGTTCCCGGGATTGGGCGGCACCAGCACCGCGGGCAAACCGAGGATGTCCATCAGCCGACAGGCCAGCAGTGAGCCGGAGCCGCCGAAGGTCACCATCGGAAAGTCCCGGACGTCCAGCCCCCGCTTCACCGTCACCTGTCGCAGCGCGTTCGCCTGATTCCACGCGGAGATCTCCAGAATTCCGGTGGCACATGCCGACGCACTCAGCCCGAGTTCGTCGCCTAGCTTCTCAATTCCGTGCTGTGAAGCCGCTGCGTCCAAAGCGATCTCGCCGCCGAGCAGCTGCGCAGGGATGCGGCCGAGTACCAGATGGGCATCGGTGATCGTTGGTTCGGTTCCACCCTTGCCGTAACACAACGGACCCGGATCGGCGCCCGCCGAACGGGGGCCCACCTTCAGTGTTCCCTCCGGCGACAACCAGGCGATCGAGCCTCCACCGGCACCGACCGTTACCACGTCGATCATCGGGATCTTGCAAGGGTAGGTGCCCACTGTGCCCTCAGTGGTCAGCGTTGGCTTCGCATTCGAGATCACCGTGACGTCCGTCGAGGTGCCGCCGCCATCGCAGGTCACCACCGACGGGTAGCCGGCGCGGGCAGCGATCACCGCCGCTCCCAACGCCCCCGCGGCCGGCCCGGACAACACGGTGGTGATCGGCTGATGCACCACCTCGTCCGCGGACAACACACCACCGTTGGACCGCATGATCGAGAACGGGATCGTGTGCTCTGTGTCCAGCGCTGCCAGTCGCTGTGCGATGCCCGAAACATACGCGGCCACAGTGGGTTTCACCGCCGCGTCCACCAGTGTCGTCATGCTGCGCTCGTACTCGCGGTACTCTCGCAACACCCGGGACGACAGCGAGACGACGGCCTCGGGGAGCTCCTGGTTGATCACCTGCAGCAGCTGCTGCTCGTGGTCGTCGTTGGCGTAGGAATGCAGTAGGCACACACCGATGGTGGAGATGTTGTTGTTCTTGAAGAACCGCGCCGCAGCGACAGCAGACTCCCGATCGAACGGCGTCACCTCGGCGCCGGTGTAGTCGAGGCGGCCGCGGACCGTCTTCACCCGATCGACGGGGACGATGCGGTCCGGCTTGACCCAGAAGTAGGAGTTCCCATAACCGTCCGGCACCGATTGCCTGGCGATCTCCAAGATGAACTCGAAACCTTCGTTGGTGATGAACCCGAGATCGCCGACCTTTCCCTCCAGCAACTGGTTGGTGGCGACCGTGGTGCCGTGGGCGATCGATTCCAGATCGACTGGTGTGGCACCGATCATGTGGAGGATCTTGTGGATTCCGGTCAAGAATCCGTCGGCTGGGTTCGACGGCGTGGACGGCGTCTTGGTAGTGCGCACGTCGCCGGTGCGGGTGTCGACGGCCACGATGTCGGTGAAGGTGCCGCCGGTGTCCACCCCGATCCGGAGGTGTCCGGTGCGTGAGCTGCTGGCTCGATCCATCAGCACATTCAAGCCGGGACGGGGGCGCGGTGCGTCGTCAACACCTGCCAACGACGCGTCCCGCACGAGCGCCGCCAGCGCTGCTGCCGTCACTACCGTTGGACGAGAGCGACGGCGTCGACCCTGCGACGTTGCTCGCTGCATGCGGCCAGGAGGTGAAGATGCCATGCCCGCTGGTTCGTTGCCGCCCGAATACCACAGCTTCGACTACGTCGACGACGTGGACGCCGTTCACGCCCGAAAAGTTCAGGCGGGGTGGCAATCCATCCTGAGCCCGGCCGACCGATCCTGGGGCGACCGCGTGGGCGCCGTCATCGATCCGTTCCACAATCGATGGTGGATCGGTACTCACCAAATCGGCCTCGACTGACACCCTCGTCACCTCGTCCGAGGGAGCCTAGCCGGTGAGTTGCGGAGACTATTCCATTGGGATCGATCGCCAGCGCTGTCGGCCCTCTGGTTGTCGGTCGGGCGGCGGCCCTGCACAGACCGGCGGGTTCCCGGCCTGGCTGGAGGCACGGCATTGAACGGCACCTACTGACATGGTCGCGGCCGGCGCAGTTCGGGGGGGCATCGAGCAGTGGTTCGTGGGTATGGCCGGGCAGCGCGGGTTCGCGGCGCGCTGTCATGCCACCGAGGGTGCCAGTGGTCGTTGGTAGGAGCCAGGTCTTCGATCCCACAGGACTTGTCCGTCGACGATGATGCCGGCGAGTTGATCACGGTGCACGATTGTATGATGGCGCCCACACAACAGTGCGGCGTTGTCGAGATTGGCTGGGCCCCAATCGATCCAGTGCCTGAGTGGTGCGCATCGGACCAGTGCGCCGGAGCGTCGCAGCCCGGAAAAGTGCAACGCTTGTCCCGTAGCCAAGGGCCTTCAACTGAGCCGGGGTGAACACCGCTGAGCGCGGCCCTCATCCAAAACCTCGCCCAAGCTGCCCAACACGATCGGGATGATCGAAGCGTCGCAGGCGGAGCGCTGTCAGATAACCGAGTCCCGCACTGAATGTCTGCACATGCGATACGCCACAGGCGACCGGTGGCGGTGGGGCGCCGATAAGACCGGCCCGTCGTCGCAGGTCCGGTTGCAGCCAGCACACCCCCGCCGGCGCGAACTGCACCCACTGGATGATGTCGGCGAGCGGAGTTCCCAGCAACGTTCCGAACTCTCGCTGCAGGTCGGGCAGGGCGAGGCCAGCAAGGTGACGACGACGAAGACCGTGAACTCGTCCCAGCGCAGTCGGCGGCGATCGGACGACGCCACCGCGCTAGGACGGGACGGGGCCGCAGAACAGTGCGCAGGCAGCGCAGGCAGAATGGCCGAATGATGCAACGCTTCCATGGCAGGGTCGCCATGATCACCGGCGCGGGTAACGGTATCGGTCGAGCCATCGCTGCCCGGTTGCACTCCGAGGGCGCGTCGGTGTTACTGGCCGATCTGGAGGCGGATGCCGCCACGGAGGTGGCCGAATCGCTCGGTGAGCGGGCCGCAGCGGTGCGCTGCGACGTCACCGATCGGTCCGGGGTGCAGGCAGCTGTTGCCGACTGCCTGTGTCGGTTCGGCGCCCTAGACGTGTTGGCCTGCAACGTCGGCACCGCTGGGCCGCAGGACTTCCTCGACCTCGACGACGCCGCCTGGGCAGCGCAGATGGAGCCGACGCTGCACGGCAGCGTCATCTGCATTCAGGCAGCGCTGCCGCAGCTGATCGACTCCCGGTTCGGCGGTTCGGTGGTGATGACCGGATCGGTCAATGGTCTGGCGGCATTCGGCAATGTTGCGTACTCCGCCGCCAAGGCTGGGCTCGGCAATGTCGCCGCCAACCTCAGCGTCCGGTACGGCGCCTGGGATCCTAGGGCCGCCGGTCGGCCGGTGCGCTTCAACGTCGTTGCCCCCGGCACCACCCGCACCAGGGTGTGGGATGCGCAGGATCAGGATCCGGACAAGTTCGCCGCATCTACCCGCTCGGCCGCATCGGTGAGCCGGAGGACATCGCAGCCGCGGTAGCATTTCTCGGCTCCGATGACGCGTCGTGGATCACCGGCATCGTGCTCCCGGTCGACGGCGGAGTGCTGTGTGGACCGGTGCGGGGCTTCAACGACGCGGGACACGGCTAACTACCTCTGATGGGCCCACCAGGTCCACCGCGCGGCGGCAG
>JALYXB010000223.1 GCA_030947305.1 Actinomycetota bacterium | reverse complement strand
GCTCAGGGCTCTCGGCACCCCGACTGTCCAGAGCCAGCTCGATGAGCTCGTTGACCAGATTGGTCAGCTCCTTCGTCTCTCCCGCAACGTCGTCCAGCAGCTGTTGCTGCGAAGTCGGCTGGAGTTCGCCGAATCGGCGCAGCACGCTGATGTTGGTGCGCAGGCTGGTCAGCGGTGTGCGCAGCTCGTGACCGGCGTTCTGCACCAACCGTTGTTGGGCCTGCCGGGAGGAGGACAGCTGACCGACCATCGATTGCAGGGAAGAGCTGAGGCGGGCCACCTCGTCTCGGCCGGGCATCACGAATTCGACCTCCAGGTTGCCATGCTGGCTGACGGTTTCGGCCATACCGGTCAATCTGGACAGCCGCCCGGTGATCCGCCGGGCCAGCAGCCAGCCGCCCACCGCGGCCAGCAGCAGTACGCCGAGACCGACCTCGAGGGTGACGATGGCCAGATGCCGAAGGATCCGGGCGGCCTCCTCCAGATCCCGACCGACCTGGATGGCCCCCTTGGTGCCGCCGAGTGATTGGGTCAGCACCTGATAAGTGGTGCCCCCGACGGCGACCTGTTCGATCACGCGCTGGCCCGCGGTCGAGCTTTTCGCGATGGCCAGAGCTCGGTCGCTGACCGGCAGGGTGACCGCGGACCCGGACAGGTGAGCGGTGACGCCGGTGGCGCTAACCGACTGTGCAGTTTCGATGATGGTGTTCATACCGTCATGTTGGCCACCTCCGCCGCCGCCGTCCGGGCCCTGGGTGCCCGCCAGGGTGATCGTTGCCAGCGAGCCGCCGGCCGCCAGGGTGCTGGTGGCGCTGGCCAGCGACACGTTGATCTCGTTGTGCAGTGCGTGATCGGTTGTGCCGTAGGCGACCCAGCCGATAGTGCCGGCGACGATCGCCGCGATCGCCGCGAAGGCGATCACGAACTTCTGCCGGAGCGTCACCGCTTCGCCAGCCCGTCCAGGCAGTAGCCGACGCCCCGGACCGTCCGAATCATTGGGGGTGCCCCGACCAGTTCGAACTTGCGGCGCAGATAGCTGATGTACACCGCGAGATTCTTCGAATCCGGACCGAAGTCATACCCCCAGATGCGGTCATAGATCGCCGAATGGGTCAGCACGATTCCCTGGTTTCGACCCAGCAGTTCCAACAGGTCGAATTCGGTCTTGGACAGATCCAGCTGCTGCTCGTACCACCAGACCCGGCGGCTGGCAGAGTCGATCCGCAAACCTTCAACAGCCAGCTGAACCGCGGAGTCGGTCGAAGCCACCGGCACCCGGCGCAGCAGGGCCCGCAGCCGGGCCAGCAGCTCCTCCAAGTCGAACGGCTTGGCCAGATAGTCGTCGGCGCCGGCGTCGAGGCCTTCGACCCGCGCATCCACCTCGACCAGGGCGGTGAGCATCAAGATCGGCACCCGCAATCCATCGGCCCGGATCACCCGGCACACTCCAAGACCGTCCACTCCGGGCATCATCACATCCAGAATGACCACATCGGGGACCTCCCGGCGGATCGCCGACAGGGCCTGGACCCCGTCCGCGACAGCGGTCACCAGGTAGCCCTCCAGCCCCAGCGCCCGTTCCAACGATTCTCGGATGGCGCGGTCGTCATCTGCTAACAGCAGCTGGTGGCTCACCAGACCATGGTGGGCCAAAATGTGCGGCCACGGCGATTCTCTTACCGACTTCTCACCGGGTCGGTCCACCGATCGTCACCGCCGGCCGACGCCGTCCGGCCGACGCCATCGCCACGCCGGCGGCCGCTGACGTCAGCCAGATCGTCGTGCGCCCGATCGGTTGACCCGGTGAACGAGGGTCGCCCGGTGGGTGACGAGATCGCCATGTCCACAGGCCAACTCGGGCCGGGAACTCGTCAAGGCCAGAGCCGTCACAATGGTCACGTCCGCGCCCCAGCGGACATGGCGAAGTAGAAGCAGATGAAGGCGGCTCAAGCCGGTCACGCCCATCGCGAGCAGGCCTTTGCGGATCTGGGTTGCCTTCACTGCCGCCGCGGCGAAGAACGCCATGGCCCCGGCCAAGCAGCCAAGGGCCAGTCCTTCCTGCCAGCGGTCGGCGGTTTGGTAATGGTTGGTGCCTGCGTCCGTCAACGAATGCAGTTCGAGGACCGGGATCGACAGCAACCAGCCCGTCAGGGTCAAAAATCCATACAGAATGTATTTGGTTATCCGGTCGGGCGGGCGTTGGGCGTTCTGCGGGGCTGCCGAATCGGAGGCTGCCGCATCTGTTTGCGAGTATTCGGGCACAAGTCGAAGATAATTCACCTGGCTGTCCTAGGTGTGCCGATCGCACCCTCTGGCTTCCCGCTGCTCCCACCGCGTGACTCAAGAACCCGGCCATCCATCGATCCGGCATTGCAAGCTCGGAACCCGCGGCCTGTCTGGAATGGCCAACGGCGAACCTCTGCTCGGTCAGATGACGGCCAGCCAGCGGTCGGTGACGTCGACCGCGCGCTCGGACAGCAGTCGTCCGCCGTGCCCCTCGGTCTCTTCGATGAACAGTTCGCTGCCTGGCCAGCGCCGGTGCAACTGCCTGGCGGTGATCGCCGGCCCGCTGACGTCGCGCCGTCCGTGCAGCAGGGCGCCCGGGATGCCCGCGAGCCGGTCGGTGTTGTCCAGGATGCGCTGGGATCCGGGCAGGAAGCAGTCATGCGCCCAGTAGTGGGTGACAAGGGTGGCGAAATTGAGCCGGATGCGCGGATCTTCGTGCAAGTACGGCCCGGTCCACCCGGCGGCTCCGAGCGAGATGTGGGTGTTCTCCCAGCGGTCCCACTCGTCGGCGGCCTCGGTCCGGACCGCGGGATCCGGGTCCCGGAGCAGTCGGGCGTAGGCCTCGACCGGCCGTCCTGATTCCGTGCAGCCGACGTGATCGGCAAAGCGGTGCCACGCCTCGGGGAACACTGATCCGATGCCGACCGTGATCCAGTCGATCTCGGCGCGTGCGCCGGTGGTGACGGCGTACAGCAACACCGCCGAACAGCGCTCCGGGTGGCTGATCGCGTAGGCCAGCGCGAGGGTCGATCCCCAAGACACGCCGTGCACCAGCCACTGGTCGATGCCCAGATACTCGCGGAGGGCTTCGATGTCCGCCACCATCGCCTGAGCAGTGTTGAGCGACAGCGATTCGGGCGTATCGCACGCCCACGGAGTGCTTCGTCCGCTGCCACGCTGGTCGAAGCCGACGATGCGGTAGCCGGCCGGGTCGAACCGACGCCGATACCCGCCGTAGATGGTGCCGAAGCCGCCCGGACCGCCGTGCAGGTATAAGGCCGGGCGGCCGGCCGGATTGCCTGCGGCCTCCCAGTACAGACGGACACCGTCGGCACGGTCGAGGAAGCCAGTCTCATACGGATCTATCGGTGCAAACACCAGCCCGACGATACGGTCGAAGCGCCCGAACGGGATGTTGCGCAGAGTGCGTCATCACTGGCGCGAACGCAACAGATCACCCGAACTGCGAACGCTGCCGCCATCTCGATTGACGATCCACATCCGGAGCGCGTTCGTTTGAGGCTAGGAGAGCGCGAGCATCGCGGCGGCGACCTCACCGGCGTCTGACTCGGGGATGGCCCTCACGGCCTGTTCAAGCACGAGCAGCTGCGCACCGGGGACTTGGCGGGCGAGCGCTTCGCGGTTGCCGACAGGGAAGAACGGGTTGCGGCGACCGTGCACCAGCGTCGGAATCACGATTTCTGCCAGCCGTTCGCGCCAGCGCGGCCGGCAGTCGAGCCTGCCGAATACTGTGCCCAGCTGGTTGGCCATCTGCACCGCCGACTCGGTGCCCGGGGTGCGGTCCCACGTCCGCTCAGCGATCACGCGCGCAGCGGCGGGGTCGTCGCCGAGGATCTCCGCGCCGGCGGCGGCGAACTCCGCCACCGCGGCACGGTCGGACCAATTGGGCTTCGGCCGCGACAACAGTCGGCCCATCGTCGCGGCGTCATGGTCAGGCAGGTCGTCATCGACCAGGCCCGGAGCGACGGGCCGTGTTCCGGCCAGCGTGAGTGCCGAGAACGCGTCCGGGTGGTCAAGCGCCGCGACCTGGGCGACCATGCCCCTACCCCGATGCCCGCGAGGTGCGCCGGACGGTCGTCGAGTTCGCGGGCGAGCGCAGCGGCGTCGGCTGCAAGATGGCGCAGCGTGTACGCCGGCGCATCGGGATCGACGGTGGTGGACGCGCCGGAATCGCGCAGGTCATAGCGCACGACGTGGCGCCCGCCGCGGGCGAGCGATGCGCAGAGCGCGTCGGTCCAGGAGAGCATGGTGGTGCCGCCTGCGAGCAACACCAGCGGCGCTGCCCCGTCACCGAAGTGCTCGACCCCGAGCGTGACTCCGTGCGCCTCGACAGTCGTCATCACGACGACCACGGTCGTTTCTGCCATCCAGCAATTGCCGGGCATGCCGAGGGAGCGGCCAACGTGTGGTCATCGGTGTGGCGCGGGTTCGCGTTGTTCCGTGCCGCGCGGGATGCCGCGATCGGTCGGCGCGTATTCGACCAGATGGATTCGTGCGTCCAGTATTCGCGTGTCGACCAACCGCAGCTCAGTAGAGGCTGCTTCGAAGAACGCGGGCTCTCGACCTGCGGCCCCGGCCAACAAAGGGAACGTCACCAGCCGGAGCCGGTCCACGAGCCCGGCGGCTATCAGCTGCTGCACTAGCGACAGGCTGCCGGTGGTCCGCAGCCGCGGCACGTTGCCCGAAAGTTTCAGCCGCGCAACCTCCTCGACCGCGTCGTTCCCGCACAGGCGCGCCCCTGGCCAGTCGACCCCCGTCAAGGTACGAGAAAACACGACGGTCGGGAGTCGGGCCATCGCCTGCCAAGACTCGTCGCGATGCTCCTCGGGAAGCGACGCCAACACTTCGTACGTCCGGCGGCCCATCAACACCATGTGCGGCGCAGCCGACTCGGCGGCGATCCACGACCTGAGGTCCGGGCCGAAATAGCCGAAGTAGCCAGGTAGACCGTCGGAACCTGCAAAACCGTCAACGGACACGAATAGGTCGACGGTCAGTGACGTGCTCATCGGTGTCTCCCTGTCTCAGCGTCTCCTGTCTCAGCAGTACTGCAAATACTGAAGCATGCTTTATTCTTTGAAGTCAACGGGTAGTATGCGAATGTGCGAGATCGGGCCTACGGGCAGTTCTGCGGACTGGCCAGAGCAGCCGAAGTACTCGGCCAGCGCTGGACAATCCTGGTGCTGCGTGACTTGCTCGTAGCGCCACGGCGCTACTCCGAGCTCCTCCAGGGGCTGCCCGGCATACCGACCAACGGGCTGGCGAGCCGGCTCAAGGAACTCGAGGACGACGGACTGGTCGTTCGCATCATCGGCGCGGCTCCGGACCGCTTCGTGGTGTATCAGGCCACCGAACGGGCGCAAGAACTCACCCCCGCTCTTGATGCTCTGGCTCGCTGGGGGGCTGCCGGCATGCATCAGCCGCGAGCCGGTGAGGTGGTCACAGATGCCTCACTGGTCAGCGCCTTGCGGTCCGCAGTCCGGCCGCGGACAACAAGCAAGCCCCGGTCAGCCATCTACGAAGTGCGCATCGGCGACGCCACCGCCCACGCCATCGTCGGTCGGAAAGCGGTAGCCGTGAATCCCGGCGGCCACCCAGCCTCCGATCTGACCCTCGAGGCCGGCCCTCGCTTCCGAGATGTCCTTGCCGGCGAACTGAACCCGGACGTGGCCGCCACGCAGGACGTCGTCCGCCTGCACGGCGACCGCACACTCTTCAAGGAATTCGTCTCGACCTTCCACGTGCCCTACAGCGCCCACCTCCGTCCGACGAGCCGCGGTTGACGGCGCTGGCCGTGCGGGCGCTCCTCTGACCGGTCGGCGAGTCCGGGGGGGCCGGACCCGGCTTATGTGCGCGACTCGGCCACTCCCGGCCCTTGCGTGATCACACGGTGACTCACGGCTCCGGGATCTGGTTGCTGAGGCAGAACGGGTGACCGGCAGGGTCGATCAACACCCGCCAACGATCCGGGCTCGGTTGAGCAGATGCTCGGGTAGCTCCCAAGGCGACCGCAGCCCGCTCGCCGACATCAAGATCGGTGACGGCCAGCTCAAGGTGAAGTTGCTTTGGAACCTCCCCAGTTGGCCACTCCGGCGCGCGGTGATCCGTGACCCGCTGCACGGTGATCAGCACGGCAGCGCCGCGTAACGCGACGAAGTCGTCGTTCTGCCAAATAATCTGTAGCTCAAGCAAATCGCGCCAGAACTGCGCTTCCGGCACCGGATCAACCGCGTCGAGCGACACAGCGGCAAGGCGAACAGTTGGACTTCCAGGCGATGACATCTGGGCATCACATCATTCGCCTCCGACATCGCAACCCGCGCCGCGCGAGTGTCGCAGCTGTACGCCGTGACCGTCGATCACGGCAAAGGCGGCGTGCAAGGAATGCATCACTCGGGGACGACCTGCGGCGCACCTCGAGCCGATGCATCCGGTTGTTGATCTTTGATGACAACATGCTCGTTGCAGATGGTTGCCAGAACCCATCCGACTCGCGAATGTGGGCACATTACGGCACTGCCGCCTCACCCGGGCGGGGCTTGTCTACTCTCGGCCGCGAGCGATCCTCTTGGTATTCAGCCAGGCCGGTTGGTGATGGCCAGCTGCCGAGCGGTGTATTTCTTCAGAGCTCGTAGCTGGTCGGGATCCAGCCGATCGCACACCCAGTCCCAGTGCAGGGCAACCCATTCGCCGGGTCTGGGGGGGTCAAGCAGTGAGCGCCCGCCCGCGGCTATCCGGGCTGTCTCCGACCGCGGCGCACCCAGCCCGAACGCCGTGCCGTTCCAGGTCAGCGGCTCATACTGGACCCGCGCGACGTCGCCGTCGACCGCCTCGACCCGGCCCCAGCGGATCCGGCAACGATCGAGCACCTCCAGCGCCTTTGCCTCCCCGGTGCGCCGCAGCACGCCGACCCAGGGGTAGACGACAAAGACGTGAAAGCTGTGGTGCGGCACCGGCACCGGCGTCGGTGAGTGGTGCGGTGTGAGTGCGGCCCAGTCGGCCCAGGCCTGTCCGGCGAAGGCCGCGGCGGCGGCGGCGGCGAATTGCGCGGGATCGGCGGCTTCCAACAGGTCGTTGCCGACCCAGTACGCCTCCACCACCCGCCGATCCATCGGCGAGTCGGACCCGGCGGTCGCGGCAAGATGCTCGAGGTAGGGCCAAGCGCCGTCGAAGGCTCTGGCGCGACCGGACATGTCGAAGTGGTTCTCCGACCGGGTCCCCGCCCCGCCGGCTGCCCCGAACGCGAACTGGAGCAGCTCGTGGCCGTCACCCGGCCCGCAGTAGCCCAGCTCGTTCGGGGGGTAGGCATATCGGGCGAACATCGCCTCGCCGGCGGCGGTGCTGATCCCGGCCGGCATCAGCAGATCCGCGGCAGTTGTTCGCCGATCGGCAGGTCCACCACCCGATTTCCGCCCAGCCCGGTGCGGGCCACCACCATTCCCGGGTGGGCGGCCACGCAATGCCCGATGATCGCCGCTTCCTTGCCGTATTCGTGAGCCTGCATGGCCGCCAGCACCCTTTCCGCGTCGGGCTCCGAAACCAGCGCGAGGAGCTTGCCCTCGTTGGCGACCTGCAGCGGGTCCAGGCCGAGCAGGCTGCACGCGTTCTTGACCATGTCCGGGATCGGAAGGTCGGACTCCACCAGCGCGATGCCGACCCCGGCGGCCTTGGCGATCTCGTTGAGCGAGGCGGCCACCCCGCCCCGGGTCGGATCGCGCAGCACGTGGATGTCCGCGCCGGTGGCGATCATCGTCTGGACGAGTCCATTGAGCGGGGCGCTGTCGGTTTCGATCGTGGTGCCGAATTCCAGCCCCTCCCGACAGCTCATGATCGCCACTCCGTGCACACCGATGGGACCGCTGATCAGGACGACATCGCCGGCGGCTGCCCGGGTCGGCCGGATATCCACCCCGTCGTCGACGACGCCGAGCCCTGCGGTGTTGACGAACACGCCGTCGCCGTGGCCACTGTCGACCACCTTGGTGTCGCCGGTGACCAAGCCGACCCCGGCGGCGGCCGCCGCGTGTCCGATCGCGGTGGCGATCCGGTTGATGTCCGCCAGAGCTGTGCCCTCCTCGAGGATGAACGCCGTGGAAAGGTACAGCGGCCGGGCGCCGGACATGGCCAGGTCGTTCACCGTGCCGTTGACCGCCAGATCACCGATGTTGCCGCCGGGGAAGAACATCGGTTTCACCACGAACGAATCAGTGGAGAACGCCAACCGACCGCCTATCGCCGGCAGCACGGCGGAGTCACCGAGTTCAGCGGCGGCGGCATCGCCGAACGCGGGCAGGAACAGGTGCTCGATCAACTCGGCGGACATGGCACCGCCCCCGCCATGGCCCATCACGATGGTGGGGGAGTCCCGCAGCGGAACCGGACAGGTCCAGGCGTCGAAATCCAGCGGTTGGGGCCGGGTCGCGGTGCCCTCAGGCATGGCTGGCCGCCGGAGTCAGTTCGAGACGCCGGTACAGGTAGTACGCCGCACAGGCTCCTTCGGAGGACACCATGGTGGCGCCCAGTGGGTTGCGGGGAGTGCATTCCTTCCCGAACGCCGCACATTCGTGGGGTTTGATCAAACCCTGCAGGACCTCGCCGGATCGGCACAGGGTGGACTCATCGGTGTGTATTCCTTTGACATCGAACCGGTTCTCCGCATCGAACTGGGCGTACCGGCTGGACAGTTTCCAGCCGCTGTCCGGGATCATCCCGATGCCGCGCCAGGCCCGGTCGGTGCGTTCGAAGACGTCGAGCAGCATCGCCTTGGCCGCCGGATTGCCCTCGGCGGGTACCGCCCGGGCGTAAGCGTTCTCCACCTCGTGCCGCCCCGATTCCAGCTGCAGCACCGTGAGCCGGATGCCTTCCAGGATGTCCAGCGGTTCGAACCCGGTGACCACGATCGGGACGCGGTACTTCGCGGCAAGTTCCGGGTACTCGGTGGTGCCCATCACGCTGCACACATGGCCGGCGGCCAGGAAGGCCTGCACGCGGCAGGTCGGCGACTCCATGATGGCCGAGATCGCCGGCGGAACAAGGACATGCGACACCAACAGTGAGAAGTTCTCGATACCAAGCCGCCTGGCTTGGTACACGGTCATCGCGTTGGCCGGCGCGGTCGTTTCGAACCCGATGCCGAAGAACACCACCTGCCGGTCCGGGTTCTCCCGGGCGATGTTCAATGCATCCAACGGCGAGTAGACCACGCGCACGTCCCCGCCGGCACTCTTGATGCGGAACAGGTCTTGGCTCGAGCCGGGCACCCGGAGCATGTCTCCGAAGGAACAGAAGATCACCCCGGGCTGCGCGGCTATGGCCAGGGCGCGGTCGATGATCTGCAGCGGGGTGACGCAGACGGGGCACCCAGGCCCGTGGATCATCTCGATCTCGTCGGGCAGCAGCTGGTCGATTCCGTGCCGGATGATCGAATGGGTCTGACCTCCGCACACTTCCATGATCGCCCAACGGCGGGTGGCGGTGGCGTGGATCTTGTCGAGCAACCTCCTGGCCAGGTCGGGGTTGGAGAATTCTTCCAGGTACTTCATCGTCCCGCTCCGTTCGTCGAAGAGTTGCTCGTCGAGGCTCCGGGCGTGGCCCGGTGGCCGTTGGAACCAGTACCGGCCGACACCGATTCGCCGGCCTGTCTAGCGGCCAAGGCGAATCCGTCGCCGAACTCCTCCTCCATGATCCCGAGCTTCTCGAAGTTGGCCAGCGTCGCTAGGGCCGATTCCTCGTCGAGTCGCTGCAACGCGAACCCGACATGAACGATCACGTAGTCACCGACGCTCGCGTCCGGAATGTATTGCAGGCAAACCTTTTTCACTACTCCACCGAAATCCACGTCGGACATCAGCGTGTCGTCGGCTTCGAACAGCCGCAGGATCCGGCCTGGGACGGCAAGACACATGACGTGCTCCTTTCAGATCGCTTGCTTCGCGCCGGCAACGAGTTGGCCGAGGGCCAGGCCGCCGTCGTTCGGGGGGACCCGCCGGTGCCGAAGCACCGTGAAACCGTTGCGGCGCAGCGCCGTACACGCCCCGCCGAGCAGGACAGCGTTCTGGAAGACGCCCCCCGACAGAGCCACCGTGTGCAGGCCCAACTCGGCGCGGACCCGATCGGCCATGTCGGTCACCAGCTGGACGACGGCGGTGTGGAACCGGGCACCGATGATCCCCGGCGCGACCCCGGCGAGAGCATCCGCGGCCACCGCGCGGATCACCGGGCCGGAATCGATCAGCACCGGGACCGGGCCTCCCGATTCCGGCCCGCTGCTGTCGGCTATCGAGAAGTAGTACGCCCTGGCGCGCGGCATGCCGTCGCCGGACATGCCGGACCGCGACAGGCCCTCCAGCTCGATCGCAGCCTGGGCCTCGTAATCGGCCACCTGCCGGACCCCGGCGATGGCGCTGACCGCGTCGAACAGCCTGCCCATGCTGGAGGTCGGCACACAACCGAATCCTGTTTCCAACTGACGTGCCAGGACCGCTTGTTCCGCAGCTGGGCAGTGGGCTACACAAGCCAGTTCCGGACTCCAGGCCACGCCCGCGGACCGCAGATGGGACAGCGCCATCCGGTAGGGGCGCTCAACCGCCGCGTCCCCGCCGGGTAGCGGCACGTACTTCAGGTGGCCGAATCGTCGGAATTCCCGGTAACGGGCAATGAGAACCTCGCCGCCCCAGACCGCCCCGTCGGTGCCGAAACCTGTGCCGTCGAAGGCGATACCGATAACCGGGCTGCTGCCGTCGAGGCCGTGCTCGGCCATCACCGAGCAGAGGTGCGCGTGGTGGTGCTGGACCGTGGAAAGTTCCCGTTCGCCTCGGTGGGCCGCCGCCCAGCCAGCCGACCGGTAGTCAGGGTGCTGGTCAGCTACCAGTCGCCCTGGGCGCACTCCGGTCAGCTTTTCCAGGTGAGCGGCGGTCTGGCTCAGCGTGTCCAGCGAGCGCAGGTCGTCCATGTCGCCGATGTGCTGGCTCATCCAGGCGTAGCGGCCTTCGGCGATGCAGCAGGTGTTTTTCAGGTCCGCACCCACCGCCAGGGCCGCCGCCACCGGGGTTGGCAGCGCCAGCGGCAGCGGGGCGTATCCGCGAGACCGCCTGATCGGCAGGGGTTCGCCGTCAACGATCCGGGACACCGAGTCGTCGCAGGGCACATGGATCCGACGGTCGTGCCGGAGCCAGCCGTCCACCAGCGGCCCGAGCAGCTCCAGGGCGGCCCGATCGTCGGTGACGATCGGTTCGCCCGACAGGTTGCCGGACGTCATCACCAAGACCCGCGGCGACGGCGGGTCCCCGGGCAGTCCGAAAAGCAGCGTGTGCAGCGGCGTGTAGGGCAGCATGATCCCCAGATCAGGGCTGCCGGGAGCGACCGAAGGAGCAGGCGTCGGGGTGCCGGAACGGGCCGGAAATCCTAGGGTCGATGTGTTCGCCTTGGGGTCTGGGCCGCCGTCGGCCGACCGCCTGGCCAACAGCACGATGGGCCGAGCCGCCCCGGTCAGCAGGTCCGCCTCGGCCGCTCCGACGTCCACCAGATCGGCCGCGGTCGCCACATCGGGCACCATCACGGCAAACGGCTTGTCCCCGCGCCGCTTACGGCGGCGCAATTCGGCGACGGCCTGCTCGTTGGTGGCATCGCAGACCAGATGGTAGCCGCCGAGTCCCTTGACGGCCAGCACGGCGCCGGTGTCCAGAAGCCGGCGTGCCTCAGCCAACGCAGCGTCGTCTCCCCGCACCACGGCACCCCCGGGTGCGATCAGCTCCAGTCGGGGTCCGCAGTCCCGGCAGGCGATCGGTTGGGCGTGGAACCGGCGGTCGCCGACATCGGTGTACTCATCCCGGCAGGCCGAGCACATGGCGAAGCAGGCCATGGTGGTGCTCGCCCGGTCATAGGGGAGATCGGTGATGATGGTGAACCGCGGCCCGCAATTTGTACAACTGACGAAAGGATGGCGATACCGCCGGTCGGCCGGGTCGGTCATGTCCGCCAGACACTCGCTGCAGCAGGCGACATCGGGGGAGGACAGCGTTCTGCCGTCGGCGCCGCGCGCGGAGTCACCGATATGGAAGCCGGTGCCGCCGCGAGCGGGCGTCCCGGTGATCTCGATGCTTTCGACGATTGCCAGCGGAGGCGGCTTCTCGGTGAGCCGCCGGACGAACTCCTCGACCCGCTCGGGTGCGCCTTCCACCTCGATCTGCACGCCGTCGCTGGAATTGATCACCGAGCCGGTCAGGTCGAGTTCGGTGGCCGTGGCGTAGACGAACGGCCGGAACCCGACGCCCTGGACCAGCCCTCGAACCGCGACCCGGCGGCGAAGCCGACCCCCGCCCGGCGCCAGCGAGCCCGGCTCGGGAACGGGGGCGATCACGGTGTTCCCGGCCGCAGCCGTCCGCCGTTCCCCCTGGCGCCCTGTCATCTCCAATTCCGTCATCACCTCACCCGCTGCACGCCGTCGGTGATCGCGGCCGGGAACCCATGTCCTGACGATGGGTTCGGCGCCTTGCTGCATTCGTCGACATCGATCAACCTCACCCGGTAGCACCGCGGCGGAGACACCATCACGACGATCGCGGCGAACCGTGCGGAGGGGACGACGCACCACAGTTCTAACCCGGACATTGTGCAGTGTCAATGACCCGCGTTGACTCATCAAAGCGCGCGAATCGGGCAGCTCCTGGCCCGGTTCGCATTCCCGGAGTCCGAACCTGCCGCCGGCCGACGAGTTCTGATCAACAGGGCGTGCTGGCGGGTCGTACGGTGGGGCATGCATCCCAGCGGCATCGCCGGCCCCGAACACCGGCAGCAACCCGTCACCGCCAAGATGCGGCCCGACGCCCATAGCCGGGTATGTTGGGCCGCTGCCATCGGAGTGGCCTGCCATGAGGGTCAGCCGCTCGGCGTGAATGCCGCCATGTGGGCGCTGCGTTACCTTGCCGAAGGCGGGCAGTGCCTGTGCGGGTCACGGGCACGGCGGCGGCACGGGTGAAGCGGTCGGCACCTCGAACGGGAGCACAACCACCGGTCACTGTCAGCTCCCCAGTAGCCGATGGGACTGCAGGATCGACTCAATGGCCGCCAACTCCTTGCGCAGGATTTCGGCGCGTTCCTCGGCCTCGGCCAGCGCCACCTGGTTGATGTCGGCGACCGCAGCGCAGAGTGCCGCATCGCCGAACAGTCCGCTGACGGCGGTCACCACGCCCGCAGGTACCGGAGTTGCCCTCAGCAGCGAGCGGCCGCCGCGGGTCGCTGACAACGTCCAGGAATGACCGGACGACGACACGGTGACCGTCACCGCGGCGGCGGCCCGGCCCTTGCCGGGCGCTCGTCGGGTCGCTGGCCCTGGAGCCGGCCCGATCGGGATTCCGTCTGTGGAGCCGCTCTGCGGTAGCGGTGGTGCCGCCGTTCGCGGCTCGGCAGCCGGCCTGACGGCGGACTTGCGGCCCGCCGTCCGTCGGTTGCGCGATGCCGCCGTTCCGGCTGGCCCGGCGGACTTGCCCCGGCCGGGAAGGGTGAGCTCCTCCGGGCTGAACGTCAGGGTGTCGCTGATGCCGGCCAGCTTGACCCGCACCGAGATGAACTCATCGCCGTCGACGGCTGGGTCGCCGACGGCCACCACCTGACCGCGGGCATCCTCACCGAACTGGTTGCCCTGCAAGGCAACCCGGGGTCGCCTGTTGGCCGTCAACGCTTCGCGCAATGTCGAGACGTGTTCTTCGGTGAGCCCCTTCGGCTTGCGTGCTAACGCCATCTGGCCGCCTCTGGAATTCGTTCGGTGCTCAAGAAGGTCACCGAGGCAGTCTCATCGATGGGGCCGACACGCCCCTCCGACACGTGGGTCCGGTCAGCTGATGACGACCAGTGCGACCAAGAACTGGCCGCCGCCGGCGGTGATGTCGGCGCCGACCGGCAGCGATGGAGTCAACCGCGAGAACCGATCGACCAGCCAGCTCGCGGTCTCGTCGGCGTCGGTGCGGGTGGGGCAGCGGGCGACGACCTCGCGGCCGCCCTTGCGCTCCATTCGGTCGGCGACGGCGATCAGCGGTGCAGGGTCGGACGCGAACAGCCGAGCCGGCCAGGGCACCACCGGTGTGACGGCGACCTTCTTGGTATTGCAGCTGCGATGCGCCAGCCGCTCAACGACGTTCGCCGGCGGTTGCTTCTTGCCTCGGCCGGACTTCCCGGACCTGCTGCCGACGCCGAAGCTGTCCACGCTCGGCCCGCGGGCGTCATTGACCGACCTTTGTGGGTCGACCGGCTCGTCGCACAACCAACACCGCCAGTTGTCCCGGTCGCCCACCTCGTCGAGCCGGCTCATCGAACCGGGTTGAGCCGGGCGGGCATGCAGCATTGTCGGGTGCTCATCACAGCATTCAGGCTAGGCGGTCCCGAGGTGGTCCGGTGCCGGGCACACCGGGTATGAAAGCGCTACGGCTGCCAGCGGAACCAACCCATCCCGGCATGCCAGTGCCCGCCGGCTGCGAGTACCGCAACGACCGCTCGCTGCAGCGACGAATCCTGCGGCAACTGGTCGAGTTCCAAGTCGGGATTGTCGAAAACGAAGCGCGTTGCGTCCGCGTCGCCGACCTCCGGTGGGTAGGCCAGGGTGAACCGATGTTGGAACGCGGCGATGTTCGAGGAGTTGCCCAGGTGCCCGAGCAGCTGCGGGTCGAGCAGCCAGGACTTGCAGACCGCCACCTGCAGCGCCAGGTCGGGAAAGCGTTCGCCGAAGAACAGCCTGGCGATGGCCAACGAGGCGTCGCACTCGGCGGCAGACAGCGAGCCGAGGAACCGCGGTATGTGCAGCGACAGCGTCGGCTCACCTGCCAGCACCTGCAGGCCGGTGGACCGAATCCCCGCCGCCGTCCGCTTGCCGAGAGTCCCGACCTGGAACTGGAACCGTCCCAGCTGATAGAGCTGGCCGGAGAAGTGCAGGCTGAGCCACTCCTGCTCGTCGAAACCGATTACCCCGAAACGTTTCTCGTACACATACATGTTCCGGCCGAGGTCGGCCAGGGTGGCCCAGGAGACGGCAGCGTCCACGCCGAGTTGGACGTGGAAGCGCCGCACGTCCGGCAGCATTGCCGCATACATCAGCACGAACCCGAAGCGGGAGAAGGCGGAGTCCGCCGGACCTGGCGGCTTCGGCAGTACCACCATTCCCGAGCGAGTGCCCCGGGCGGCCAGCACCGTCGACCGGCAGTCTTCGATGAATGTTCGCTGCTCGTCGTCCAACCGGTCGGCAACCGCAAGTAGCTCGGGGATGGCCTGGTAGGGGACGGTCAGATCCGTGAGGCGCAGGGCGAGTTCGGATCCGCGCGGCATGTCGTCACGGTGATCGATGGTGGGCACGCCCAGCAGTGTCCCACCGGGTCGAGCCGGCAATGGGCGACGATGGGCCGATCCCTACGAGAGGACGACGATGTCCCAGCCGGCCGCCCAGACCCGCGAACTCAACCGCGCCCACCGGCTGGTGCCTATGTCCGGGCGTGACACCGGCCAGAAACACCGTGCGTCGACGCCCCTGGAGCTGTTGTTCGACCTGACCTTCGCGGTGGCGTTCAGTGTGGCAGCCGGTGGCCTGACGACAGCTGTGGCGGCGGGACGGGTGGGAGTCGGCCTCACCGGATTCGGATTCGCGATGTTCGCCACCTGCTGGGCCTGGATCAATTTCAGCTGGTTCGCGTCTGCCTTCGACACCGACGACTGGGTGTTTCGGACAGCCACCATGCTCCAGATGATGGGCGTGCTGATACTGGCCCTTGGCATTCCCCAGATGTTCGCCTCGCTGGAAACCAGCCGCACATCAACAACACCGCCATGGTGCTGGGCTACGTGGTGATGCGGGCCGCGATGGTCTTCCAGTGGCTACGGGCCGCCAGACAAAGTCCGGACTATCGGCGATCCTGCCTTACTTATGCGGTGTCGATTTCGGTGGCGCAAATCGGCTGGGTGGTGATGATCTTCCTGAACCTGTCGCCGCTGCAGTTCTTCCTGCTGGCCATCGTGCTGGCGACGGTCGAATTGGCAGGCCCGGGCATCGCCGAGTGCGCGCAGCCGACGCCGTGGCACGCCCATCACATCGCCGAGCGCTACAGCCTGCTGACGATCATCGCGTTGGGCGAGGGCATCGTCGGCACCACTGCGGCGCTGTCCGCGGTGATCGAGCACGGCTGGACCTGGCAGGTGGCGCTCGTCGGGCTGGCCGGCACCGGGTTGGTCTTCGGCATGTGGTGGTGCTATTTCACCCTGCCGTCGGCCGAGATCCTGCACCGCTTCCGCAATGCCAAGGCCTTTGCCTGGGGTTACGGACACCTGTTGATCTTCGCCTCGGTGGCGGCGACCGGCGCAGGCCTGCACGTGGTGGCCGACTATCTCGAGGAGGCCGCCGCGGGGACGGGCGGGGTCGGCGAAGGATCGGCACATCAGATCAGCCCTACCGGCGCCGTGCTCGCGGTGGTGCTCCCCGTCGCGGTCTACACGGTGGCGCTGTACGTCATCTACACCTGGTTGGTCGGCGAGTTCGATCGATTCCACACCTGGCTGGTCTGCGGCACCGCCATCTTTCTGGTGCTGCCCGTGATGCTGGCCATCGGCGGGCTGGCCGTCCCGGTCTGTCTGCTGGTGCTGATGCTTGCGCCGGTGGTGACGATCGTCGGCTACGAAACCATCGGCCACGCCCACCAGACCGACGTCATCGCTCGGCTCACAAAGTCGGCAACGCATTAGCGTCGTCGCCGGCCGCAGCTGAGGCCCGGAGGATGGCGATTTCGGCGCGCAGCGCACGTACCTCCGTCGTCAGTTCAGCCAGGTCGGCGCTTGTGCCCGCCGCTGTCTGTTCGTCTACCTCCCGGATACGGTCGACAAACCAGGACGCGAGCGTGGCCGTGACGATGCCCAGGAGGGCAATGCCGCAGACCATCAATCCGACGGACACCAGCCGCCCGGTACTTGTCACCGGATAGGTGTCGCCGTATCCGACGGTCGTGATGGTGGTCGCTGCCCACCACAAGGAACTACCGAAGCCGTTGATGGTGGAGCCGGCGACACCCCGTTCGACGTCGAGCTCGGCCAGCGCGGCGACGAAAACCACGAGCGAGGTGGAACCGATCACGAAGGTCGTTACCCGACCGCGCAGGGTCGATCCCGCATGGCGATTGAGTACCTCGAGCACGGTGATCAACCGCAATAGCCGCAAGGGCCGCAGCACTGGCAGCGCGACCACCAGCAGGTCAATGAGGTGTCTGACGAACCAACGTCCTCGATGTGGCGCCAGCGCCAGCCGCACGACGTAGTCGACAACGAAGGCTGCCCAGGTGAGCCATTGAAGGGCATCGCAGATCCGTCGCCACGGCATCGTGAGATCAGGGGCCAAGACTTCAACGGCATAGGCAACCAGGAATACTGCCGCCGCAGCGGTCAGGGTGGTGTCGCTGGATTGCTCCCACTGCAGTTGCCGGGTAGCGGGAGTCCACTTGGGATTGGTCACCGAGGGATTGTCGGTCATCTGCTCAAGGTCGCACCGGGAAATGGCTCCAGCCTCGCCGGATAGCATCGATGCGACGCCGGATCCGGCCTCAACGAGCCGGGCGGGTCACTGCCCCTGGGTGAAGGAGTACTGCCGTGAGCATGGCCGCCGAGCGATCCACCGCCGCTGCGCGGGTGAGGATCCCGGCCGGCACGACCGCCTCGGAGGCGGTCGGCGACGCGGGTCTGCCGCGGTCTGGGCCGGACGCCATCGTGGTGGTGCGGGACGCC
Source organism: Actinomycetota bacterium (assembly GCA_030947305.1). Lineage (GTDB taxonomy): Bacteria > Actinomycetota > Actinomycetes > Mycobacteriales > Nakamurellaceae > Nakamurella. The sequence continues at coordinate 6,947 of JALYXB010000223.1, read as the reverse complement.
GACGGCCGGCTGCGCGATCTCGCCTGGGCGCCGACCACCCAGACCGACGTAGAGCCGGTCCCGGCCAGCTCCGAGGACGGTCGCGGCGTGATACGGCACTCGGCCGCCCACGTGCTCGCCCAGGCCGTGCAGCAGCAGTTTCCGGAAGCAAAGCTGGGTATCGGACCGCCGATCACCGAGGGCTTCTACTACGACTTCGATGTCGAGAACCCTTTCACCCCAGAGGATCTGACCGAGCTCGAAAAGCGGATGAACAAGATCGTCAAGGCCGGCCAGCGGTTCTCCAGGCGGGTTATCGAAGACCGGGACGTGGCCAAACAGGAGCTGGCCAACGAGCCGTACAAGCTGGAACTCATCGACCTCAAGGGCGACCAGATTGCAGAAGACGCAGTCGACATCCCAGAGGTTCCGGTGGGGGGAGCGGAGCTCACCTTCTACGACAACCTGCACGCCCACACCGGAGAACGCGTCTGGGGCGATCTGTGCCGCGGGCCGCACGTGCCCAACACCAAGTACATCCCGGCCTTCAAGATCACCAGGTCATCGGCTGCCTACTGGCGGGGTGACCCTAAGAATGCCGACCTGCAACGGATCTACGGCACCGCCTGGGAATCGCAGGAGGCCTTGGACGGCTATCTGGACCGGCTGGCCGAGGCGGAGCGGCGCGACCATCGCAAGCTCGGCGTCGAACTCGATCTGTTCAGCTTTCCGGACGAGCTCGGTTCCGGGCTGCCGGTGTTCCACCCGAAGGGCGGCATCCTGCGCAGGGAGCTGGAGGGGTACGTCCGGCAGCGGCACATCGACGAGGGCTTCGATTTCGTGAACACTCCACACATCTCCAGGGAGGGACTGTTCCACACCTCAGGGCACCTGCCGTATTACGCCGATACCATGTTCCCGCCGATGCGGGTGGACGAGGAACGGGACGCCGACGGCACCGTGATCAAGGCCGGGCAGGACTACTACCTCAAGGCCATGAACTGCCCGATGCACAACCTGATCTACCGCGTTCGTAGTCGCTCCTACCGGGAGTTGCCGCTGCGGCTGTTCGAGCTCGGCGGCGTCTACCGCTACGAATTGTCTGGCGTGGTGCACGGCTTGACCAGGGTGCGCGGGCTGACCATGGACGACTCGCATTCCTACTGCACCGCCGAGCAGGCGCCGGAAGAGATCGCCAAGCTGCTGAACTTCCTGCTGGGACTGCTGCGCGATTTCGGGCTGAACGATTTCTACCTCGAGCTGTCGACCAGGGAACCGGGCAACCCCAAATTCATCGGGTCGGACGAGGACTGGGCCGCCGCCACCGAAACACTGGAGCGGGTGGCGCGGGAGTCGGGTCTGGACCTGGTGCCAGATCCGGGTGGCGCAGCTTATTACGGGCCGAAGATCTCCGTGCAGGCCAGGGACGCGATCGGCCGCACCTGGCAGATGTCCACCGTGCAGCTGGATTTCAACCAGCCGGCCCGCTTCCAGCTGGAGTACCAGGCGGCCGACGGCACCCGGCAGCAGCCGGTGATGATCCACTCGGCGAAGTTCGGCTCGGTCGAGCGCTTCATCGGTGTCCTCACCGAGCACTACGCCGGCGCCTTCCCGGCCTGGCTGTCGCCGGTCCAGGTGGTCGGTATTCCGGTCGCCGAGCAGTTCGCCGATCATCTTGATCGAGTGGTGGAGCTGTTGCGGGGCAACGGTATTCGGGCGGAGGTGGACCGCAGCGACGAACGCATGCAGAAGAAGATCCGCAGCCACACCGTCGGCAAGGTGCCCTTCCTGCTGCTCGCCGGCGGTCAGGACGTCGAAGCGTCTGCGGTGTCGTTCAGGTTCCGCGACGGCACCCAGCTCAACGGGGTACCGGTGGCCGACGCGGTGGCAGCCATCACCGGGTGGGTCACCGACCGGACGAACACCGAACCGACGGCCGATGCCTTTACCTCGCTGGCCTGACGAACCGAAGCTGACCGATGACGACACCTGCGCAGGGCGACCCGACGCTCGTCGCGCGGCAGGGCGCCGGCACGCCGGACGGTTTTGCCCGGTTGTGGACCCCACACCGGCTCGCCTACATCCAGGGTGAGGGAGGCGATCCAGAGGTGGCTGGCGGGGCTGCGGTGGCGACCGCATCGGCCTGCCCGTTCTGCCGCCTTCCCTCCCTGGACGACCGGGAAGCGCTGATAGTCGCCAGGGGGGCCGCGGTGTACCTGATGCTCAATCTGTACCCCTACAACCCCGGCCACTTGATGGTGGTGCCCTACCGGCACACCGCCGACTACACCGATCTCACCGAGGAGGAACTGGCCGAGTTCAGTGACTTCACCCGGCGCTCGCTGACGGTGGTCCGGGCTGCCTCCAACCCGGACGGATTCAATGTCGGCATCAACGCCGGCGCGGCCGCCGGCGCCGGGATCGCCCATCATCTGCACCAGCATGTGGTGCCTCGGTGGAGCGCGGACGCCAACTTCATGCCGGTGATCGGCCAGACCAGACTGCTCCCGCAATTGCTCGCCGCCACCCGCGACGAGCTTGCTGCCCTCTGGTAGCCGCTATCGTTGTCACCTGCCCTGTCGGGCTCTGCCCCGTCAACCAACGCCCGCCCGAACGGACCCGCATGCTCAACACCTTCGCGCGATCCGCGGTCTCCAGGGTGGTTGACCCGATCGGCAGGGCATCGCTACGGATCGGGCTGACACCCGACGCCGTCACCCTGATCGGCACTTTCGGCGTGGTGGCCGGTGCGGTGGTGCTGTTCGGTCTTGGTGAGCTGTTGGCCGGCACCTTGGTGATTACCGCATTCGTGCTGTGCGATCTGATCGACGGTGCAATGGCCAGAGCTCGCGGCTACAGCACCGATTTCGGGGTGGTGCTGGACGCCACTTGCGACCGGATCGCCGACGGCGCGGTGTTCGGATCCATCGCCTACTACTGCTTCACCCACGAGCTGCGGGCGATCGGCATCGCCGCGCTGATCTGCCTGGTGTCCGCCCAGGTGATCTCCTACGTGAAAGCCAGGGCGGATTCGGTGAACCTGGCGATCGGCGGCGCCCTCGCCGAACGCGCCGAGCGGAACCTGCTCGGCCTCTTCGGCACGGGCCTGGCCGGCCTCGGCGTTCCGGACGCACTGCCCATCCTGCTGTGGATCCTCGCCGTGGCCAGCGTCGTCACCGTGGTCCAGCGGATCTGGCAAGTACGGCAGGTCTACTTGAGCAGATCGACAACGGAACAACCGGCGGCCGAGCGGCAGGCGCCACCTGGGCAGCAAGGATGACGGGACGCGATCGGTTGGTCGGCACTGCCATGGCCGCCTCGTGGTCGGTGGTGCAGAGACTGCCGGCCGCGGTCGCCAAGGCGGCCTTCACCGCCGGCGGGGAACTGCTGTATCGGCGTAACGGCGCCCCGGTGATCCAGCTTGCCAAGAACCTGCACCGGGTGTTGGGACCGACGGCGACACCGGAGGCCTTGGCCGGCGCGGTGCGCGCCGGCATGCGCTCCTACGCCCGCTACTGGCGCGAAACACTGCGGATGGAGGGCATGGACCTGGAAACCCTGTCGCGCACCCTTGTCGCCGAAACCGCCGGCCTCGAGCACATCGAACGGGCCCGGTCCGCCGGCCGCGGAGTGGTGCTCGCCCTCCCGCATTCGGGCAACTGGGACATCGCCGGACTCACCGTCTGCAGCGCCTTCGGCGTCATGACGACGGTCGCCGAACGGCTGGAACCGGCGTCGCTCTACCGCAGGTTCGTCGAGTTCCGCGAATCACTCGGGATGGAGGTGCTGCCGCTGACCGGCGGTGACGCCTCGGTGTCCGGGCAGCTCAAACAGCGACTGCGGGCCGGCGGCATCGTCTGCCTACTGGCCGACAGGGACCTGACGGACAGCGGCATTCCGGTCAGCTTTTTCGGCCAGCAGACCCGGATGCCGGCCGGCCCGGCGATGCTGGCGGCGCTGACCGGCGCCGACCTGTGCACCGGCGAACTGAGCTTCACCGGCGGCACCGACGGGGCGCCGGAAGGCTGGCAACAGCGGGTAGCACCACCGATCGAGCTGGCCGGAAAACGCTTGCGGGACAAGGTTTCCGCCGGCACCCAGGCAATGGCCGACAGGTTCCAAGCGCACGTCGCGGCGCACCCGGCCGACTGGCACATGCTGCAGCCGTTCTGGTCGGCTGACCGGCCCGCCGGGCAGCGGACAAGCATCAGCGACACCGCTGGCCACCGATGAAGGTCGGCCTTGTCTGCCCGTACTCGCTGGACATACCGGGTGGGGTGCAAGCGCACGTCGCCGACCTGGCGCGGGTGTTGATCACCATGGGGCATGACGTCTCGGTGCTGGCACCGGGCGACGACGACGCCGACCAACCCACCTACGTTGTCTCCGCGGGCCGCAGCGTCGGCATTCCGTACAACGGCTCGGTCGCCAGGCTGGCGTTCGGGCCGCTGTCGTACACCCGGGTGCGGCGATGGATCAGGGCAGGCGACTTCGATGTGCTGCACGTGCACGAGCCGGTGGCACCCAGCCTGTCGCTGTTGGCCACCATGGTGGCGGAGGGTCCGCTGGTGGCCACTTTCCACACCGCGAACCCGCGGTCACGGATGCTGGCGGCCTTCCAGCCGGTGCTACAGCCGTTCCTGGAAAAGATCACCGGACGGATCGCCGTCAGCGAGCTGGCCAGGCAAGTTCAGGTGGAACACCTGGGCGGCGACGCGGTCATCATCCCGAACGGGGTGAACGTCGACTTTTTCGCCCGCGCGGAGCCGCTGCCCGGCTATCCACGGCAGGGCGGGACGATCGGCTTCATCGGCAGGTTCGACGAACCGAGGAAGGGGATGACGATCCTGCTGCAGGCAATGAACAGGCTGCTACCGCGTCACCCGGACCTGCAGTTGTTGGTGGCCGGCGCCGGTGACACCGTCGAACTGGCCAAGCAGGCCAGGCCGCAGCTTGCCGACCATCTGGTGAACCTGGGACTCGTCAGCGACCAGGAAAAGGCACGGTTGCTGCGGTCGGTCGACGTCTACTGCGCCCCTAACACCGGCGGCGAGAGTTTCGGCATCATCCTGACGGAGGCGATGAGTGCAGGGACCCCGGTGGTGGCCAGCGAGTTGGAGGCCTTCGACAGGGTGCTGGAGGGGGGCAGCGCCGGAATACTCACCCCTGTCGGCGACTCGGCGGCGCTGGCCACCGCGATTTCCGGGCTGCTCGAGCACCCCGACCGCAGGAGTGCGCTGTCCGCCGCGGGCCGACGGGTCGTCACCAGCTACGACTGGAAGTCCGTCGCCAACAAGGTGGTGATGGTCTACGAGACCGTCATCGCCGCCGATCCCCGGCATGTGGCCGAGGCGGACTGAACGAGCCGGACCCGGCCGCCGCGGCCGGCGGTCACTGGCGGATCGATCGAATTCTGATGCACGGCATGCGATCCTGATGCGGTGATGACGCCCATCATCGCCATCGTCGTCCTGCTGCTGCTGATCGCAGCGTTGCGACTGTGGCTTACCGCCAACCGGCTGGACCGTTTGCACGTGCGGACCGAGGCAGCTTGGGCCGCCTTGGAGGGTGCGCTGTCCCGCCGGGTGGTTGCCGCCCGAGCGGTCGCCGCCGCCGGCGGCCTCGAACCGGAACGTGCGGCGATGCTGAGGGGGCTGGCCCGGCAAGCGGATTCGGCCGATCGCGCCCATCGGGCCGACGCCGAGAACGACCTGTCCAGGGCGCTCGCTGCGTTGCCAGGTTGCGTGCCGGCGGAACTGAACGGTGAACTGGCGGACGCCCAGCAACGGCTGACCTTGGCCCGGCGGTTCTACAACGATGCGGTTCGGGACACCAGGGCGCTGCGGGCCGCGTGGTTCACCAGGTTCTTCAGGCTGGCCGGCAGCGCGGCACTTCCGGAGTACTTCGAGATCGCCGAGCTGCACCCGCGGCCGGTGGACAGGTCCGCCGGCGTCATCGAGGCCCGGACGATCCGTCGATCCGGCAGGATGGTGCTGCTCGACGACCGGCGACGGGTGCTGCTGTTCCACGGCACCGATCCGGCGGTGACGGGTGACGACGGCTTCTGGTTCACCCCCGGCGGCGGAGCCGAAAAGGGCGAAAGCGAGGCCGACTGCGCCGTCCGTGAACTGCGCGAAGAGACCGGGCTGATTGCCGAGCCGACAGAGCTGCTCGGACCGGTATGGGTTCGGAAGGCTGAATTCGAATTTATGGGGCAGCCCTTCCTGTCCGTTGAGTCGTTCTTCGCGCTGCAGATCCACGCCGAATCCGGTGCCGCCGGCAACATCACCATCGACGATTCCGGGTTCACCGCCCTGGAGCGCAGCACCATCGACCAGCATCGCTGGTGGACCGCGGCCGAGCTCAGGGCCACCGCCGATCGGGTGTATCCGGTGGAACTCGCGGCCAGGCTGGGAGAAGTGGTCGACGTAGTTGAAAAACTCGCGACTCGCCATTCGGCGCATCCCGTCCGGATCGATTGACGCTACGGTTGGCCCTGCTTGCCGCGGCGGGTGTCAGGTTGCGAGCGCTTTCGTCAGTGAAAGGACGCTGCATGCGCAGGATGTTTACCGGCAGGCGGCGCGCTCTACCAGTCATCGTCGGAGCGCTCACCGGCGTGGCGATGCTGGCGGCTTCGCTCAGCGGCTGCACGAGCCATTCCAACGCTGTCAATACCAGCAGTGCGTCAATCCCGTCTGCCGCAGCAGAAACATCGGCGTCGGACGGCGCAGCAGCGGCAGCAGCTCAGGCAGCGGCAGCGACGGCAGCAGCTCAGGGCGCGGCCCAGTCGCGTACGGCCGCCTTCACCGCAGCCGCGGTGCGGGCGGCTGCGGTGCGGGCGGCGGCCTTGAAGGCGGCGGCCTTGAAGGCGGCTGCGGTGAAGGCGGCTGCGGTGAAGGCGGCCGCGGTGAGGGCGGCTGCAGCGAAGGCGGCCGCGGCCTTGAAGGCGGCCAGGGTGAAGGCGGCCT
>JALYXB010000210.1 GCA_030947305.1 Actinomycetota bacterium | reverse complement strand
TGCCGCCGCGGATCCAGCGCCAGCGTGGGGGACTGCGGCCCGCCGACAGTTCAGCGCAGCCGGTGCAGCCCCATCCGGCGCGGTCGTTTCACCGCGCCCGGCAACGGCTCGGCCGGCGGCACTGCTGCATTCGAGGAGTTGTCGCGGAGCAGCCGCCCGCGGTTCACCGGCAGTGGTTTGCCGTCCCTGGCCCTGCCGGCCACCCGGCGACGCTGCGGAATCCGCGGCCGGAGCCTGGTGTTGCGGGCCCGAATCCGCCGCCGTTGCGGGTCGTCCCACAGCTCGGGATGCCGGTGCAGATGCCGGTATTTCCAGCTGGCGTACGGCAGATGCGCCAGGTAGACCAGCAGGCCGAGCGCCAACACGATCACCGGTTGGTAGAAAAGGAAGGCAACGCCGATCACCAGACCGATCAGCGAAGGCAGAATGAGCCGGGTCGGGATGAACACCGACTTCAGCGCAATCGACGGCACCTTGGACACCATCAGCACTCCGACGAACACCAGCCAGACATCGACGGCCCAGCGATTGGTCCACCAGCCGTCGTGGAAGCGGGTCTGCAGCAGCATCGGCTGGATCGCGAGCAATGCGCCGGCCGGCGACGGCACCCCGGTGAAGAAGCCCTTGGCCCACGGCTTCGGGTTCTGATCATCCAGCGCCGAGTTGAACCGGGCCAGCCGCAGGGTGGTGAACACGGTGTACAGCAGGCAGATGGCCCACCCGATCGGGTTGCGGTCAAGCATCCACAGGTACATCACCACCGCCGGTGCCACCCCGAAGCTGACCAGATCGGAGAACGAGTCGAGCTCGGCTCCGATCCTGCTGGTGGAATTCAGCAGCCGGGCGGCCGGTCCGTCCAGCGAGTCGAGGACGGCGGCGGCGGCGATCGCTCCGCCGGCCAACAGGTACTGGCCGGTGCCGCGATGCACGAACGCAATAGAGCTCAGGCCCGAACACAGCGCCAGCACGGTGATGGCGTTAGGCAAGAACTTGACCCCTGGAGGGATGGCCACGTCGAGGCCTCAGCCGCCGGCCAGGTCGGCCAGTACGGTCTCGCCGCCGATGGTGCGCTGCCCCGCCAGCACCTTGATGTTGGTGCCGACCGGCAGGTAGGTATCGACCCGCGACCCGAACCGAATCAACCCGTAGCTGGCGCCGGTGTGCACCGGGCTACCCGCCTTGACGTCGCAGACGATCCGCCGGGCCAGCAGCCCGGCGATCTGGGTGACGACGACCTCGCCGCCGGCGGCCGAGCCGATCACCATCGAGTTGCGTTCGTTGTCCTGCGACGCCTTGTCCAGATCGGCGGACAGGAAAGTGCCTGGCCGGTAGGCGATCTTGGTGACCACCCCTTCGATCGGGATCCGCTGTACGTGGACGTCCAGCAGCGACAGGAACACCGAGACCCGCGGCCGCGGGGTGATGTCCAGGTCGAGTTCGGGCGGCGGCGCTGCCTCGTCGACCAGCGCGACCAACCCGTCGGCCGGCGCCACCACCGTCGACAGCCCGGTCGGCGTCACCCGCTTCGGCTCCCGGAAGAACAGCGCCGTGGCGGCGATGCCGACCAGACCCGTCCGGCCGACGAACCGGCCGACGCGTTTCTGCCCCGCTCGACCCAGCAGGAAGCGGGCCGCCAGCGAGATGCCGGCGGCTGCCGCCACGATCGGGCGGCCGCCGGGGTGCATCGGTGGCACCGACTGCCGGACAAGATCCAGCACGTGTCCGGTACCGCCGGAGCTGTTGCTGACGTCCGTGGAAGGAGCATGTTTGGCCATCTGGGGGTCGTCGATCCTCGTCGTCGTGGCGGGCCCGTCCGCGGGGCCTGGTGGGCGCGGGACCGGGGTCGGACGTCTGCCAACCGTAGTGCACAACCATCAGCAGGCCGTGAAACGATGCGGGACATGACAGCGCCACTGATCACCGAGCTGCAGAACGCTAGCACCGCCATCGACGGGCTGTTGGTCATCACCATGAAGCAGGTCTCCGAGGATCGCGGTGTCGTCCGCGAGTTCTACCGGGCCTCGGCCTATTCCGCAGAGCTGGCAGGACTGGGCGGCTGGCAGCAGATCAACGTCACCGAGTCCAAGCATGGCGCGATCCGTGGCCTACACGGTGAGTCGATGGTGAAGCTGGTGTCCTGCGTGGCCGGCGAGGCTTTCGGTGCCTACCTGGACGCCAGGCACGATTCGGCCAGTTACGGCCGGCTGGTGACCGTTCCGCTGGCGCCCGGCACTCAGGTGCTGGTGCCGGCGGGCGTGTGCAACGGGTTCCAGTCGCTGTCCGAGGCCGGCACCCAATATCTGTACTGCTTCACCGAGGAGTGGAAGCCGGGGATGTCCGGCATCGCCTTCTCGCCGCTTGATCCCGGGCTCGGTATGGACTGGCCGATCGCGGTCGACCCGACGAATCCGGCGCTGGTTTCCGCCAAGGACGCCGGGGCGCCGTTGTTCTCCGAGCAACACCTGAAGTAGTCGGTCCGGGCACCACTCACCGCCACGTCCTCGGCGCTGGCCCGCTGCCGTTGCGCGCCGAGTCAGGATCCTGCGGCCTTGTGTGCCTGCTGGCGCACCCGGTCCACGATGTCGGCGACGAAGGCCCGCACCGCCTGCAGTTCGGTGAGCATCGCCCAGTAATCGGGGTGCGGAACGTCCAGCCCGGCGACGGCCCTGTCCACCCGGGCCGACTGGGCGTCGAGCGCCGAACCCCACTCGCCGGCCAGGCCGCGGTCGACCACCAGCCGTTGGGCGTCCCTGATGGCGAACCTGACCGGCTGCTCGGCGCGCCGCGGGTCGGCTTTCACCGATCGCAGGGTGTCCAGCCGGTCGGTGACGTCATCGATCAACCGGTCGGCGTCGGCAGCGTGCGATCTGGCGGTGGCGATCGCGTCCCGCGCGGTCTCCGGATCGCCAGCGGCCACCGCCTGGCCGGCCGTGTCAAAGGCAGCCCTGGCAGCCGCCAGCGCCGCTTGGGCCCGGTTGCCGTGCTGGCCGAGATCTGCGGAATTGGCCTGGCTGAACTCTCGCCAGAGCGCCGACTGGGCGGGTTGCAATCGCTGCATCCTGGTGGCCAAACTGTCCAACCTGGTCCGCACGGCCGGCAGTGACGTTCTGGTCCGCTCGGCCAGTTGCGGCGCATCGTGCAGCGCCTCGCTCAACGAGTTGGCCGCCGACTGCACGGCAGCGGCTGCCTGCTGCTCGGCGGTGAGCCCGCCCGCGCTGTTCAGCTGCGCCACTGCCGCAGACAGTCCGTCCATCGCGGACGACACCGATCGGTAGTCCAACAGCGCCGGGTTCTGCTGGGCCAACGCCATCGCCTGATCGGTCGCCGCTGTTGCCGCCTTCTTGGCAGTGTCGATCTGCAGCGGGATGGCTGCCATCGCCCGCTTGCCCGACTCGATGCGCTCCCGGTGCCGGCGGTAGAAGCTGTCGACGGCGGCCGCCGCATCGGCCATCGACCGGTGCGCATCGGCGAACGCCCGCCTGGCCGCCTCCACATCCAGGCCGGCGTTGGGCTTGCCGTAAACATCGGTGAGCGAATATCTGGCGCTGGCTTCCATGTATTGAGCGGAGGCGGCGAACGACTTCTCGGCGATCGGCGCCCAGGACCGGCCGAGGTCGTCCTGGCTGCCGAGTTCGTGTGCCGTCCTGATCGCCTCGTCGACATAACCCTGCCTGGTATCCAGGTCGATCAGCGCCTGGGCCGCACCGTCCAGCGCCGACCTGGCCGGCGTCAGGTCGGGCTCGCGGCGGTTGCGTCGTGACTCGCGGTCGCCGAACCAGGGACTCGTCATATGGCGCCGATGTTAGTAGCCGGAGGGCGGTGGCTCTCGCCCGCGTCGGCCGCATCTCGGCCGTGGGCAGTTCGGGGTCGAAACCGGGAGAATCCCTGATCCGGCGCCTCGGCGCCCGCTGTAGGCTCGATTTGGAATCCGGCCGGAGAGAACCGTCTTGCGGCTGATGACGCAGATATCGACGGAGGTTGCGCGACCATGGGTGTGAGCCTTTCCAAGGGTGGGAACGTCTCGTTGACGAAGGAAGCCCCACACATGACGGCCGTCACGGTCGGTCTCGGCTGGGACATCCGGACCACGACGGGCTCTGATTTCGACCTCGACGCCAGCGCCATTGCGCTCGGCCAGGACAACAAGGTGCTGTCCGATCAGCACTTCATCTTCTTCAACAACCTGCGCTCGCCTGACGGCTCGATCGAGCACACCGGCGACAACCTGACCGGCGAGGGTGAGGGTGACGACGAGCAGATCAAGGTGAACCTGGTGGCGGTTCCGCCGACCATCACCTCGATCGTCTTCCCGGTGTCCATTTACGAAGGCGACTCGAGGGCGCAGTCGTTCGGTCAGGTCCGCAACGCCTTCATCCGGGTGGTCGACCAGGCCAACAACACCGAACTCGCCCGCTACGACCTCACCGAGGATGCCTCGACCGAGACCGCAATGGTATTCGGCGAGCTGTACCGGTCCGGTGCGGAATGGAAGTTCCGCGCCGTGGGTCAGGGCTACGCCTCCGGCCTTGCCGGCATCGCCCGCGACTTCGGCGTGAACGTCTGAAGCAGTCAAGCTCACCAGCCGCCGGCCCTCCGCTTGGAGGCTGGCGGCTGGCTCGCATGACGTTGCATCGGTATCTGCACGCACCGTCAAATCCGCGCAGGCCGAAGTTCGGTCCGCCGTCCCGCGTGGTGACATCACACCCTGCCTGACCGCTCCGAGCTAGCTGAAAGACAGACATGCGCATCTTCTTCTGGTCCATCCTGGTGGCCATCGCGGCGCTGATCATCGCGTTCGTTTACGACAGCTGGTCGGGCCTTGCGCTCTGCCTGATCCTCGGCGTGCTCGAGGTGTCGCTGTCCTTCGACAACGCCGTCGTCAACGCCACCATCCTGGAGCGGATGAGCGACTATTGGCAGAAGATCTTCCTGACCATCGGCGTCATCATCGCCGTATTCGGCATGCGGATCCTGTTCCCGGTGCTGATCGTCGGGCTGACGGCACACCTGAGCCCTGTCGGGGCCTGGGAGTTGGCGATGCAACGACGGCCGATCTCCGATCCGACGTCGTATGCCGCCGTGCTGCACGATGCGCATCCGCTGATCGCGGCGTTCGGCGGCATGTTCCTGCTGATGTTGTTCCTGGACTTCATCTTCGAAGAGCGCGACATCCAATGGTTGCAGTGGCTGGAACGCCCACTTGCCAGGCTGGGCAAGTTGGACCAGCTGTCGGTGGTGATCGCCGGGCTGGCGCTGGTGGTGGCCGCCGAGATCGCCCACACGCACACCGAGACGGTGCTGCTGTCCGGCATCCTCGGCATCGTCACCTACATCATCGTGAACGGGCTCGGCTCGCTGTTCGAGGGCGCCGGCAGCGACCAGGAAGATGCAGCCGACAACGTTGACGGCTCCGACAGCGCAGATAGTGCCGGCGGGCAGCCGGCCAAGTCCGGGCGCTCCCAGCTGGTGAAGGCAACCGGCAGGGCGGCGTTCTTCTTGTTCCTGTATCTGGAGGTGCTGGACGCTTCGTTCTCCTTCGACGGGGTGATCGGCGCCTTCGCGATCACGGCGGATCCGATCCTGATCGCGCTGGGTCTGGGGCTGATCGGCGCGATGTTCGTCCGGTCGCTGACGGTCTACCTGGTGCGCAAGGGCACGCTGGCGGAGTACGTGTATCTGGAGCACGGCGCGCACTGGGCGATCGGCGCGCTCGCGGTGATCCTGCTGGTGTCCATCGGCGTCGAGGTCAATGACATCGTCACCGGCCTGGTCGGGGTGGCGTTCATCGGCGCCGCGATGATCTCCTCGTTGCTGCGGAACAGGAAGCTGCGGGCCCAGGGCATCGAACCGGCGACGATGAATGCCTGAGGCGATTCCTGCTGGATGCGCCGCTGGCGGCGTCATTTGTGTCTCGCTCTCCGGCGGCGCGGCCCGGCGGTTGGCTGCGGCCGGCCGGCGAGGGCTACGTTGTCCCGCATGACCGATTCGGCTGACCGGCCTGTCACCACGCCCGCCGGTGTGGTGATGCCGATCGGCGGCGCCGAAGACAAACTCGGCCGGATGACGATCCTGCGCGAGGTCGTCAGGTTGGCTGGTGGCCCGCAGTCCAGGATTGTCGTCCTGGCCACCGCATCTTCACTCGGCGACGAGATCACCCATGCCTACCTCCGGCTGTTCGCCAACCTCGGCGCCGGGGAGGTGCAGGGGCTGCGGCCCGAATCGCGGCCGCAGGCAGCGGATCCGACGATCGTGGCGGCCATCGATCGGGCCACCGGTGTTTTCATGACCGGTGGCAATCAGACCAAGCTGGCGACCTTGATCGTCGGTACGCCCGTCGGTGATGCAGTTGTTCGAGCCCACCAGCGCGGAGCGGTGGTGGCCGGTACCTCGGCCGGCGCCAGCATCTGCTCGCTGCACATGGTGTCGTTCGGGAGTGGCGGCAGTACGCCGAAGTTCAGGGTCGGTCAGGTGTCGGAGGGGCTGGGGCTGGTCAAGGGCGCCGTCATCGATCAGCACTTCACCCAGCGAAACAGGTTCGGCAGGCTACTCGCGCTGATCGCCGCCAACCCAGCTCAGCTCGGCATCGGCATCGACGAGGACACCGCGGCGATCATCTCGCCGGATGGCCGGCTCGAGGTGAAGGGCCGCGGGGTGGTGACGATCTTCGACGGATCCGACGTCACCACCACCTCGTACACCGCCACCGGCACCCAGCCACTGATGATGTCCGGCGTCAAGCTTCACACCCTGCCGCGCGGGGCAGTTTTCGACATGGCCACTCGTGCCTTGGTGTCCGCTCCAGGACTGGCCGACGTCACCGAACCGTCGGTGGTGGCCACCCTTGCCGACGTTCCGGAGGGAACGCGACCGCGGACCAGGCGGATCGCCGCGGAAGGCCGCCACGAAACCGTCGCCGAGCTGCGCCGGCGGCCGGACCGCCGGGCCTGCAGCTGATCGTGCTGGTCGGCGTCATACCCGCCCCCTATGCTCGGGTGCCTGAAGCTCGTCGCCTGACCAGTCGACCCATGGAGGGCCGCAGTGGCCAACGAAGTCGCCGTACTCGCCCACGATCTGGTGAAGACGTTCGGCAAGGATGTGCGGGCCCTCGACGGGGTCTCGCTCGAGATACCCACCGGCACCATCCTGGGCCTGCTCGGGCCCAACGGCGCAGGTAAGACCACCGCGGTGAACGTGTTGACCACCCTGCTGCGCGCCGACTCGGGCCGGGCGGAGGTCGCGGGCATCGACGTCGTGCGCGATCCCGAGGCAGTGCGGCGGAGCATCGGGCTCGCCGGCCAGTTCGCTGCCGTCGACGAACTGCTTACCGGCGCCGAGAACATCACGCTGGTCGGGCGGCTGAACCACCTTTCCGCGCCCGAGTCCCGCCGGCGCGCGGGGGAACTGCTTGAGCGGTTCGGCCTGTCCGAGGCCGGCAACCGGCAGGCGAAAACCTATTCCGGCGGCATGCGCCGGCGATTGGACCTGGCGGCC
>JALYXB010000171.1 GCA_030947305.1 Actinomycetota bacterium | reverse complement strand
ACCTCGTGGTGGTGAACACCTGCGCCTTCGTCGCCAGCGCAAAGAAGGATTCCATCGACACCGTGCTTGCCCACGCCGACACCGGCGCCAAGGTGGTCGCCGTCGGTTGCCTGGCCGAGCGCTATGGCGCCGAACTGGCCGACGCGCTGCCGGAAGCTGACGCCGTGCTCGGCTTCGACTCCTACCCTGAGCTCGCCGACCTGCTCGCTGGCGTGCTGAACGGGCATCGACCGGCAGCCCACACGCCGGTCGACCGCCGCACCCTGCTGCCGCTCTCGCCGGTTGCCAGACCGGCGGCCGCCGGCGCTCTCTCGGTGCCTGGCCACGCCGCCCCGTCAGGCACTGCCGCCGGCCCGTTGCTGACCCGCAAGCTGTTGCATGCCGGGGTGGTGGCACCGCTGAAGATCGCCTCCGGCTGCGACCGGCGCTGCACCTTCTGCGCCATCCCGGCCTTCCGCGGCTCGTTCGTCTCCCGACCGCCGACAGAGATCGTCGCCGAATCGCACTGGCTGGCCGGCCAGGGTGTCAGGGAGATCGTGCTGGTGAGCGAGAATTCGACGTCCTACGGCAAGGACCTGCCGGCTGCTCGACCGCTGGAGGACTTGCTGACCTCGCTCGCGCAGGTACCGGGAATCGTCAGGGTGCGGCTCAGCTATCTGCAGCCGGCCGAGACGAAACCCTCGTTGCTGCAGGCGATTGCGCACACCCCGCGGGTTGCCGACTACTTCGACATGTCGTTCCAGCATGCCTCCGAGCCGGTGCTGCGTCGGATGCGCAGGTTCGGTTCGGTGGACGGCTTCCTCGGCCTGGTGCGGCAGATCAGGGACATCGCGCCGGACGCCGGCATCCGGTCCAACGTGATCGTCGGATTCCCCGGTGAGACGTCCGCGGATGTCCAGGCTCTGGAGACGTTCCTGATCGGAGCCAGGTTGGATGCGGTCGGGGTGTTCGGCTATTCGGACGAAGACGGCACCGCTGCCCTTGATCTACCGGACAAGGTCGACGACGATGAGATCGCCGAGCGGGTCGAACGGATCACCGCGCTGGCTGAGGAACTGTCCGCGCAACGGGCAGAGGACAGAATCGGCACCGAGATCGTCGTGCTGGTGGACGATCTGGATGGCGATTCCAGCGGAAGCGTCACCGGCCGCGGTGCCCATCAAGCGCCCGAGGTGGACGGCAGTACCGAGCTGACCGGCGCGGACGGCGTCGAGTTGGGGGACATGGTGCGGGCAACGGTGGTCGGCACCGACGGCATTGACCTGATCGCGGCACCGGTCGAGGTGTTGGCCAGGCCGGCCGCCGATCCCGACGACCTGCGACGGGTCACCGCGGGTTCCCGATGAGTACAGGCGTGCCACCCACCGACGCCCAGCCGCCTGACACCTCTGGCGTCCCCGCCGGTCCGGCCGCGGGCTATGTGCCGGTGTCCCTGATGAACCTGCCGAACGCGCTGACGGTGCTGCGCTTGATCCTGGTACCGGTCTTCCTGCTGTCGCTGTTCAACCTTGGGGGACACGACAATGCCTGGCGGTGGATCGCCTTCGGTGTCTTCGCCGTTGCAGCGATCACCGATCGGTACGACGGCCGGATCGCCAGAAGTCGTGGCCAGGTAACGGATTTCGGTAAGATCGCCGATCCGATCGCCGACAAGGCATTAACCGGATCTGCGCTGGTTGGCCTGTCCATGTTGGGCGATCTGCCCTGGTGGATGACGCTGGTGATCCTATTTCGGGAGATCGGCATTACCCTGCTGCGCTTCGCCATCATCAAATACGGGGTGATCGCTGCCAGTCCCGGCGGCAAGCTCAAGACGCTGATCCAGCTGGTGGCCATCGGCCTGTACGTGATGCCCTTCCCGCACCAGCTCGACTGGGTGCGGGTGGCGCTGATGTGGCTTGCCGTGTTGCTCACGATCGGCACCGGCGTCGACTACCTGGCGCGGGCGGCCAGGCTGGTAGCAGGCGGCCGCCCCCGGGGTGTCAGCAGCCGGTGACGGCGCCCAACCCGTTCGATCTGCTGCTGGCCGGCCCGCCGACCGGCGATGCCGAACTGCCGGTCGCCGACCGGACCCTAGCGGCTCTGGTCGCTCAGCTGGCCGCCGCCGGCCTGACGGTGGCCGCCGCCGAGTCGCTCACCGGTGGTCTGCTGACCGCGGCGCTGATCTCCGTCCCTGGATCCAGCGCCGTTGTCCGCGGCGGCCTGGTCGTGTACGCCACCGATCTCAAGCACACCCTTGCCGATGTGCCCTCGGCATTGCTGGCAGCACGCGGAGCGGTCGATCCCGACGTTGCCGCCGCGCTCGCCGAGGGCGCCCGGCGCCGCTGTGCCGCCGACATCGGAATCGGGTTGACCGGCGTCGCCGGGCCAGATCCGCAGGACGGAATCTCCGCCGGCACCTGGTATGTCGCGCTGTCGGGACCGTCAGGGTTGCTGCGCGGCGAGTCGACAGCACCCGTCCCCGGTGACGATCCGATCGCGTCGCGGCAGGCGGTGCGGGTAGCGGCGGTGAACGCCGCGCTCGCCCTGCTCCGGCTCGCCGTCGTGGAACAGACCCACGATCGCCGACGTTGAGCAGGTATGTTTGGCAGGACGTGAACACGCAGAACGTAACTACAGCGAGCGACCGCACGAATCGCTGCGCGACCCGGCCAGGGAGGAGGTGCCTCGTGTTGCTGAGAGACGCACTAGGGGAGACCCTGCGGGATGCCCGCACCCGGCAGAATCGGACGTTGCGCGATGTATCGACGGCGGCCAACGTGTCACTCGGATACCTGTCGGAAGTAGAGCGCGGCCGCAAGGAGGCCTCCAGCGAATTGCTTGCGTCGATCTGCGGCGCCCTCGAACTGGAACTGTCCGACGTGCTGAGCTCCGTCAGCGATGCGATCAGGATCGACACCTTCACCCAGAAGGTGGCCGCCAATTCGCTGAAGGCGAGTTCGTCGGCGGCGGCCTGGCTGGACAAGTCTCACGGCGACAAGGCGACTATCGGTGGTCGTCACCTGTCCGGGATCGCGCAGGGCGGGACGCGGCGAGAGTCCAGCGGTAACCCCGCCGCCAACCTGCGCATCGTGCTGCCCTACGGTCGGACTGAAGCGCCCGTCCGCTGATCCCGGCGGGCGGATCGACCGCTCCCGACGGCCCCGATGGCCGGTCGAGAGGATCCTGGCTGCCCGGATAAAAAGATCATGAACCGTCAAGGTAAACGATCTTGCACCGTGACAACTGCGGTCTCCTGCAAGTATTGGGCCTGTCGCCATTGCACAGACGGCCGGGCAGCCCTAGGTTACGAAGCGACGGCAGTGTCAGCTGACTCACATTCAGCGGTGTCGCCTCGTTCCAATGACGGGAGGAACCGTGGGGTTCCGAGAACATTTACCACTACGCGGACGAGGCAAGCGGGCCGGGATTGCTGTCGCCGCCGGGCTCCTGGTGGCGGCCGGGTTGACGGCCTGTTCGTCTAACTCGGGGGCCATCTCGATCAACCTGTACGGCAGCGCCAGCGAGACCAAATTCGACAAGGTGCTCGCTCGCTGCAATCAGCAAGCGGCCGGCAAGTACACCATCGTGAAGAACCTGATTCCCTCGGACGCCGACGGGCAGCGTCAGCAGTTCGTCCGCCGGCTGGCCGCCAAGGACAGCGGCATGGACATCCTGGGGATGGATGTCACCTGGGTGGCGGAGTTCGCCAAGGCCGGATGGATTCAGGAGCTGACCGGCGACGAGAAAGCCAAGGCCAGTGCCGGTGTTCTCAAGCAACCGCTGGCCACCTCCACCGTGCAGGGCAAGCTGTACGCCATTCCGCGCAGCACCAATGTTCAACTGCTGTGGTATCGCAAATCACTGGTGCCGCATCCGCCGAAGACCTGGGCCGACATGATCAGCCAGGCACAAAAGCTCAAGAGCGAGCACAAGGTCTACCAGATCGGGCTGACGGGGGCGCAGTACGAGGGTTACGTAGTGGCGTTCAACACCATCCTGGCTTCCTACGGCGGCACCTTCGTCAACGCCGACAGCAGCAAGGCCACCGTCGACAGCAAGGCTGTCCAGGCCCTCACCCTGCTGCACCAGCTGGCGACCTCCGGGCTGGCCAGCGACTCGCTCTCGCAGGACCAGGAACCGCAGATCTTCGCCGAGATGGAACAGGGCAGGAGCGCCTTCATCATCAACTGGCCGTATGTGCTCTCGGCGATGCGTACCGACGCCGAGACCAACCCGCAGAGCAAGAAGATCGTCGACGATCTCGGCTATGTCGTCTACCCGCAGATCGTCCCCGGCCAGAACACCAAGGTCACCCTCGGCGGGCTCAACTACGCGATCAGTAGCTATTCCAAGCATCCCACCGAGTCCTATCAGGCTGCGATGTGCCTGCGCGACGAAACCAGCCAACTCAACGGCGCGCTGGATGCCGGCAACGTCCCGGTACTGCAGAGCCTGTACACCAACAAGCAATTCCAAACCGCCTACCCGATGTACACCGAGATCCTTGCCGAGCTGAAAGACGCCTCGACCCGGCCGATCACTCCGCTGTACCAGAACATCTCCACCATCGTCTCGACGACGCTGTCGCCGCCCGCAGCGATCGACCCGCAGTCGACGGCCAACACCCTGCAGAAGGACATCCAACAGTCGCTCGACGGACGAGGAATCCTGCCATGAGCCATGCCGTTGTCGACCCCGATGTCAAGGACCCGGGCGACCCGGATGCGGTCGCCATTGCCAAGCAGCGTCACAGCGAGGGCAAGAAGGCCGAACGCCGACTCGGCCTGATGCTGTGTGCGCCGGCCATCATCGTGATGCTCGCCGTCGCCGCCTACCCGGTGATCTACGCGCTGTGGCTGTCGCTGAACCGCGCTGATCTGCGGACCCCGGACGCCAACAAATTCATCGGGCTGTCCAACTACGCCACCATCCTGTCCAGCCCGATCTGGTGGAAAGCCTTCTTCGTGACGTTGGAGATCACCGTCATCAGTACGTTCTTCGAGTTGGTGTTCGGCATGCTGCTGGCGCTGGTCATGCACCGCACATTGATCGGCAGGGGGCTGGTGCGGACATCGGCCCTTGTTCCGTACGCGATCGTCACCGTGGTCGCCGCCTTCTCCTGGAAATACGCGTGGACCCAGAACACCGGCTGGCTCGCCGGCAACTCGGCGCCGCTGACCGGGCACAACTCGTCGTTGGTCGTCATCATCCTGGCCGAGGTCTGGAAGACGGTGCCCTTCATGGCCTTACTGCTGATGGCCGGCCTCGCGCTGGTACCGGAGGACCTGCTGAAGGCCGCGTCGATGGACGGCGCCACCGTCAGTCAGCGATTCTGGCAGATCACCATCCCGCTGATGAAACCGGCGATCCTGGTGGCGCTGCTGTTCCGCACGCTGGATGCCTTCCGGATCTTCGACAACATATTCGTGCTGACGAACGGGTCCAACGGTACGAAGTCGGTCTCGATGATCGCGTACGACAACCTGCTCGGCGGCCTGAACCTGGGCATCGGCTCGGCGATGTCGGTGCTGATCTTCATCACCACCGCGATCATCGCGTTCCTGTTCATCAAATTGTTCGGGACGGCTGCGCCCGGTTCCGACGCCGGCGGGAGGAAGTAGATGGCCACCATCACCGCTCCGGCGGGTACTCAGAAGACACGTACGAAGAAGCCGGGTACGGCGGCGAACACCATGGCGACGCCGGGTAAGAAGGCCGGCTGGGGAATTGCCAACGCGCTGGTGCTCGCCTACGCCTTCATCCCGATCCTGTGGATCATCTCGCTGTCGGTGAAGAACCCCGGCTCCATCAACGACGGGTCATTCATCTCCGGTCCGAGTAACTGGACGTTTGACAGCTACAAGGCCATCTTCTACGACAGCGACTTCCGGCACGCGCTGATCAACTCGATCGGCATCTGCCTGATCTCCACGTTGTTGGCGATCGTGCTCGGAGTGTTCGCCGCCTACGCCATCGCCAGACTGGATTTCCCCGGCAAGAAGGCCATAGTCGGAATGTCACTGCTGGTATCGATGTTCCCGCAGATCGCCCTCATCACCCCACTGTTCAAGATCGAGACGGCGACCGGGCTGTTCAACACCTGGCCAGGGCTGATCATCCCGTATGTCACCTTCGCCCTGCCGCTGGCGATCTACACGCTGTCGGCGTTCTTCCGGGAGATCCCGTGGGAGCTGGAGAAGGCAGCCAAGATGGACGGCGCCACCCCTTATCAGGCGTTCCGGCAGGTGATCGCACCGCTGGCCATGCCTGGGGTGTTCACCACCGGCATCCTGGTGTTCATCGGCTGCTGGAACGACTTCCTGTACGCACTGTCGCTGACCACCACCAACGCGGCCCGCACCGTCCCTGCAGCGATGTCGTACTTCACCGGTGCCACCACCTACCAGGTGCCGACCGGCGCCATCACGGCCGCGGGCGTGGTGATCACCATCCCGGTGCTGATCGTGGTGCTGCTGTTCCAGCGACGCATCGTGGCAGGACTGACCAACGGCGCCGTCAAGGGCTGACCCGTCCGACTCGAGCTTTTTCCCTCGCATGAAGGAGTGATCGTGGCAGAAATCGTGCTGGACCATGTGGTCAAGCGCTACCCGGATGGCGCGCTGGCCGTCGACGACCTGAACCTGACGATCGCCGACGGGGAGTTCATCATCCTGGTCGGACCGTCCGGCTGCGGGAAGTCGACGACGTTGAACATGGTCGCCGGCCTTGAGGACATCACCACCGGTGAACTGCGCATCGACGGCGAGGTGATGAACAACAAGGCGCCCAAGGACCGCGACATCGCGATGGTGTTCCAGTCCTACGCCCTGTACCCACACATGACGGTGGCGGAGAACATGGGCTTCCCGTTGAAGCTGGCCAAGGCGGACAAGGCCACCATTCGGCAGAAGGTCGAGCAGGCGGCCGAAATGTTGGAGCTCACCCAGCACCTGGACCGCAAACCGGCGAACCTGTCCGGCGGGCAGCGCCAACGCGTCGCCATGGGTAGGGCCATCGTCCGCAGCCCGAAGGCCTTCCTGATGGATGAGCCGCTGTCCAACCTCGATGCGAAGCTGCGGGTGCAGATGCGCACCCAGGTTGCCAGGATCCAGAAGACACTGGCCACCACCACGTTGTACGTCACCCACGACCAGACCGAGGCGATGACGCTCGGCGACCGGGTGGTGGTGATGCGCGGCGGCATCGTCCAGCAGGTCGGTGCACCGTCGGAGCTCTACGAGACGCCGAACAACCTGTTCGTCGCCGGCTTCATCGGCAGCCCCTCGATGAACTTCCTGCCGGCCCAGGTCGAGGGCGGCAACATCACCAGCGCGCTCGGTGAGGCGGAGCTGCCGGACAGGGCCAGGCAGGCCGTTCAGAAGGCGACCTCGGCGGAAGTGATCCTCGGGATCCGGCCGGAACACTTCGAAGACGCCAACATCATCGGCGACAAGCCGGGCGGCAGGTTCACCGTGCCGATCGACATCGTCGAGTCGATGGGCTCGGATGTGTTCGCCTACTTCACCGTGCAGGGCGATGTCGCGCAGTCCGCCGACCTGGAAGACCTGGCGAAGGACGCCGGTCAGGACATGCACGGTGAAGGCACCGCCGTCACCGCCAGGTTGGATGCTGCGTCCAGGGTGGCGCAGGGCAGCAACGCCAACCTCTGGTACGACACCTCCAAGATCCACCTGTTCGACGCGCACTCGGGAGCCGTGCTGGTGGCCGACTGACTCGCGGCGCTGAACCTGCGCTCGACGGCCTTCGGAGCGGCCTTTGGGGCGGCCTTTGGGGCGGCCTTTCGGGCGGCCGGGCGGGGCGGCCGGGTAACGTCGGTCAGCGTGAACCTGCTCACCGAATCGAAGGCCCTGTCCGCCGATCTGATTGCCTTGCGCCGTAAGCTGCATGCCATTCCCGAGGTCGGCTTGGAACTGCCGGTCACCCAGCAGACGCTGCTGGCCGAACTCCACGGCCTCGGCTTGGAGATCTCCACCGGTACCCAGGTCTCCTCGATCACCGGCGTGCTGCGCGGCGGGAAACGCTCCGAGGACAGCCCGGTGGTGCTGCTGCGCGCCGACATGGACGGGCTCCCCGTGGTCGAGTTGACGGGGGAGCCGTTCGCGCCGGCCGCCGACTCGGCCCACAGCGCCGCCATGCATGCCTGCGGCCACGATCTGCACATGGCCGGGCTGGTCGGCGCGGCCCGGCTACTTGCCGCTTACCGCGACGAGCTGCCGGGTGATGTGGTGTTCATGCTGCAGCCGGGTGAGGAGGGCTTCGACGGCGCCCGTTACATGGTCGACGAAGGTGTGCTGGACGCCGCCGGCAAGCGCGCCGACTCCGCCTACGGCCTGCATGTGTTCTCCGGCTACTTTCCGAAGGGCACTGTTGCCGCCAGGCCCGGCCCGCTGATGGCGGCCTCGGACGGCCTGCAGGTCCGGGTGGTCGGCGCCGGCGGGCACGGGTCGTCGCCGCACATGTCCAAGGATCCGATCCCGGCGGCCGCCGAAATGGTGACAGCCCTGCAGATCATGGTCACCCGCAGGTTCAACGTCTTCGACCCGGTCGTGATCACCGTCGGCAGCTTCCACGCCGGGACGAAGCGAAACATCATCCCGGACGAGGCGGTGTTCGAGGCGACGGTACGCACGTTTTCTCCGGAAGCCAGCCAGAAGGCCGCCGAGCTGACGGTGCAGCTGTGCGAGCAGATCGCCGCCGCCCACGGGCTGACCGTCGAGGCGAGCTTCATCAGCGAGTACCCGGTGACGGTCAACGACGAGTCCGAGTTCGCGTTCGCGGCAGGGGTGGCCCGGGAGCTGTTCGGCGCCGACCGGTTCATCGAGCTGGCCGATCCGCTGACCGGCTCGGAGGACTTCTCCAGGGTGCTGAACGAGGTACCGGGTGCCTACCTGTTCGTCGGCGCCTCCAAGGGCGACCCGGCGAACTCGGCCACCAACCACTCGCCGCTGGCCGCCTTCGACGACTCGATCCTGCCGGAAACCGCGACGCTGCTGGCCGAACTCGCCGTCCGACGGCTCACCCGCAGCTGAACCTTTGGCAATGCTCCGCTAGACGAAGCATTGCCAAAGGGGCGCACCGTTGAAGAGGCGTACCGCTGCCCCGGCGGCCGGATTGAGCACCAGTTCCAAGGAATGAGCAGCGGAACATTGACGATATTTCTGCTGCTCATTCTGGGTCGGTGGTGCTCAATCGGTCCGGCGCTCGGGCCGGGATCCGGTGTCAGACGGCGATCGGTGCCTTGATCGGAGGGTGCGGGTGGTAGCCGAGCACCGAAATGTCGTCTGACGAGATCGAGTCCAGATCGCGGACGTGGTCGGCGATGTGCAGGGTCGGCAACGGACGCGGCTCGCGGAGCAGCTGCAACTTGGCCTGCTCGAAGTGGTTGGCGTACAGGTGCGCGTCGCCCATGGTGTGGACGAAATCGCCCGGTTGCAGGCCGACCACCTTCGCCACCAGGTGCACCAGTAGCGCGTAGGAGGCGATGTTGAACGGGACACCGAGGAAGACGTCCGCCGACCGTTGGTACAGCTGACAGCTGAGCTTGCCGTTGGCGACGTAGAACTGGAAAAGTGAGTGGCACGGCGGTAGCGCCATGTCCTTCACCTCGGCGACGTTCCAGGCCGACACCAGGTGCCGGCGGGAGTCCGGGTTGCTACGCAGCGAGTCGAGGACGGCGGCGATCTGGTCGATGTGGCCGC
>JALYXB010000168.1 GCA_030947305.1 Actinomycetota bacterium | reverse complement strand
GAAATGGCCGGGCCGGTTGACGGGCGGATGACCGGCAAGGTCGCCGTCGTGACGGGTGCCAGCCGCGGCATCGGGTTGGCTATCGCGGCCCGGCTGGTCGCCGAGGGAGCCCGGGTGGCGATCACCGCGCGCCGCCCGGAATCACTTGCTTCCGCCGTGGCGGCGCTGGGCGGCAGTGGGTGCGCGCTGGGAATTCCCGGCGCCGCCGACGATCCTGAGCACCGGGCCGCCGTTGTCGATGCGGTAACCAGCCAGTTCGGGCCGGTCGACATCCTTGTCAACAACGCCGGCATCAATCCTGCATACGGTGCGCTGGTCGACATCGACGATGCTTCTGCCCGGAAAGTGTTGGAGGTCAACGTGATCGGCACTCTGGGATGGGTCCGCCAGGTGTGCGGTAGCGGGATGTCCCGGCGTGGGGGAGCGATCGTCAATGTCGCGTCGGTGGCCGGTCTGCGGGCCTCTGCCGGTATCGCGTTCTACGGCGCGAGTAAGGCCGCGGTGATCAGCATGACAGGTTCGCTGGCGGTCGAGCTCGGACCAAAGGTGCGGGTGAACGCGGTGGCCCCGGCCGTGGTGAGGACCAGGTTCGCCGAGGCCCTGTACGTCGGCCGTGAGGAGCAGGTCGCCGCCGGTTACCCGCTGCAGCGACTCGGCGAGCCCGACGATGTGGCGGCTGCCGTCGCCTTCCTGGCATCGTCCGACGCCGGCTGGATCACCGGGCAGACTCTGGTGATCGATGGCGGCATCACCCTCACCGGCGGCGTCTGATGCCGAGGAATGCTGGGCCGCCGCCGCAACCTCGCCAGTCGGCGTTCGGCAGCGGGAGAGATCAGAGGGCTCTCATTCGGTTGTTACGCGGATCGTGAGTGAGCTCGACAAGGCCGAGGTGCTCGAGCAGCGGCGGCAGGTACATCCCGAAGCGACCCCGGTAGCCATTGCGCAGGCCGTACCAGCCACCCACCGGATTCTCGGCGGCACGGCCCCACGCCTCGACGGTGCCGTCCTTGGCGGGTTTGCCTTCATCGGCGGCGCCGAGATCTACCCAGTCGCCCGCGGCGACGAGCCAGGCGTGCAGGTCATCGATAGCCGACAGGTGGTACTTCAGCGTTGTCGAGCCCACCTGGCAGACCAGGGCCGGTGGGTCGGCCTGCTCGTCGCGATACATCGTGTAGGCCGACGATCCCGGCGGCGTCAGCAGCTGCCAGGGCTCGTCCTTGGTGCCAGCAGTCATCATGCATCTCCTTGCTTGTCAAGCCGGGTGGTGGGCCGACCCTCCTCCCGCTGACTGATGATTCAGACAGGCTATTCCTGCCCGCCGGGAGTCGTCGGCTGCGGGGCTTCGCGCGGTGATCGAGGAGCGCCGGCAACGGCCTTGTCCCGCTTGGCCTTCTTCGCCTTGTCCTTGTTTCCCGATCTGTTGTCGGCCCTGCCGTCCCGGTCGCCGGGTGCCGGCGGCGCGATTGCTCCGGCCGCCTGTAGGGCTCCGGTCAGCTCGGCCAGATCCTGCCGGATGCGCTCCATCTCACCGCGCAGGTAGTCGCGGGTGGCCACATCGCCGATGTTGATCCTGACGGCCGCCAGCTCGCGGGCCAGGTATTCGGTGTCGGCTTTGGTCTGCGCTGCCCGCGACCTGTCCTCCTCCATCGAGATGCGGTCTCTGTCGTCCTGCCGGTTCTGGGCCAGCAGGATCAGCGGGGCGGCATAGGAGGCCTGCAGGCTCAGCAGCAGTGTCATGAATTGGAAGGGATAGTTGTCGAACCGCAGGTTCGACGGTGCCAATGCGTTCCACAGAAACCAGATGAGCAAGAACACGCTCATCTGCATGATGAACGTCGACGTGCCCAGGTACCTGGCGAAGCGTTCGCTGGCCCGGCCGAAGGTTTCCCTGTCGATACTGACCCGGGGGACCAGGCTGGTTTTGACGTAGGGGTCGCTCAGGGTGTTGCGGCTGGCTGGCTTGGTCATCGGTCCTCCTCGGAAAGTTCGGCTGGTGTAGGACCGGGTGCGGTCCGATCAGGTGGTGGTGGCGGCCTTCGCCGCGCTGGCTGCTTCGGCGGCGACCATCTCGCCGAACCCCTTGTCTCGCCAGTTGTCCGGTAGCAGATGATCCAGCACGTCGTCGACGGTGACGGCGCCCAGCAGATGGTCGTCGTCGTCGACCACCGGCGCGCATACCAGGTTGTAGGTGGCGAAAAACCTGGTGACCTCCGGCAGCGAGGCGTCCGGCGACAACCGTGCCATGTCGGTGTCAAGCGCGCCCGCCACCAGCTCGAACGGCGGCTCCCGCAGCATCCGCTGGGTGTGCACGCAGCCCAGATAGCGGCCGGTGGGGGTGGACTGCGGCGGGCGCACGACGAAGACCATCGAGGCAAGGGCAGGTGTGTGCTCCGGCGAGCGGACCCTGGCCAGTGCCTCGGCGATGGTTGCGTCCGGGGTCAGAATCACCGGCTCCGGGGTCATCAGCCCGCCGGCGGTATTGAAGGAGTACTGCAACAGCCGCCTGACTGGTGCCGAGTCCTCCGGCTCCATCAGTTCCAGCAGCCTCGCCTGCACCCGCGGGGTGAGCTCGGCAAGCAGGTCGGCGGCATCGTCGGGGTCCATCGCCTCCAGTACGTCGGCTGCCCTGTCCTCGTGCAGGTGGGCCAGCAGATCCTTCTGGTCGTCCTCCGGTAGTTCTTCCAGCAGGTCGGCCAGCCGCTCGTCCGGCAGCGCCTCGGCCAGGTCGTAGCGGGCCTGCGGCGGCATGTCCCGCATCACCGTCGCGGCGTCGGCGGCCCGCATGCCCTCGAAGCTCATCAGCAGCTGTTGGATGTCGGTGATGCCGCCGCCCAGCAGTTCGGTGGCGCCGGTGCCGCGGACGTCGGTCCAGTTCAGCACCTGCACTGGTGCCCTGCGGGTCAGCCGGCCGCTGCGTTCGCGTACCGCCAGCCGGGTGATGAGCCAGTCCCTGGTGCGGCTCTGCTCGATGCCGGCATCGGCGACGGTGACCGATGTCTGGGTGGTGGCCACCCGTAGCTCGGCGCCGACCAGCTGGCCGAGCACCAGGATCTCGGTCGGCCGCAGTTCGAAGCCGCGCATGCTGACCTGGCCGGTGGCCAGCGCCACCCCATGTTGTTCGACGGTGGCAACCCTCAACATCGGCACGAAAATGGGTCGCCTTGTCGGCAGCTCGACCACGATGCCGAGCACCCGTGGCGGCTGCCGATCCAGGCGCAACGCGGCGATCACGTCACGCACCTTGCCGATCGATTCACCGCTGGGGCCGAACACCGGAAGACCGGCTAACCGCGCCACGAATACCCGAGTGTTGGGAGCCACAGCATCAGGGTATGGCCCGCGCGCACCACGCCTACGCTGTGGCCGGATTCTGCGTCGGCGCGTCCGGCCGGGTACCCGTGCCGGCCGGTGAGGAACAATCCTCACAACCGGGCTGCGTAGGGTGGCAGGGTTCCACGGTTCGGTTGTGGCTGCTCCCGCCCGAAACCGCCGCATTGCTGACCCAGAAGGACGCCTCACTTATGCGTTTGCGCGCCGTCGCCGCAGTTGCCCTTGTCGTTCCGATCCTGTTGATAGCCGGGTGCGGCTCTCAGGCCACTCCGGCCGTCTCCGGAGGTGCGGCAGCCAGCGGGGGTTCCGCGGGTGCTTCGGGCTCGGCCGGCCCAAACATCGACTCGTCGGCGGCGCCCACGCCTGGTCCCGTTGTGCCGCCGGCAACCGTGGTGGCCAGCGCCGTTCCAGCCGGCCAGATGCCGACGGTTTCGGGCCAGTTCGGCCAGAAGCCGACCATCACGGTTCCCAAGGGCAACCCACCGCCCAGCTTGCAGCGGCAGGTGCTGACCGAAGGCACCGGTCCGGTGATCAAGAAGGGCGAGGTGCTGGTCACCAACTACCTGGGGCAGATCTGGGGCGGCAAGGTCTTCGATAACTCCTACGACCGCAAGGCGACGCAGGCGTTCGCGATCGGTGTCCGCAAGGTGGTGCCCGGGTGGGACGTCAGCCTGCTCGGGCTGAAGGTGGGCAGCCGGGTGCTGTTGAGCCTGCCGCCGGCCGACGGCTACACCTCCACCGGTAGTGCCAAGGCTGGGATCAAGGGCACCGACACCCTCATCTTCGTGATCGACATCATCAAGGCGCTCGACCCGACTGTCGGCGGCCAGACCGACGTGCCGGTGAAGGCGTTGCCCAAGACGGCGCCGACAGTGAGGGGCGCGCTCGGCAAGGAGCCGACCGTCACCATCCCCAGCGGCCTCGCCGCGCCGAAGAAGGCCACCGTGCTGACGATTGCCGCCGGAACCGGGCCGAAGTTGGTCGCCAATGACCAGATCCTGGCGCAGTACATTGCCGTCGACTGGACCGGTCAACCACAGGGCAGTACCTGGCCATCGGCAACGGCGAACCCGACCAGTGGTGGCGGCACCGGCCCTGAGCAGGTTCAGCTGTCCGCCGGCTCGCCGTTCGCGGCGCTGGCCGGCGTCACCGTCGGCAGCCGGGTGCTGCTGCTGATCCCTGCCAATTCGGCGCAGCAGTCGCCGTCGCTGGCCGTGGTGGTCGACGTGGTGTCCAAGGCCGGGTAGTGCTGCGGTCGGCCGGGTAGTCCCGCCGCCCGCCCGGTCGGCACCCGCGGTCTGCTGCCGACCGCGCGCTACCGTCGAACGATGGAGTTGCCTGCCTTGCGCGCCGGCCGGGACAGCCGGCGGGCCATGATCCTTGACATCGTCGGGCTGCTGGTGCGGCTCGGGGTGGCAGCGGTCTGGTTGATCTCCGGTTTCCAGAAGGCATCGAACTCGTTGCAGACGATCGTCGCCGTTCGGGCGTTCCAGATCCTGCCGGAACGCGCCGTCCATCCGGTGGCCTCGGTGCTGCCCTATCTTGAGATCGGCCTCGGGTTGTTACTGGTGGTCGGCCTTGCCGTTCGGCTGACGGCGGTGAGCAGCGCGGTGATGCTGGTGATCTACATCGCTGGGGTGATCTCGGCGGCAGCTCGCGGGCTGAGCATCGATTGTGGCTGTTTCGGCGGCGGTGGCACGGTGGCCGCGGGGCAGACCCGATACTCCGCGGAGATCCTGCGGGACGCCGGATTCCTTTTGCT
>JALYXB010000249.1 GCA_030947305.1 Actinomycetota bacterium | reverse complement strand
ACCTTGTCCCTGGCCTCGGCACCCTGCGACATGTTTTTCACCCTGCGCACCCGGTCGGCGAGGTCGGCCCGCATTTGGTCGATGGTGTCGAACTCGCTGGCCAGCTGGGCGAATTCGTCGTCGACCTCCGGCAGCACCCGGTCGGACACCTTCTTGACGGTGACGGTTACCTCGGCGTCGCTGCCGGCATGTTCGCCGGCCACCAGCTGGGTGGTGAAGGTCTTGCTCTGGTCGGCGGACAGCCCGGTGATGGCCTGGTCAATGCCGTCGACCAGATCGTCGGACCCGACGGTGTAGGACAGGTCGTCGGCGGTGGCGTCCTGCACGTCCTGGCCGTCGACCGCAGCCCGCAAGTCGATCGTCACCAGGTCCCCGTCGGCGGCCGGCCGCTCGGCGGCCGTTGTCGCCGCGAACCGCTCGCGCAGCGCTTCCACCTGCTCGTCCACGTCGGCATCGGTGATCTCGACGGCCTCGACAGTGACGGCGACCTCACCAATCGCCGGCAGGGTGAACTCCGGCCGGACGTCCACCTCAGCGGTAAACTCGAGGGTGTCGCGGTCTTCCAGCTTGGTGACCTCGATCTCCGGCTGGCCGAGCGGCGACAGCTCGTTCTGTTCGACGGCCTCGCCATATTTGGCCGGTATCGCCTCGTTGACCACCTCCGACAGGATGGTGCCGCGGCCGACCCTGGACTCCAGGATCTTGGCCGGCACTTTGCCCTTGCGGAAGCCTGGAACGTTCACCTGGCCGGCGATTGCCTTGTACGCGGCGTCGAACTGCGCCTCGAGTTCGCCGAACGGAACCTCGACGGTGAGCTTCACCCTGGTGGGGTTCAGATGCTCGACGGTGCTCTTCACGCTGATATCTCCTCGGTGTGCGTCTCGTGCGGCGGGCGCCGGCTCTTCGACGCAGTTGAAAGTCGCGGCGCAGGCATGCGGACAAGCCCGAGTCGACCCACGCTGCGGGATCGGGCGCGAGCCGTCAGCTCGATTCTAGGTGACCTGCCGGTGTGCTCGGTTCCTTACCGCCCGAACGGTGTCGTCCGTCGGTGTCTCGTGTCAGGCTGGGCGCATGCCCGAACCGCACGGCGAAACCCTGCCAAGGATGACCCGCACCGCTGCCGCTGCAGCGGTGGCCGGAACCGGCTGGAGGTTCGTTGGCGGCACGCTGGCCAGCGTCGTTGCTGTCGCCTCGATGGCCGACGGCGCAGCGGCGCTGGCCTTGGTGCTGGCTGCGGCCGGCGCCACCGCCGGCGGTCGGCTGCGCGTCGAACTTACCGACGGTGCCGTCGCGCTGACGCTGCAGACCGCCGCCGTCGGGTGGGTCACCCAAGCCGATGCAGACCTCGCATCGATGATCGACAAAGCCCTTGCGGCGCAGGGCTTTCAGGGCGTTCCGCAGATCGCTGGTCGGGCCGTCCAGGTGGTCGAGCTGGCGATCGACGCGATGGACATCCCGGCGATCCGGCCGTTCTGGAAGGCCGTACTCGGCTATGCCGACGAGGTCGGTGACGGTGCGCCGGACGCACCATTGGTCGATCCTGCCTGGCAGGGGCCAGCCATCTGGTTCCAGCAGATGGATGCCCCGCGCGAGCAACGCAACCGGATCCACTTCGACGTGATGGTCGGCGAGGACGAGGCGGACGCCAGGGTGGAGGCCGCCATCGATGCCGGCGGCCGGCTGCTGTCCGACGAGCGAGCCCGCGCCTTCTGGGTACTGGCAGATCCGGAAGGCAACGAAATCTGCGTCTGCACCTGGCAGGACAGGTCGGACTGATGGCGATGAGAGACCAGGCCCGATCAGGGGCACCGCGGTGACGAACCGGCTTGCCAGCTCGACCAGCCCCTATCTGCTGCAGCACGCCCAGAACCCGGTGGACTGGTGGGAATGGGGGTCGCAGGCGCTGGCCGAAGCGAGGCGTCGCGATGTCCCGCTGCTGATCTCGGTCGGCTACGCCGCCTGTCATTGGTGCCATGTGATGGCTCACGAGTCGTTCGAGGATTCCGAGGTTGCCGCGGCGATCAACGCCGGCACCCTTCCGGTGAAGGTGGACCGCGAAGAACGCCCGGACATCGATGCGGTCTACATGCACGCCACCACCGCGATGACCGGCCGAGGCGGCTGGCCGATGACGGTGTTCGCTACTCCCGCCGGTGCCCCGTTCTACGCAGGTACCTATTTCGCCCGTGAGCACTTGTTGCGGCTGCTGGCGGCAGTCGGCGAGGCATGGACCCACCGCCGCGACGAGGTGATCGCCCAAGGATCCGCGGTCGTGCAGGCCTGCGCCTCCTCCGAACTGCGGCCAACCGACGTCAGCCGCGTCTGCCCGATCGGCGGCCCCTGCCCGCCGGTGTCGCCGGTCGACGCCGCAGTGCTGGACAAGGCGGCGGACTCCCTCCGTTCCGCTCACGACACCCTGAACGGTGGCTTCGGCGGACCGCCGAAGTTCCCGACCCAGCCGGCGCTGGCCTTCCTGCTCGCTCACCATCGGCGCACAGGCGACGCCGGCAGCCTGACGGTGGTGTCGCACACCGCGCTGCGGATGGCTCGCGGCGGCATACACGACCAGCTGGCCGGCGGCTTCGCCAGATACAGCGTCGACTCGTCGTGGACGGTGCCGCATTTCGAGAAAATGCTGTACGACAATGCGCTGCTGCTGGCTACCTACGTCCAGCTGTGGCGAGCAACGGGTGAGGAGTTCTTCGGCCGAGTGGCCGACGGGATCGCCCGGTTCATCGTCGACGAGCTCGGTACCCCAGCGGGCGGTTTCGCCGCGGCGCTGGACGCCGATGCGCCGGGGACGGACGGGGCGAGCGTGGAGGGCGCCAGCTATGTCTGGACACCGGCACAGTTGATCGAGACGCTCGGCTCCGACGACGGACGGTGGGCGGCGGAGATCTTCGGCGTCACCGAGTCCGGCACTTTCGAGGCCGGCGCCAGCGTGCTCCAGCTGCCGGACGACCCCGACGACGCGCACCGGTTCGCCGATGTCCGGGCCCGCTTACTTGTCGCCAGAAGGCAACGGCCGCAACCACTTCGCGACGACAAGGTAGTCGCCGCCTGGAACGGCTTCGCCATCACTGCGTTGACCGGCTACGCCGCTGCGCGGGCCGCCGCATGGGCCGACGAAGCGGCCGACCGGGCCGCCCGGCTGCTGTTGGAGTTGCACGTCGTGCAGGGCAGGTTGCGCCGGGTGTCTCGCAACGGCCGGGTCGGCACGGCCGCCGGCATTCTGGAGGACCATGCGGCGGTGACAACCGCGTTCTTGGCCAGGCACACCAGTGTGAACGGCGGACCGTGGTTGGCCGCTGCCGGTGCACTGGTGGACACCATGTCGGAGCATTTCACCGACGAGTTCGGCATCTTCAGCGATACCGCCGACGACGCGGAAGTGCTTGCCTATCGCCGGACCGACCTCACCGACGGGCCAACCCCGTCCGGCACCGCGCTGGCGATCGATGCGCTGCGCCGGATCCAGCTGGTCATCGGCGACGAGGTGGCCAGCGACCTGGCCTGGCGGACGCTCGCGGGCAGCTCGGCGCTGATCGCCGACCACCCGCGGTTCGCGGCCGGACTGGCCACTGTTGCCGAAGACTGGGTGGTGTGACCGGTTCGGGGTAGCCGATGTCCGTCGGAGAGCGGGTGCGGCCCAACGGGCCACTGAGCCAGGTCGGAGAGCGGACGACGGGAATCGAACCCGCGTAATCAGTTTGGAAGACTGAGGCTCTACCATTGAGCTACGTCCGCGCTGCACCTCTCGGCGCTGGATCATCCTATCTTGGTC
>JALYXB010000112.1 GCA_030947305.1 Actinomycetota bacterium | reverse complement strand
CTGCAGATCACCGACATTCGACGACGACAGTCGCGGCTGGGGTGCCGGCGGCGGCGCGCTCCTCGACGATTGACCGGGGGCCGGCAGTATCGGCGGGATCACCGGCAGCCGGCGAGCAAGATGCGGGGCCGCCGCCGGCTGCCGAGGGCCGCTCTGCCGGGGAAGGACCGGGCCGCCGGCCGGCCGGACATGTGCGTCGGTAGCGCCGGCAGGAGCGGACCCCGAGCGCAGCAGCGCGCCGATTCCACCGAGCAGCACAGCCGGCGGAGCGGCCGGCCGGACGCCACCGGCGGCACGCTGGGCAGCTATCCCCTGCGCACCGGAAGCGGTGCCCCGCGCAGATCCGGCGGCGACTTTTGAGCCCGCTTGATACTCGCCGGCAATCGCTGCGCCGAGTCGCAGAACGTACTTGTCGGGCATCGTCAGCGCGGGCAGCAGCGACAGCTCGTCAACAGTTCTGTCGAGAGCCGCGAGGATGGCTGCACCCTGTGGATCCGCGGCGATGCGCCTGCGCAGATCCGCGGTGTGGGCGGCCGGGTATACGCCGGCATGGACGTCGGCAACGACGTCGACATCCCAGGGTGGCCCTTCCGGGGCCCCGAATGCGGTGCTCATGGATGGCTCCCTCGATGCGCGTTCGCCGCCGCCTGGTCCCCCCACGATCCGCCTGCGGGTGGGGACGATCGGGCTGCGGCGTTCGGAGATTCGACGCCGCTACCGCCGTCCGGGTTCCGCAGATGCCCCAGCAGAATCGCCAGCTTTGCCCGCCCCCGGGCGCACCGGCTCTTCACCGTGCCCTCAGCCACGTCCAGCATCTTCGCTGCGTCGGCCACCGGATAGCCCTCGACGTCCACCAACACGATCGCCGCCCGCTGGTCGGTGGGCAGCGTCGCCAGCGCATCGGCGATGTCCATCTGCAGCTCGCGGTCGGCCATCGCGTCGCGGGGCGCGGCCGGCTCGTCGATCTCATCGGTGAGCGGGATCGACGGCCTTGCCTGTCGTCGGCGGATCCGGTCCAGGCAGGCGTTGACGACGATCCGGTGCAGCCACGTGGTGACGGCCGACTCCGCCCGAAACCGATCGGCCGCCCTGAAGGCCGAGATGAAGGCGTCCTGCACGGCGTCGGCGGCCTCGTCCGGATCGCGCATGGTGCGCAGCGCCACAGCCCACATCCGGTCCCGGTGACGTGAGGTAAGTTCGCCGAACGCGCTGCGGTCGCCGGCAACATGGGCCGCGATCAGCTCGGCATCGGAACGCCCGGAGTCCAGGACAGGCACCGGGCGAGCCTAGCTGGCTCGGTCAGCCGCACTGACGAAGCGCGGCCGAGCCCAGCTGGTGGTCAGCCGCCGTTGACGACGATCTCGCCGAGTTTCGCCTGGAACTGCCCATCCACCGGCGGCGGCATTGCGGTGATGAACACCACCAGGAATTGCGACGGTGGCGCGTTGATCAGTCCGACCGTGCCCGGAATGGGTCCGATCTGCCCCGACCCCAGCACCCTGGTGGTCGCCAGATCGCCCTGCGTCAGGCTGCTGGCGGTCCGTACCTCGATCCCCACCCCCGGGGTGACGGCGGTGATCGTCACCGACTGCGGCGTCACCGGTTTGGCGAACTGCAACACCACCCCGACGCCACGCTTGTAGGCGTTGGCCCCGAACTGCTGCTTGTAGCCGAATGTCGACCAGGCGGTGGTGGGATCGCCGTCCCAGAGCCGGTCGACCAGATCCTGGTAGTCCTTGCTGCCGCTGTGGTGGTCCGGGTCGTAGACAGCACCCTGAACGATTTGCTGCGGAACTGCCGCTGGCGCCGCCCTCGGGGTGGTCGCCGCCGCGGTCGAGCCGTGCGTCGACGCGCCGGGACTGGTTGCCACCCTGTGTGAGGTCGCGGTGCTCTGCGAGACGGTGGTGGGCGTTTGCTTCTGGCTGACGCTGGTGGACACCTCGCCGAGGTTGGAGATGTTGTATCGGTTGACGCTGGTCAGCGTGCTCTTGGCCAGGCTCGCTACGATGATCAAAATCATCGCGACGAAGGCTGCAAGAAATGCGGTCGCAATCCCGAGCTTGACCCTGCGCTCCTGCCGGAGCTTGCGGTCGGCCGGCGACATGGTGGGAGGCGGCGGCAGCGGCACGGCTGCGGCCGCCGCTTCGGGTGAGCCCGGCGCACCCTGCGTCGGTGCCACATCCGGGTCGCGAAGCAGCGTCGACAGCGCACCGACGGCGTGGATCCCGTCCGGGTCGTCCGGATGCAGGGCGCGGCCTACCAGGTCGGACAGCGGACCGGGCACCCGATGGTTGAGCTCGGCGGCCGGAACCTCCCGGCCGTTGCGGGACGGCGCCGTCTTGATGGTGGTACCCGGCAACTCCGGCACCTGCGCGCTCGCGGGCCAGGTGCCGGTCAGCATCAGGTAGAGCAGCGCCGCCACCGCGCGGATGTCGGCATCCGGGGTGGCCGACGCATGCGCGATGACGTGCGAAAACCGCACCTGGCCGTCGACGTTGACGCGGACAAGCGACGGGTTGATCGAGCCGAGGGCCAGCCCGTTTCGGTGCGCCTCCGCGACCGCTTCGCTGATCTTGCCGGCGATCGAGGTGGCCACCCCTGGCTCCAGCGGCCCCCTGGCCATCAGGTCGGTGAGGGTGGCGCCGTCCACCCACTGCCCGACGACGAAGGTCTGGCCGTGGTCGGTGCCCAGGTCGAGGGTCTGCGGCAAACCGATGTGATGCAGCCGGCCGGCCCGCAGCGTGCGGGCCACCGTCGCCGAGGTTCCGGACGAGTCCGGCATCAGGGTGATCGCCATGTCGCGCGGCAACACCGTGTCCTTGGCCCGCCAGAAACGGTTCCCGCCGGAGTCGATCGCGACCTGATTGACCAGCCGGTAGCGGCCGCCGACGCTGGCGCCGGGAGCCAAGGTAGCAACTGCCTCGGCGGTGCCTGCACCCGCGGTGACGGTCGGCTGAGCTGCGATGACGGCCGGTTGGTCGGGGGGCTGAGCTGCGCTGACGGCCGGTTGATCGGGGGGAACGGTGATGGTGGGCTGGTCGGCCGCGATGGTGGACTGGTCGACGGCAATGGTGGGCTGGTCGACCGTGATGGTGGGCTGGTCGACGGCGATGGTGGGCTGGTCGGCCGACGGCGCCGGCCGGGGCGCTGCGGCGGGTTGACCGGCCGGGCCAGTTGCGCTGGCGACGACCCCGGCCGCCGCACCTGCGAGAGGCTCAGCGGCGGCATCGGCAGCGTCACCGGCGCCGTTACCGGTGAGGTCGGGCGGGTCGGATGCCACCGGGCGGAACTCCTGACGGTTGGGTGTTCGCGATCGCGCTGTCGGCGGGTGCACCGTCGATGGTGCCATCTTCGGTTCCCGGAAACCGAAAAGCGTGGCCAGTCGACGGCGCAGTGGGTCCACCTCGGGCATCCGCATCAGCAGCATGACCGGGACCAGCACGATCAGCCCGGTGAGGCCGCCGAGCAGCAACTGCAGCAGTGCCGACGTCAACGATTGCGGGGTGCCGATCGGCCGATTCGCCACCCACCAGGCGGCCACCCCGGCGATGCCGGCGGCCACCGCCATCTTGGCGACCGTCGCCAGCAGCCGGGTGGTGCCCAGCGATCCGTACCTGGTGCGCAGCCACATCTCGCCGGCAACCGCACCCACCAGGTAGGAGATGGTGGTCGCTGCGGCGATGCCAGGGGCGATCAGGTCGGTGCGCAGCTGCCCAGCCAGCACGATCAACGGAATCCGCACCCCGACCATGATCGCGTTGATGATCGTCGGGGTCCTGGCGTCCTTCATCGCGTAGAACACCCGCATTTGGACGAGGGTGATGGCCAGCGGAACCAGCCCGAGAGCCATCCCGGCAACGGTCCCGCCGATGATGTGCGCGGACTCGGCGGACGTCTTGCCGTGCCGGACGGTGACGATCGCCAACTGTGCGGACAGCGCCAGCATGGCGACCGCTGCCGGCATCAGAGTGATCGCCGACAGTCGGTTGGCCAGCGCCGCGTCGTTCTTCACCGCGGCGATGTCGCCGGCGGCGGCATGCCTGCTCATTCGCGGCATGATCGCCGTCAGCACAGAGACACCGAGGATGCCGTAGGGCATTTGGAACAGCATGGAGGCGAAGGCGTAAGCCGTCAGCGAGCCCGACGAGTGCGCGGTCGTCACGTTGGTGAGCACGATGTAGCTGACGGCCGATACCAGCGCGTAACCGATCGACCATGCCATCAGCCCGCCGGCCTCGGTCAGCCTGGCGTCCCCGCCCCAGCGCCAGCGGAAACGGAAACCCGCCCGCCGCAGCGACGGCAACAGCACCACTGATTGCAGCACTATGCCAAGAGTGGTGCCCAGCCCGAGCACCCACAGCTGCGTCGGGCTGGGCGATGTCATGCCCTGGGCGGCGAACAAGCCGTGCGGCAGCCGGCCGACGGTGATCGCGACGACGATCACCACCAGGTTGTTGACCAGCGGCGCCCAGGCCGGCGCGGCGAACCGTTCCTTGGTGTTGAGGATGGCGCCGAACAGCGCCGCCAGACCGTAGAAGAAGATCTCTGGCAGCAGCAGCCTGGCCAGGTTGGTGCTCAGCTGCGGATCGGCGTTGCTGCCGCCAGAGCTGTAGAGATGGGTGACGACCGGCGCCAGCGCCACGGCTACCGCGGTGGTGATGAACAACCCCACGATGGCCATCGTCATCAGTCGCTGGGTGTACTCGGTGCCGCCGTCGGGATCGGACCTGGCCCTGGACAGCAGCGGAATAGCCACCGAGGTGAGCACGCCGCCGACCACCAGCTCGAAGACGATGTTCGGCAGCGTGTTGGCCAGGTTGTAGGAGTCGTTGACGATGTAAACGCCCAGGACTGCGGCCAGCAGCGCCTTGGAGACGAACCCGGTGAGGCGGCTGGCGAGGGTGGCCAAGGCCATCATCGCACCGGCCCTGACGACGCCGCCGGTGCGCTCGGTGCGCAGTTGCTCGTCGCCGGCAATGGTCGGGTCGGTGCCGAGCCCGCCGTCCGGCGGTACCGCTGTGATGACGCCGCTGGACTTGGCCGGCCCGACGGGCGGCAGATCAGGGCGGTAGTCCCGGCGCGGCGCCGGCAGCCGGGCGGCCAGCCGCATGGTCTCCTCGGCTGCCGGGGTGGTCCGGCTCTCCGGTGACGCGGCCACATCGGTGATCCGCTGGATCAGCATGGTGGCGTCTTCTTCGCCGGGGAAGAACGGGACGCCGGCAGCCCGGTACGGCAGCGGCCGCGGGGCCTGCGGCCGCCGCTCCGACGGCCCTGACGGAGTGGTCACCTGGCCTCCTCGGGGCGTTGCGCTGAGCGATGTGGTGCTGGGCCGCGTTCTGCGG
>JALYXB010000111.1 GCA_030947305.1 Actinomycetota bacterium | reverse complement strand
CCGATTCGTTCTCCACCTCGGCAAAGATGTCGACCACCGTCCTGGACGCAACCTCGCCCGCAGCGCTACCACCAACGCCGTCCGCCACGATCAGCAGTCCGCTGCCGATATGGAAAGAATCCTCGTTGTTGGGCTTGACGAGGCCGACATGGGTGCGCCCGACCGCGGCAACCCCGTAGTCCCGCACGCGGCACATCCTTTGCTCGGTGTTCTCGGTGGTTGACCAGGTCTAGTTGCGGCAGCAGCTTAGCGAAACAATCCATGGGCGCCTTGTCGCTGGCCCCGACCCTGGCCTCGGCCGGCCCCAAAGAGCACGTGCTCTGGCAGAACCGAGATCGCCGCTCGACTCGCCGAGCTTGCCGGCTTGGATGCCGCTGAGTGCGCCCACGTGCCGCATGTGTCGTTGCCGGCGTGGCTCGGACGAGTCGCAGACTCCCACGAGTCGGGGTGCGGCGGCGATGTTCGCGTTGCGGCACGGGATCGTCGACCCTGGCGTCGAGTGGAGCCGAAAGATCCGTCGAACACCCGATACCCCGCCATGGCGCCGGCACGTTCGATAGGGGGCATGACTACCACCCTGGCTCCCATCGGGAACGCCACCGAGCCGATGGGGCTGGCCGGAGCACTCCTGGAGTCCTTCGTCCGCCGCGACTACGACGCCATGCCACCGCTGTTCAATCCGGAGGTGCACTTCCGGGCCTTGGTCCCGCCCGGTCTCGTCGAGGGAATCGGTCCGGGGATCGTGCTCGACCGGTTCCGAACCTGGTTCGGTGCAGCCGACCGGTTCGAGGTGCAGGACGCCACCGTCGGCCGCCTGGGGTTACGGCCCTATCTGCGCTGGCGGGTGTTGGTCGGCGACGCGACCGTGGAGCGGATCGCCGAGCAGCACCTTTATCTGCGTTGCAGCGAGCGAATCGATGCCGTCGACCTGCTCTGCTCCGGGTTCCAGCCGGTCGGGGGTGAGCAGTGATGGCGACCGATCTGGCCGCCGCGAAGGCGACCATCAGCCTGACAACTGGTTTGGAGGACACTGAGCGGGTGACGGTCGCCCTCTTGGTGGCCGTTGGGGCGGCGGAATCCGGGAGGCCGACGCTGGTCTTCCTCACCAAGGAGGCCGTCCGACTGGCTGTACGCGGCGTCGCCGTCGGCACCGCCTGCGCGGGTTGCCCCGGGATCCCCGACCTGCTCGAGCGGCTCCGGGCGGCCGGCGGGCGGCTGATGGTCTGCCCCATCTGCTTCAGCGCCAAGCAGCTCAACCCTGCGACGCTGGTGGACGTCGCGGCGCTCGGCGGCACCGTCCAGCTCTGGGAGTGGATCGGGGCCGGCGCGACCACCTTCAGCTACTGAGGACGTCGACGGGGCCGGCACCAGCCGCGGTGGCGCTCTCTGATAGACCGGTGACATGACACAGAGCACCAGCGTTCCCAGCATTGAGCTGAACGACGGCCACCATATTCCGCAGCTCGGCTACGGCGTTTTCAAGGTGGATCCCGCCGAGACGGAGAGCCTGGTCACCACGGCTCTGCGGGCCGGATATCGGCATATCGACACCGCCGCCATCTACGGCAACGAGGAGGGCGTCGGCAGGGCGATCGCCGCCTCCGCGATCCCGCGTGACGAGCTGTTCGTCACCACCAAATTGTGGAACGACGACCAGGGCACCGAGTCGGCGCTGGCGGCCATCGACACCAGCCTCGGCAAGCTCGGGCTGGATCATGTTGATCTGTATCTCATCCATTGGCCGGCCCCGAAGAACGACCGCTATGTCGAGACCTGGACGGCGATGCAGCAGATACGACAGCAGGGCAAGGCGACCTCGATCGGCGTCTCCAACTTCGTGGTGCCCTACCTGACAAAGCTGCTGGAAGGCGCCGACGTGGTTCCGGCGGTCAATCAGATCGAGCTGCATCCTGCCTACCAGGAACGCGAGGTCGTCGAGTTCAGCCGCGGCAAGGGCATCCACATCGAAGCCTGGGGCCCCCTCGGGCAGGGCAAGTACGGGCTGCTCAAGGACCCGGCTGTCGCTGGTGCCGCCGACGCGCACGGCAAGACGCCGGCCCAGGTGGTGCTGCGCTGGCACCTGCAGCAGGGCAACATCGTCTTTCCCAAGTCCAGCAACCCGGCCAGGATCGCCGAGAACCTCGCTGTCACGGACTTCGAGCTGACCGACGCCGAACTGGCTGCGATCACGGCGCTGGAGAACGGCGGCCGGGTGTCCGCGCATCCGGATGAAGTGAACTGAGCATTCGGGTGGGCCGGCGTCGGCAGCCGACTCCAAAGGGATCCTCGGTCGACCCCTTAACCACCGGTTGACGGCGCGATCGGGCCACCCGCGTGGTTCATTGCCGTCTCAGCTGATCTGCCCGCTGCGGGGCAGCGACCGGCGATGCAGAAGCGCCCCGTGCGCACGCGGACGGGGATCACCTGACGCGGTGTGACTGCCCTGCCCGGGTAGTCTCTCCCAGTGGTCAGTCCACCGATGTTCTTCGATGCCTCTATCGACGCTGACGCGGCCGCGCGGTTCCTGGCCGACCACCTCGGCCGCACCGTCGACGACGTGGTCGAGGTGGGCGCCGGTGCCTGGTCGAACTGTTTCGGCTTCACCGACTCCGGCACCGAGTACGTGATCCGGTTCGGCAACCACGTCGACGACTACCAGAAAGACCAGGTGGCATCGGCGTTCTCGTCGACACGGCTGCCGATTCCCGTCGTCACCGAAGTCGGCGCCGCGTTCACCGGCTACTTCGCCATCTCCACAAGGGCGCACGGCGAACCCCTGGAGTTACTCGGCGCCGCCGATTGGGCGGCCACCGTCCCCGAGCTGCTCGCGGTGCTCGATGAGATGCGCGCGGTGCCGATCGATGCCGATGCCGGGTTCGGCGGCTGGGGAGTGAACGGCAAGGCGCCCTTCGCGTCCTGGCGCGACTTCCTGCTCGCGGTCTCCGTCGACGACGCTGAGCGCCGCACCCACGGCTGGACGACGAAGCTGGCCGACTCACCGTTCGGGGACCAGGCTTTCCACGCGGGGTATGCCCGGCTGGCCGAAGTGTCCGCGACCATTCCGAGTCCACAGTTCCTGGTGCACAGCGATCTGATCAACCGCAACGTTCTGGTCCGCGACCGGCGCATCACTGCCGTCTTCGACTGGGGCTGCTCGTTCTACGGCGACTTCCTCTACGACATTGCCTGGATCGAGTTCTGGGCGTCGTGGTACCCGGCGATGAGCGACGTCGACTTCCTGGCGGTCGCGCGGGCGCACCTGAACGATCGTGGTGTTGTTGTCCAGGACTTCGATGCCAGGGTGCGCTGCTGCCTGCTGCACATCGGTCTTGACCACTTGGCCTACAACGCATTCACCGGCAATATGGTCGAGCTCGGCAACACCGTCGACCGACTTGCCGCGTTCGTCTGACTGGAATAGGAACCAATCCGGGGGCGGTCCACCCGCCTGCCGGGCGCGCGGAGTATCCGCTGAGCACATCGCCAGGTTCGGGCTGCCCCGTCGCTACCCTGAAGCGGCCGTGGCTGCCCTGAATCGTCAGACCGGCGGCAGCATCGGGTAGTCGGGCATCGGGTACAGCCCGACGGTGAAGCCGTAGACCGTATCGCCGGAGCGCGGGAGCTTGTCGAACTCGTGGATCACCCGGTCGATGTGCTCCCAGAACTTCGCCGCCTGTTGCTCCGGCACTCGAGCGTGCCGGATGAACGACCGCAGCTCGCCGGCGTTGTACGCGGCGCTGGACTCCTTGCTGGCGACGTCGAAGTCGTTGAAGTCTTGCGGCAGCTCGACGCCGTCCACCCGCCTGCCGAGTCCGACGTAGAACATCCGCGCGGAACGGCCGTAGAAGCGCTCTTCGATCGCCCGCACCCGGCGGGTCCGAACAACCCGCAGTATTCCCGCATCGTTGAGCACCTTGACGTGGTGCGCGACGGTGCTCTTGGGACGTCTGACGGCGGCGGCCAGCTCGGTGATGGTGGCGGCCCGTTCGTGCAACAGCCCGAGGAGGGTCGTCCGCAGCGGATCGCTGATCGCCCGCACCTGCTCGGCGGTGGTGAGCTCGATGGTGTCGTCGAGGTCGTAGTCGGGTGGGGTATTGATCGGCATGATCAGAATAGACTAGCCTGACGGAACGTCCGATGGATTTGGTTCATAAGCTCTGAAAGCGAGCAAGATCATGGCAGAGATCGTGTTGTACCACCACGCTCAGGGGCTCACGAATGGAGTGGAGGCCTTCGCCGATGAGTTGCGCCGCGCCGGGCACACCGTCCGGCTGCCGGATCTGTATGACGGGCATACCTTCACCACCCTGGACGAGGGCATTGCCTACGCGTCCCAGACGGGGTTCGACACGCTGATGGAGCGCGGCGTCGCCGCCGCCGATGGGCTCGGAGACGAACTGATCTACGCCGGCTTCTCACTCGGCGTGATGCCGGCGCAGCGACTGGCCCAGACCCGCAGCGGTGCCAAGGGCGCGCTGCTGTTCCACTCGTGCCTGCCGGTGTCCGAGTTCGGCGCGGCGTGGCCGGCCGGCGTCCCGGTCCAGGTGCACGGGATGGACGCCGACCCGTTCTTCGTCGACGAGGGCGATATCGACGCGGCGCGCGCACTCGTCGACTCCACCGAGCAAGCCGAGCTGTTCCTGTATGCCGGCAAGGAGCACCTGTTCGCCGACTCGTCGCTGCCTTCGTACGACCAGGCGGCGTCCACTCTGCTCACCAGCCGGGTGCTCGAGTTCCTGGATCGACCTGCCGCTCAGCTGGGCGTGGTCTGATCAGGCTTTAATCGTCAGCCGTATCTGGGTGGACGCAAAAGGGCACCGACCAGCGTCAGGTGACGGCTCGTAGGGTGGTGTGGGTGGGAACGTGGGCAGCTGACGACAAGGGTGTGTTGACCTTGCCGAGTGGTCGGCGAGTGCGCGGGCGCAGCCTCCGGGCTGGCCTTAACGCTGGCCTGCAGCCCGAGTTCGGGGTGTACCTGCTGGGCGAGGACCCAGGATCGATGGCCTGGCCGTCCCGATGGCTGCGCTGGTCGGACTTCCGATTGCCGGTCGACGGCGAGGACGCCGACGCCGCGATTTCGGAGGCTTGGCGCCGCGCCGTCGACGAGCGGGTGGAGATTGCCTGTGCCGGCGGACGCGGGAGGACCGGCACGGCACTTGCTTGTATGGCGGTGCTCGATGGCGTACCGCCGCGGGATGCTGTCGCGTTCGTTCGCTCCGGGTATCACCCACGCGCGGTCGAAACCCCATGGCAGCGCTGGTACGTTCGTCGATTTCGGGCCGC
Source organism: Actinomycetota bacterium (assembly GCA_030947305.1). Classification (GTDB taxonomy): domain Bacteria; phylum Actinomycetota; class Actinomycetes; order Mycobacteriales; family Nakamurellaceae; genus Nakamurella. Next base: position 3,419 of record JALYXB010000111.1, on the reverse strand, counting down.
CCGGTGAAGGGCGCCGAACGAACGACCTCTGCGTGGCGGGCGGGCCGCTGCCCGAGGAATCGAGCCGCGCACCGGTAAGCCTATCTGCGAGTGCGCACGGCGCAGGTGGCGTATCCGCAGATCTTGTCACTCCTGGATCCGGCATTCCATGCTCAGCATCGGTGGCGCCGCTCTCGGGTTCACGAATGGAGGAACCACCGTGGCCGGATCCCCTTGAGCTAGACATTACGCACGAATCGTGGAGGGCTGGTCGTGCATTGTGTCATCCGGTTGGTCTAGTCTGGGTCAGAGATGGCTATCGCGACGACGACAGCGACCCTGCTGTGAGCAGCATAGAATCTCCAATGAGGCCGGCGGCCCTGTACGTCGGCGGGCCTCGGTGGATGTGGTCCGTTGGCACCCAAGACGAGCTGGGCCGGCCCCGCTTCGGTGTTTCGGGAGAGGGCAGGGCGATGACCGCAACGTATGAAAGATCGGTGGTCGAACCGGACCATGCTGTTCTGGACGATGGTGATGCCCTGGATCGATACGAAGTCATGGACACCGCCCCGGAAGCGGTGTTCGACGATCTGATCGCCTGGATCGCTCAACGCTTCGGCGTTCCGCACGCCCAGCTGAGCGTGGTAACCCCCAGTCGGGTGTGGATCAAGGCGGGCATCGGTAACCAGGGCACCAGTCGAGCGCCGGATGACACGCTCTGCGCGACCGTAGCCGCCGACCGGTGCACGACGGTCGTGCCGGACGCCCAGAAATCTGCCAGATTCGCTCAGCACCCCCGGGTGATCCGGCCCGGCGGCCTTCGTTTCTATGCCGGGGTTCCGCTGATCGCCCACGACGGGACGGTCCTTGGAGCCTTGTGTGCCTGGGACGTCAAGCCGCACCATCTCACCGACGAGGACGTTGCCGCGTTGGAAGAGGTCGGTCGTCACGCCATGGCCTTGTTGGAACTGCGCCGGATCAGCCTGCAGTTGCGGAGCCAAGACGCCGTGTTGCAGGCCCATACCAGGGTGCTCGAACTGATCGTTGAGGGCGCTGCGCTGCCCCTGATTTTGGATGCCCTGGTGAGGGCCGTTGAGAAATCCACCCCATCGACGCGCGCTTCGTTCCTGCTGCTGGACAAGGATTCACTCCGTCACGGTGCCGCGCCGAGCCTGCCGCAGCGGTACTGCGACGCGATCGACGGAGTGAAGATCGGCCCGCTGGCCGGATCCTGTGGTGTGGCTGCGTACACGGGCAAGACCGTCATTGTCGCCGACATCGCCACCGACCCACGTTGGGTGGCGTACCGCGACCTGGCACTGCCGATCGGGCTGCGTGCCTGCTGGTCGGTTCCCATCATCGGACAGAATGCCGAAGTGCTGGGCACCTTCGCGTTGTACTACGACGAAGTCCGCGCTCCCACCGCCGACGATCTGCGCCAGATGTCGCGGTGGGTGAATCTGGCCGAAGTGGCCATCAGCCGTGCCGGTGATGTCGCCGCGCTCCGCGACGCCGCGACCTCCGATGCTCTCACCGGCCTCCTGAATCGGCCGGAAGTACTACGCATACTCGCCGAACTGATCGCGGAGCCGGACGCCACTGTGGCTGTGCTGTTCGTGGATCTGGACCAATTCAAGTTCATCAACGACACTCTCGGCCATGCGGCCGGCGACCAATTCCTCAAGATGGTGGCCGACCGGCTGCGCGACTGCACCGGCCCAGGTGACGTGTTGGCCCGGTTCGGTGGAGACGAATTTGTCGTGCTCTGCCCCTCGATCAGGGACGCCGTACAGGCAGAACAGCTCGGTAATCGCATCGTCGGGTACCTGCAGCGGCCGCTGAGCATTCGCGGGCGGTCGGTATCGCTGTCGATGAGTGTCGGTATCGCCATCCATCCACCGGATTCGGGTCCGCTGTCCGTCGATCTGGTGGCCGACGCGGACCTGGCGATGTATGCGGCCAAACGGTCGGGTCGCAATTCCGTGGCAGTGTTCAACGAGGATCTGCGGCGGCAGGCCGCCGACCGGCTCAGGCTGGAGGGTGAACTCAACGATGCGCTCGGCAACGGCGAGATGGACTGCGCCTACCAGCCTGTTGTGGACATCCGGAGTGGGCGACTGATTGCGGTGGAGGCATTGCTGCGGTGGAACTCTCCCCACCGGGGCCAGGTTCCGCCGCTCACGTTCATCTCCGCCGCCGAGGACAGCGGTCAGATATTCGCGCTGGGCGAGTTCGTGCTGAACCGGGCGTGCGCCCAGCTCGCCGCTTGGCGCAACGGCAACCCCGCCTGGCGGAACGTGGTGCTGGGAGTCAACGTCTCACCCCGACAACTGGGCGAGCCCGCGTTTGCGGATCTGGTCGAGAAGGTTTTGGCCGACACCGGCCTACCGCCCACCAGCCTGGCGCTCGAGGTCACCGAGAGCACCTTCATCGCCGGTGCGAGCGTCGCCCAGCTCACCCTGACCCGGCTGCGCACCATTGGCGTTCGCGTCGCGATCGACGATTTCGGCACCGGCTACTCCTCACTTGCCCAGCTCAAGGAGATCCCCGCCGACGTACTGAAGATCGACCGGCAATTCATCGCCGACCTGAACTCCGACGTCGCCGCCGGCATCGTCGAGGCCATCATCACCCTCGCCCGCACCCTCGGTCTGCAGGTCGTTGCCGAAGGTATCGAAACCGGCGCTCAGCGTCGGCAACTGCACGCCCTGGGGTGCAGCTACGGCCAGGGCTACCTGTGGTCACCCCCGATCTCCGCCGCCCGGCTCACCGAGCTGTTGGCTCACGGAGCGGCCCACGGTTCGACCCATCACAAGGACCACCAGGTGGAACGGTTCGTGCTAGCAGAACATGCAGGTCAGGCGAACGGACGCGGTGCCGAACCGTTGCCCGATTAGTTTCTGCGTGTCCGGCGACCGGGCCGGGGGCGTCACTGATGCTCGCGCCACCGTGCGCCTGCCGGCCTGCCGACTACAGTCCCGTCCAGCGGTGCCGAGAATGTCTGCCTAGCAAGCGGTTTCAGCCACGCGAGAGACGCTGCGGTCGACCCAGCGGAATCAGGACCGGCCGGACACTTCGCGCAGCCGGCGCTGCAAGAAGCGGCGTTCGGCGTCGGTCCGTACCAGCCCGATCGCCACCCGGTACTCGATGGCTGCCTCGTCAGGACGGCCGGCCCGACGCAACAGATCGGCGCGAGTGGCCGGGAGCAGGTGGTAGGGGGCGAGCGTGATGGGGCGCTCGATCGCGGCCACTGCGAGCAGCCCCGCGTCCGGCCCGTCGCGAAAGCCGACGGCAATCGCCCGGTTGAGGGCCACCACGGGAGACGGCTGCAGCGCTAGCAGGGCGTCGTAGTCGGCAACGATGCTGATCCAGTCGGTCTGCTGCGCCGTGGTGGCGGTGGCGTGTTGGGCCGCGATCTCCGCCTGCAACCGGTAGCGGCC
>JALYXB010000088.1 GCA_030947305.1 Actinomycetota bacterium | reverse complement strand
TACCGCCGCCGGGTCGCTGCGGTGATGGACTTGCTGGGGACGACGAGTCGATTTGAGGCAGGGTCATTGGCCCGCGAGCAAGGCTGGATCTGATTTCAGCTACCCAAGAATAAGGGACCGATCAGCGGGCGCTGTCGACCAGCTCTGGCGCATGTGCGGCTAGTTCAGTGAGCTGACGATCGAGGTATGCGGCCGAATCGTGCAGTTCCAGCAGCACCCGGATGATGGTGGTACGTCCGGTAGCGATCATGTCAACGGCCGGGCCGTACGCCACCAGGAATGCATCCCGGCAGGCCGTGATGACCTCGAGCTGTTCGGCGGCCGCTGCCGGGTGGGCCAACGTCGTCATGTGCTCGCCGACCAACAGGTCGCCCAACGCCCACGAAAGATCAAAATCCCTTGGTCCGTAGGCGATCTCGTCTCCGATCAACACCGCGGGCGTAGCGGCGGACTCCGGGACCACGGTGGCGCCGAAGCCGGCCCTACCGTGTACCAGGGATTTCTGGGGCATTTCGTCGATCCAGCCGACGATCTCGTCGATGCGGCTCTGTCCCAGCAGCGGCGTCAATGTGTCGTGCATGACCGCCGCACCCCAGGGACCCTCGCCGGTCTTAAGCCAGTTGCCTAATCGAGGTGGACCGGCAGGCGGTGGAAGCTGATCCGCGCAGGTCGGGTCGATCTCGGTGAGTTGCTTCAGCGCCGAGCCCAGCGCAGCAGCCGACTGCGTGAGCGGTTGGATCGGATCCGACGGCCGTCGGCGAGCGATGTGCGAGGAAAGGCTGGCTCGTCCCGGGGCCAGATGATGTCGGCGTTCGCCGTCGATCCAGCCGAGGGAGAATCGGCCGATCGGTGACGATGGAAGCTCGGTGATGACCGCCCGCACCGCCGCCGGCGTTGACCGTAACTGGCCGGCCCGATCGATTCCCGGACCGAAGCTCCAGCGGAAGCGGTCCGCCGTGGGCGATTCCGGAAGCCGCAACCGAATCTCGGCATCGAGATAGCCGGTAAGCAGCAACCCGACGAGGCCAGGTTCTCGGGATGTCGCCGGAGAGGCGAGCGCCGCCGGATCGACATCCGACCACTCTGGTTGACGCGCGGTCGCACCATACGGGGTGGGTGGATTCCAGCGAGCGCTGGCGTCCCATCGGGTAGGGGTTAGCCGGTCGGTCATCGGAGAGAGCCTATTCTTCGGATGTTTCGAGCTGCAGGAAGCACGGGCAGGCACTACCAGCCGACGTTGCACACGCCGCAGGCGGTTCTGGCTGCCGAGGGGGTGGAACCCGAGTGCACTCCGCCCAGCGCAGAAGCGCTGGTGGCTGGCGCGACCATCAGAACAATGGCGGCGACGGTGCCGGTGACGCCAACGAGGATCTTGCGCATGGTGTTCTCCGTTTCGGTGTGGCCGGGGGTGGACGCGCAGCCCGGTAAGGCGCGCTGTGATGCCCAGGCAAGGAACAACATTGCGAGATCAGCACTCTATATAGGCGCTGTTTGGCAGCAAGTTGCCAATGGCCTACGGCGTGATCCCTTCGTCGGTGACCCTGTGGTCCGGCCTACATCGTTGCTTGCGTCCGAACAGCGGTGCTACCGCCAGTCGGGTGTCCAACCGGGCCCCGAACCGAAGATTGTCAGCCAGCGACAAGGCGTTTCCGGTGACCGGGAATGTTCGACTCTACAAAGGATCCGATGTCATGGGCGTTCTCTCTCTCCAGCCTCGCAGCCTCACAGCTGCCTCTGCGGTTACTGCCCTTCGCCGGGAATGGTTCGACCTGCACGTTCCGTGGCATCGAGTCGACACCGTCGTCGACATCACCGACGACTCTGGTCTGCTGCTCTCCCAGGTGCTGGAAGATTTCACAACGACGACGGCCGTGGTCATCGACCTCACCGGCAATGTGCGGGAGGCCCGCAGCCGGCTGGCCGGGTTTGCCGCCAGGGTCGACGTCCGAGGCGGCGGAATTCTTGATCCGCTGCCCACCGGCGCCGACTACTACCTACTTCCGGATGGCATCGAGGACCTCGACTCAGGGCGATTGCGGCGGCTGATGCGGTCGGTGGCCAAGGCCTGCCTGCCGAACGGCCGAGCGATCGCCTGTCTGCCGGCGGCCGACGTCGTGAGGCTGGCGAGCGCGGCAGATCGCGCGGGGTTGGAAGTTACCCGGCAGAGCGACGAGGACGCAGTTTCGCTGATCGAGTTCGGCTCGGGATTTCTGAAGGCGCTTCCGAGCGAGTAGCGGACGTATCGGCGCTGGCGGGGCGGCGACCGGTCCGTGCGGTTCGTGGTGGACGGCCGGGATAGAAACTGTGCTGGCGTTCTTGCTATGCCCTGGCTGGGGTTCGCCCGGCCGTCTGCCACGATGAACTGATGGATTCTCCGGCGATTCCGATCCCTCCCCCGGGAACTGCGGTGATCAGCGTCGGCATCGATGTCGTGGGCGTCGAGCGGTTCACCCAATCCATTGTCAGGACACCTGGCCTCGCCGATCGGTTGTTCACGGCCGCCGAACGCGTCACGGCCACCGGACACCAACGACCGGCGAGTTCGCTGGCTGCCAGGTTCGCAGCCAAAGAAGCAGTCGCCAAGGCTCTTGGCGTGCCAGCGGGTATGCGATGGCACGACTGCTGGGTGCAGTCGACGGCGGGCGGCCGTCCGGAGCTGGTGGTGGTCGACACGGTGGCCACAGCTGCTGGGGCACAGGGCATCTCGAGCTGGAGACTGTCGCTGTCGCACGATGCGGGCCTGGCCGCGGCAGTCGTACTGGCCCTGGGTGGACCATGATCGCGGCTTACACCGTCGAACAACTCCGAGCCGCAGAAGCATTGGCTCTTGGCCAAACGCCCGACGGCGTCCTGATGCAGCGCGCGGCCACAGCGGTTGCTGCCACCGCCTTGTCGCGGCTACCGAGCCCGCTGCCGGGTACCAGGGTGGTGCTGCTCGTTGGCACCGGGAACAACGGTGGGGACGCCCTGTACGCCGGCGTGCTGCTGCGCCGCCGCGGTGTCTTCGTCACCGCCGCGTTGATCTCGCCAGAGCGAACCCACAGCGGCGCCCTCGCCGCATTCCGGCGAGCGGGCGGACGGATCGTCACACTCGCTGACGGCGGTGACAGTGCGCTGGCAGCGGCCGTGTCGGCAGCAGCGTTGGTGATCGACGGGCTGGTGGGGATAGGCGCGCGGCCGCCACTGCGGCCGTCTGCGGCGCGCCTCGCCGGGCTGGTCAATGCCTCTGACGCGGCTGTTCTGGCGGTAGACGTTCCCAGTGGGATGGATCCTGATCTCGGCGATGCAACCGGGCACGGATCACCATCCGCCGCCGTCAGGGCCGCGGTCACGGTCACCTTCGGGGCGCCGAGTACCGGGCTGTTGGTCAGCCGTTCGACCGGCGAGTTGATAGTGGCCGACCTCGGGCTGGCACCTGCCGCTGCTGTGCCGCCGGATTCTGTGGCGT
>JALYXB010000071.1 GCA_030947305.1 Actinomycetota bacterium | reverse complement strand
CCGCCGGTGCTGTTCCTCGACGAGCCGACGTCCGGCCTCGACCCGCGCAGCCGCATCGAGCTGTGGGACGTCATCGAGACCCTCGTCCGCGAGGGCACCACGGTGCTGCTGACCACCCAGTACCTCGAGGAGGCCGACCGGCTCGCCGACCAGATCTGCCTGGTCGACCACGGCCGGGTGATCGCCGAGGGCACCGCGGGTGAGCTGAAGGCTCGCCTGGGTGGTGCCGTGCTGGAGGTGCGAATGGCCAACTCCGAGGAGGCGCATCGGGTAGCCGCCATCGTCCACGGTGCCGGTGACGGCGAGATCACCGTCGACGAGAACCTGGTTCGGGTCCCGGCCACCGCCGGGACGCCTGTGCTCACCGAGGTCGTCCGCAGGCTGGACGCCAACCAGCTGTCCGCGCGAGGTCTGCAACTTCGCGGACCGAGCCTGGATGACGTGTTCCTGTCGCTGACCGGTCGGCCCGCCGATGACCGCACCGGGGATCAAGCGACCTCCTCCGATCAGAGCGCCGCATCCACGGTGGGGAGCCCGTTATGACACCCATCGACGCGCCGTTGGCCCCGTCGCCTGTCGCACCCGGCAATGCGATCGGCTGGGCCTTGCGCGACACCGTCGCGATGGCCGGGCGCAACCTGCGCCGGCTGAGCCGCCAGCCCGAGCTGTTCAGCTTCAACCTGGTGTCCCCGATCATGTTTGTGCTGCTATTCCGGTACGTGTTCGGCGGCGCGATCAACGGGCTGCAGGGACTCAACTACGTCAACTATCTGGTTCCCGGCATCGCCGTCCAAACCGTGCTGTTCAGCGCCGGGGTTACCGGCTTCGCACTCTCCGACGACATGCAGAAAGGCTTCATCAGCCGGCTCCGGTCGCTGCCGATGGCCCGCAGCGCGGTGTTCGCCGGGCGGGTGCTGTCCGACACGCTGAACAACGCGCTGGGACTGGTCATCCTGCTGGCGACTGGCTTTGCGGTGGGTTTCCGGCCGCGGAGCGCCCTCGGTCTGCTGCTGGCAGCGCTGCTGCTGTTGCTGTTCGCTCTCGCCGTCAGCCTCGGTTACGCACTGATCGGCCTGTCGGTGCGCAGCCCGGAGGCGGTCAACGCCGCCACCTTCCCGATCATCTTCCCGCTGACCTTCGCCTCGTCGGCGTTCGTACCGGTCCAGACGATGCCGAGCTGGCTGCGCGGGTTCGCTACCCACCAGCCGGTCAGCGTGGTGATCAACGCGGCCCGGTCGCTCATCCTTGGCGACTCGGCGACGGTACAACAGCGTGAGGTGCTGCTCGGCGGCACCGGTACCGGGTCGCTGATATGGCAGTCGCTCGCCTGGACGATCGGCATCGGGCTGCTGTTCGGCCTGCTGTGCACCCGCAAGTACCGTGCACTCGGTCGCTGAGCTCACCGACGCGCTCGGCGCGGGCAGCGCGGCTCGCAAGGCCAGGTGTCACCGACTGCTTGCGACGGTGCACAATCGGGCGCACCTGACCCTGACCCGGTTCGCCGGGAGGAACGAGACCCGCCGATGTCGGACACCGCAGTGAGCTCGGACCGTCGGGCTATCGAAATCCGCGAGTTGCGGGTGCTGCGCGGGCCCAACTACTACTCCTACGACCCGTGCATCCTGATGGTCGTCGACATCGGGAGCCTGGAACAGCAGCCAACCGACACCCTGCCCGGTTTCACCGAGCAACTGGTGGACCTGCTCCCCGGTCTCAAGGATCACCAGTGCTCCCGTGGCCGCGACGGCGGGTTCGTCGAGCGATTGCTGGAGGGCACCTGGGCCGGCCACGTCGCCGAGCACGTGGCGCTGGAGATCCAGCGCACCGCCGGTCACGAGATCACCCGCGGCAAGACCAGGTCCACCGGCGAGAACGGCGTCTACAACGTGATCTACGGCTACACCGACGAGACGGTGGGCACCCTGGCCGGCAAGCTCGCGGTGCGGCTGGTAAATCACCTCATCGTCCCGGACGACACTTTCGAGTTCCTGGCAGAACACGAGGCGTTCCTGCGGACGAGCCAGCGAGTCGCGTTCGGGCCGTCAACCCAGGCCATCCTCGAGGAGGCGATCTCCAGGGATATACCTTGGCAGCGGCTGAATTCCGCCTCTCTGGTTCAGCTGGGCCACGGCGTGCACGCCCGCCGGATCCGCGCCACCATGACGTCGGTCACCAGCTCGCTGGCGGTGGACATCGCCAGCGACAAGGAGCTCACCAACCGGCTGCTGGCCGCCGCCGGCCTGCCGGTGCCGAAGTCGGAGGTGGTGCGCTCCGCCGACGGCGCGCAGACAGCGGCCAAGCGCATCGGCTACCCGGTGGTGGTGAAGCCGTTGGACGGCAACCACGGCCGTGGTGTCGCCATCAATCTCACCGACGCCGTCGAGGTGCGGGCAGCCTATGTCACCGCGGATGCCGAATCCAGACACGGCCAGGTGATCGTCGAGGCGTTCATCACCGGCAAGGACTATCGCTGCCTGGTGATCGGCGGCAACATCGTCGCCATCGCCGAACGGGTACCCGCCCATGTGATCGGCGACGGCATCCACACGGTGGCCGAGCTGGTGGAGATCACCAACGCCGACCCGCGCCGCGGGATCGGGCACGAGAAGGTGCTCACCAGAATCTCCATCACCGACAGTGCGGTGGAACTCGTTGCGGCTCAAGGGTTTGCCATGGGGGATGTCCCGCCGGCGGCCGAGATGGTGAAGCTGGCACTCACCGGCAACATGTCCACCGGCGGTATCTCCATCGACCGGACCTGGGAGGCGCACCCCGACAACATTGACATCGCCGAGGAAGCCGCCCGGGTGGTCGGTCTGGACATCGCCGGTATCGACTTCCTGTGTCCCGACATCACCCAGCCGGTCCGCGAGACCGGCGGCGGTATTTGCGAGGTGAACGCTGCACCCGGCTTCCGGATGCACACCCACCCGACCATCGGCGACCCGCAATACGTGGCAAAACCGGTGGTGGACCTACTGTTTCCGCCCGGTTCCAGCTCGCGCATCCCCATCGTCGGAGTGACGGGTACCAACGGAAAGACGACCACCAGCCGGATGATCGCGCATATCTTCAAGTCGATGGGCCGCAAGGTCGGGATGACCTCCACCGACGGGGTGGTGATCGACGACCGGCTGGTGATCCGCTCCGACGCGTCAGGTCCGCGGTCGGCCAGGATGGTGCTGCAGAACCCGCGGGTCGACTTCGCGGTCTTCGAGGTGGCCCGCGGCGGAATACTGCGGGAGGGCCTCGGCTACTCCCGCAATGACGTGGCGGTGGTGCTGAACGTGGCGCCGGATCACTTGGGGCTCAGGGGGATCGACACGGTCGAGCAGCTTGCGAGGGTGAAGCGGGTGGTGGTGGAGGCAGTCCCGCGGTCCGGCGCCGCCGTGCTGAACGCCGACGACGAATTGGTCGCAGCCATGCGTAAGGCCTGTTCCGGTGAGGTGGTGTGGTTCTCGATCGTGCCGAACAACCGGCGGATCGCCGATCATTGCCGCCGCGGTGGCAAGGCGGTGATCCTGGAGCCGGGAGAGCTCGGCGACCTGATCGTGCTATTGCACGGGCGGCGGCGGATGCCGTTGGCCTACACCCATCTGCTGCCGGCCACCTTCAACGGCAAGGCCATGTTCAACGTGCAAAACGCGATGGCCGCTGCCGCGGCCGCCTACTGTTCAGGTGCTCCGTTGCACGACATCAGGGCGGGCCTGCGCTCGTTCACCTCCACCTATTACCAGGCGCCCGGTCGGATGAACCTCACCGAGGTGCAGGGCGTCAAGGTGATCGTCGACTACTGCCACAACGCGCCAGGGATGATCGCCCTCGGCGACTTCATCGACCGTTTCTTCGACGAGTCAACGGGTTTCGAGCGTCCGCAGAAGATCGGGGTGATCGCCACTGCCGGCGATCGCCGCGACAAGGACATGGTCGACCTCGGCAGGGAAGCGGCCAAGCACTTCGACCGGCTGGTGATCAGGGAGGACGTCGGGCTGCGCGGACGGGCGAAAGGCGCGACGGCAGCGTTGATCGAGCAGGGCGCTCGGCAGCCGTCGAGCACCGCCAGGGTGAAGGAGGTCGACATCGTGCTCGACGAGATCGACGCAACCAGGGTGGCCGTGCAGTGGGCAAATGCCGGCGATCTGGTGGTGCTGTGTGTCGATCGGGCCCGCGAGGTGTGGGACGAACTGCAGACCATCGGCCAGGTGGCGCAGGCCGGCGCCATCGCCGAAGACGCCGAGGTGTAGCTCGATCGGTCCGGCGCGGGCCGGTCTAGCGGTGCGCGGCGTCGCCCGGTTCGGCGGTGCTGTTGCCGCGGCCGTCCTTGGTCAGTTGCTGCGCCCTGGCGAGCGGCACCTCGGGGTCGGCACCCGGCGCGGGTGGCCCGGCCGGTTCAGGAACCTGCTCTTCGCCGTGCTGCTGGGTCCACTCGCCGGCCAGATCCCGCAGCGAGGTGAGCGCTGCTGTCGGTGCGGTGCCGCGCCCCACCGCCAACCCCAGCGCGTAGCCCGTCATCGGGCCGGCGAGCGGACCGGCGACGGCGGGCAGCGCCTCGACCAGATCGAGTAGGCCCTTGCGCAGGTCGGCTGGGATCTCGTCGGCGCGCAGCCCGAGCGTTCGTGCCGCGGCCACTACCCAGCTGTCCAGCGACGTCATCGGGCAACCGTACCGATGACTGCCGATGCCGGGTCAAAACTCGACCATGTGGTGAGCGCAGCATGACGATATCGGGGTGGAGCACCTCCGGTGCGGCACCATCTATTGCGGCAACTCCGATGAATTGCGGGGCCCGTGCTTGTCGAGAATCTGACAGTGGCTTCGACCTAGGCATGAGGGGTGTCCGATCCGGGTACCCCGATGTCCGCTACTCAACTCCATGGAGGACACAGAATGCTCAGCCTGCACCTGCCGACCCAGCCGCTCAACCCCGAGGCGGTGCCCGAGGTGGTGGACCGTCGTACCTGGCAGGAGGCCCGCGACGGTCTCCTTGACCGGGAAAAGGCCCACACCCGTGAGGGGGATGCGATCGCCGCGGCTCGGCGCCGCCTGCCGATGACCCGGGTACCGGACGATGCCAGGGTCGAGGGCGCGGATGGCCGGGTTCCGTTCCTGGATGTGTTCGAAGGCAGGAGGATGCTTGTTGCCTACTTCCACATGTGGCACGACGGACAGCCCTGGGAACGTCAGTGCCCTGGGTGCACGTTCAGCTCCTCCCACCTGCAACAGCTCGAGTACCTGCACGAGCGCGACGTCAGCGTCGCGGTGCTCAGCGAGGGGACCTACGGGGAGAGCAAGCCCTACGCGGACTTCCTGGGCTACCAGGTGCCGTGGTACTCGGCGCGGCAGAGCCCGGCCCTGACCGCCGATCGTGAGTTCGGATTCATCGCTTGTTACCTGAGGGATGAGGACCACGCCTACGAGACGTACTGGTCCACCGATCGAGGCACGGAGGCCATGGACGGCAGCTACCACCTCCTTGACCTCACGGTCTTCGGCCGCCAGGAGCGATGGGAAGACTCGCCGCAGGGCTGGCCCCGCATACCGCAGAGTCAACAGCAATGGCGTTCGCTCGGCCGGCCTACCGCCCAGTGGGCGGTGACCGATCAGCCGGTGGGGTGACGGGCAGCTGGTAGGCGGTGGGTCCCACAGCGGGCGGGAAACCGGCGGACGGGTGGGGGCGGCGTCGTGGTGCAACCCATCGAGGTGGCACGATCGGTCGCCGTGACTACGACTGCGCCTGCCCACCCGAACGCGACCTTCAACCGCTCCGACCGGATCGTCATCGGCGGCGCAGTGGTGCTGGTCGCGTTGGCCGGTATTACCCATTACGTCGGTGGCGGGGCGGTGCTGGCATTCCTGTGTTCGGCGCTGGCCGTCACGGTGTTGGCGGCGCTGGTCGGCCGCAGCGTCGATCAGCTGGGGGACAGGTTCGGCCCTGGCGCCACAGGTGTGCTGCAGTCGGCGCTCGGCAACCTGCCTGAGCTGTTTATTGGACTGTTCGCGTTGAAGGCCGGCCTCGTCAAGGTGGTGCAGGCCGCCCTGATCGGGTCGATCCTGGCGAATCTGCTGCTGGTACTCGGTCTGTGTTTCGTCGCCGGCGGAATCAAACACGGTACCCAGCAACTGGATTCGCGCCGGGCTCGCGGCATCATCGTGCTGCTGGTGTTGGCCGTGTCGGCGATGGTGGTGCCTTCGCTGGCTTCCTACGTGCACACGCCGGCTGCCGGGCACGAGAACACCCTGTCGCTGATCGTGGCGGTCGTGCTGCTCGCACTGTTCCTGTTGCAGCTGCCGGCATCGCTGCGCAAAGGCAACGCCGCCGAGGACGACAAGACCAAGAGCGAGCCGGCCAGGTGGTCGTTGACGCTGGCGATCGGACTGTTGGCGGCGGCGTCGGCTGCCGCGGCATTCGTCTCGGACTGGTTCGTCAGTGCGCTGCAGCCGGCGATGGACTCGCTGCACATCTCACAGGTGTTCGCGGGCCTGGTGGTGGTGGCGATCGCCGGCAACGCCATCGAGAATGTGGTGGGCATCCAGCTGGCCCGCGCCGGCCGCAGCGAATACGCCTTCAGCGTGGTGATCAACTCGCCGCTGCAGATCGCGCTGGTGCTGGTGCCGGTGCTGGTGATCCTGTCGCAGGTTCTCGGCTTCGCCACCCTCACCCTTGTCTTCTCGCCGATGCTGGTGATCTCGATGGTGGTCGCGGTGATTATTACCGCCTTCGTCACCTTCGACGGCGAGTCCGACTGGATGGAGGGAGTGGCG
>JALYXB010000019.1 GCA_030947305.1 Actinomycetota bacterium | reverse complement strand
GCCGCCCATCAGTTCGGCGATCTTGTTCGATCCGGGCGCCGAGGCATCCGTGGTGTGCAGTACCGCCACCGCTTCGGCGGCGAAAGTCGCGACCGCGGCAGCTGGATCCCAGCGCCGCACCCATGACGCCCACGAACCGGCCAGCTGTTCGGCCCGGCGACGGCGCACAGATTCGTCAACGGTCGGGCTGGCGCCCGCTGCCACCACCACCACCATCGGTCCGGTGAGGTCCCAGCCGAACCCCCTTGCGCCGGCGGCCGCAGCTTCCGACGCCACCCGCCCGGACAGCACGTCCCGCAGGAAATCGCCGCGGTACTTACCCTCAACGGCTGCCACCGCGAGCTCTCTGGTCACCACCAGCGCAGCGACGGTGGCGCCGCGTTCCAGGGTGATCACGTCCTGCGCGTCCCAGCCGGTGTCGGTGCGCACGGCGACCAGATCGCCCTGATCCTCGGCCGCCACCACCGAGGCGACCAACACGCTCGCATTGCCGACGGTATGCACACCGTGACGGAACGCGGTGGCCCGGAAGAGCCCGTCCGGATCGAACAATTCACTCGCGGAGTCCGGCCACTCGGCGCCCGCTCGGACGGTGACGCGGCCGCTGCGGTCGATGTGCAACAAAGCGATCTGGTCCGCTGCGCCGAGCTGGCTCGGCAGCGCCTGCAGCACCTCCGGCAACCCACCGCCGTGTAACACGATCTGCAGCAGCTCGTTGTGTGCTTGGGCGCCGCGCGCCAGCACCGCGGCCTGTCTGCCGAGCACCTCGGACAGGATCTGGTTGAGGATCTCGTCGAACCCGACGCCGTCCGGAATCTGCAACACCGGAAATCCGCGCCGGTCGGCGACGGCGAGCATCTTGGACGGCAGCTGATCGATGTACCTGCCCAGTTTGATGGCGATCCCGGCCAGCCCATTGCGGTGCAACTCCACCACCAGATCGTCCAGCGATTCCGGGGTGGCTCGCAGAGGGTAGCCGGTGGTCAGCAGTAGTTCGTCTGCCCTGGTCCACGGCAGCACGTCGGGCACTTCCATGATGTTGACGAAGCGGATCATCCGGCCGAGGCCGGCCTCACCGGCGAGCACCTTCACCCCGGCCAACGACGACAGGCCCAGCGCTTCCCGCACGGTGATGCCGCGGATCATGTCGTGCCGATCAAGCGGGGCCACCTGCCGTCCAGCCTTCACCATGCGTGCTCCGATCCTGGCTGGCAGTACTCGCACTGCCGCCGTCCGTTAGCGGATTCCACCGCCGCCCAGGCCCGCCGTCGTCAAATCTTGTCATGGGGACCGCTCGTTCGGCGCGTCTAGCGTCGGGCGGGTGACGACTTGCCCGGTGGCCGCTGCGGCACCACTTACTCCGTTGTTGACCGGGCCACGGACCAGCGCCTCGGTGCTGGCGGTGTTCTCGGCAGCCGCCGTCCTGGGGGTAGCACCCGCCGGCGGGACCGGCCCGCGCATCGTGTCGCTGCTCAGTCAGCAGGCCAGCGGAGTTCCCAACGGCGTTCGGCTACCGGTGTCCGCCGCCGAGTTGCCATTCGCCGGCCTGCATCCTGGAAGGTCGGCGACGGTGGGCGGCAGGGAGATCGTGCTGGGTGAGGCGGTCTACCGGCTGGCCCGCACCTGGCATACGGCGGTGCCGGCGATCCGACCGTGCAACTCGGCGCTGGAAACTCTGGCCTGCCGGCTGGCCAAGGTGCAGCTCGGGGTGCCAACGGATCGGGTGTCGCTGCTGGCAGTCGGTGTGGTCGACGCCGAGCCGGGTGCCGCGGTTCGCCGGCTGATCGGCCTTGGCAGCGGGCTGACGCCAGGGGGTGACGACCTGTTGGCCGGCCTGCTGGTCGGGCTTCGTGCCAGTGGCAAAGCGGTTTTGCTGCAACTGGTTCGACACTCCATCGGGTCCGACTGGGAAGCCACCGCCGAGCGCACCACGTCCTTCTCAGTTGATCTACTGCGACTGGCCGCCGCCGGCCAGGCATCAACTGAGGTGTTGGGGCTGCTGACAGCCATCCACCGCACTCTGCCATGCGTCGGCCATGGTCCGCTCCATGCGGCGATCGACAAACTGCTGGGCGTCGGCCACACCTCGGGCGCCGACCTGGCCACCGGCCTGCTGATGGGACTCCGCCCGATCCGACGGGGCCGCCCAGTCGGCGGGCTGGCAAGACTGCCAGCGCTGGGGACCATCGGAGGCGTAGCCCAGTGACCGATCATGTCGAGGTGCGGCGCGGCATCTATCACGATTCGGTGACGCTGATGCGCATCACCCAGGCGGTTTCAGGAACCCAGGGGGTGAGCGCCGCCCAGGTGGGCATGGCCACCGAATTGAATGTTGAACTGGCTGTGGCGCTTAACTTTTCAGTCCCGACCGGCATCGTTCCCAACGATCTGCTGGTGGCCGTGCGCGGCGCCGACCAGCGGTCAGTCGATGCCGGTCTGGCGGCGGTCGATCTGGCCTTGACGGCCGCAACCGATGCCGGCCGTACCGGTGCCGGCTTCGGTAACGCGCCACCCCCGCGGACGGTCCGGTCGGCGGCGCAGCTCGCGCCGGATGCGGCGTTGGTGCTGTTATCCGTCCCCGGCCCGGCCGTCCTCGGCGAGGCGATGGACGCCATCGAATCAGGTCGGCACGTGATGATCTTCTCCGACAACGTTCCGGTGGAGCACGAGATCGCCCTGAAGGACGCTGCGGCCAAAGCTGGGGTGATGGTGATGGGTCCCGACTGTGGCACAGCGGTAATCGGCGGTGTCGGTCTTGGATTCGCCAACGTGTTGTCGCACAGCGCTGCAGCCGGGACAAGAGTGGGGGTGATCGCCGCGTCCGGGACCGGAGCGCAGCAGCTGACCTGTCTGTTGGACGAGGCCGGCGTTGCCATCTCGCAGGTGATCGGGCTCGGTGGCCGGGACCTGTCGGAGCGGGTCGGCGGACGCAGTGCGTTGGCGGCCCTCGAGCTGCTGGAGCGCGATCCGAACACCGGGCACATCGTGTTGATCTCCAAACCACCACATCTGGCAACCGGCAAGAGGGTGACCGAAGCCGCTCTGACCCTGGCCACTCCGGTCACGCCGATCCTGCTCGGGCCGGGCCAGCCGGACATCAGCAGCGCGGCGGAGAGGGTGCTGGCCACTCTCGGTATTCGCGTTCCGGAATGGCCCTGCTGGTCTCCGCCGAAACCGTTGCCGTCCAACGGCTCCGGCGACCACGGTGGAGCACTACGTGGCCTGTTCTCCGGTGGAACTTTGGCCGACGAGGCGATGCTGGTGATCCAAGAAGCGCTGGGCACCGGCATCAGGTCGAACATCCCGCTGCGGCCGGAGCTGGGGCTACCCGCGGAGGCGCTCGGCCAGGTGCTGCCGAAGCTGGCCGGCCTCGGCACCGTGATTGTCGACCTGGGTGACGACAGGTTCACCAGCGGGCGGCCACACCCGATGATCGATCCCACGCTCAAGCTGGAACTGCTGGCGGACCAGGCGGACGACCCGCAGGTCCGAGTGGTGCTGCTGGATGTGGTGCTCGGCTTCTGTGCCGAGGCAGATCCGGCAGCGCTACTGGCGCCGGCGATTCAGCAGGTGCTGGCGGTGGCCAACACTGCCGATCGGCCACTGGATGTTGTCGTCTCGCTGTGTGGATCCGCCGGCGATCCGCAGGACAGGGATCGACAGGCCGCTGAGCTGGTGGCGGCCGGCGCCCAGGTATTCCTGTCCAACGCAGCGGCTGCCAGGGCAGCTGCAGCGATCGCCATCGGTAGCGCGGCAATCGGCAGCGCCGACCCCACTCCGAGGGAGCGCTGATGGCCAGCGACTTGCTTGCCGGGCCGCCGTCCGTCATCACCGCGGGCGTCGACCTGCTGGCCGACGCGCTTCGCGGCCAGGCTGTCGCCGTTACCGAGGTGGACTTCCGGCCGCCGGTCAGCACGCCGTCGGCCGATCCAGCCGCCGTCACCGCCGCCCTGGACCTGGTGCTGGCGGATCCGCGGCGGGCCGCCGCCAATGCAGAGGCCGCCGCCAGGATGACCGGCGTCCGCGCCGTGCTGGTGGACGTGGTTCCGGCTTCCGAGGCCCTTGGGATGGCGGCGGGCCAGTTCTTCCACGCCGGTCCACCCATCAACTGGGAGCGCGCCTCGGGACCGCTCCGCGGCGCCCTGATCGGCGCCGTGCTGTTTGAAGGACTGGCCTCCGACGCCGCCGAGGCGGAAGCGAAACTCGCTACCGGAGATGAGGTTTCGTTCTCTCCTTGCCACTCCCATCAGGCCGTCGGTCCGATGGCCGGCGTGGTCTCACCGTCCATGTGGATGTTCAAACTCGTGGACCAGAACCAGCCGAACCGGGTCGCTTACTGTTCTCTGAACGAGGGCCTTGGCAAGGTGCTGCGATACGGCGCGTTCGGCGACGAAGTGATCGTCAGGCTGCGCTGGATGGCCGACGTGCTGGGACCAGCGCTGGCCATCGCCGTCCGCGAGGTGGCGAAGAAGGCCCCCGTCGACATCACCGCCATCGTCGGGCAGATGGTGCAGATGGGGGACGAGGGACACAACCGCAACAGGGCAGGTACGTTGATGTTCCTGCGGGAGATCCTGCCCGCGCTGATTGCCTCAGGGCTGCCGACCAGCGACGTCGCGGCGGTGGCAGCTTTTATCGGCGGTAACGACCACTTCTTCCTCAACCTGGTGATGCCGTGCGGCAAATTGATGGGGGACGCGGCAGCGCACATTCCCGGATCGACCGTGGTGACGGCAATGTGCCGCAACGGCACCGATTTCGGCATCAGGGTCTCCGGCACCGGCGACGAGTGGTTCACCGGTCCGGCCAACTACCCGCAGGGGTTGTTCCTGGCCGGTTTCGGCCCCGACGACGCCAATCCTGACATCGGAGACTCGGCGATCACCGAGACCATGGGCATCGGCGGCATGGTGATGGCAACCGCCCCCGCCATCGTCCAGTTCGTCGGCGGCGGCGTTCCTGATGCGCTGGCGGTGACCCAGCGGATGTATCAGATCACCGAAACGGAGAATCCCGCCTTCGCGGTGCCGATCCTGGAATTCCGTGGCGCCCCAACGGGTATCGACGTCACGAGGGTGCTTCGAACGGCGATACTGCCGCAGATCAACACTGGCATGGCCGGTAAGGTCGCCGGCACCGGGCAAGTGGGGGCCGGCCTGGTGACCCCGCCCATGGACTGCTTCACCGCGGCCATCGTATCGCTGGCCGCCAAGGTGTAGCTGCCGCATTGGACCGGCCCGGCTGCAAGCAACGGTGCGATGATGGGCTGATGGACGCAACGGTGGGAGCGCGGGCCAAGGATGTCGGCGCATCCAAGCATGCCACCAAGACAGAGACCGCGCTGGCGGAGACCTGGGCCGCCCGGTTCGGCCTGCTCGGCGATGTGAATCGGCTGCGAATCATGCTCGCCCTGCACCGGGCGCCCGGCCTCAACGTCGGGGAGCTGGCCGAAGCCGTTGGGATGACCGACAATGCCGTCTCACACGCGCTGTCCGGGCTGCGGATTGCCGGCGCGGTCGGAGCCCAGCGAGATGGACGCTACCGCCGGTGGTCGATCGTGGACGCCGATGTGCACGACGTCCTGCATGCCGTCGGTGCCAGCCACTCCGAGCTCCATCCGCCGCACTGACCATCGAACCCGGCGAGGCCGCCGGCAAATAGGTCACCTGCGCATCTGTTCCGATGTCCAGATGGGCGCTACGGTGGTGACGCACGTCTGTGCGGTCACCGAGGCACCCCGGAGGCAACCATGGCGGTTCGCGAGTCAGAGACTGCAGCACCGCCGACCATCCGTCCCGCTGCGGTTCTGCGCACAGCCAGCGGTGCCCTCGGGGTCGTCCTTGCCCTGCACCTGCTCGCCTTCGGGATGCTCTTCGCGTTCGTGATCCCTGGGCACTACCTGGTCAACGGACGGGCATTCGGGATCGGTCTGGCCGTCACCGCCTACGTGCTCGGATTGCGTCACGCATTCGACGCCGACCACATCGCCGCCATCGACAACACCACACGAAAGCTGGTGGGCGAGAACCGGAAAGCCACCACCGTTGGGCTGTTCTTCTCGCTCGGGCACTCCACCATCGTCTTTCTGATGGCTCTGCTGCTGGCGATCGGCGCGAAGGTTGCCTCCAGCCTGGTCTCGGACAATTCCTCGGCGCACCAAACCCTCGGCGTCATCGGCACTTTGGTCTCAGGGGTGTTCTTGATCTTGATCGGCATCATCAATCTGGTGGCTATGGTCGGCATCGCACGCGTCTGGCGGGACGCCCGCAACGGCGGTATGGACGAGCAGGCACTCGAGGAGGCGCTGAACTCTCGTGGCCTTTTCGCCAGGCTGCTGCGGCCGGTGATGAAGCGCATCACCAGGCCTGGTCAGATGTATCCGGTCGGCGTGTTGTTCGGGTTGGGGTTCGATACGGCCACTGAAATTTCGTTGTTGGTACTCGCCGGCGCCGGCGCCGCGACCGGGCTGCCCTGGTACGCCGTGATGGTGCTGCCGTTGTTGTTCGCGGCTGGAATGAGCCTGTGCGACACCCTGGACGGCGCCTTCATGCACGCCGCATACCAGTGGGCGTTCGTCCGCCCGGTCCGCAAGGTGTACTACAACTTGACCACCACCGGATTGTCGGTCGCGGTGGCCCTGCTGATTGGCAGCATCGAGATCGTGTCGCTGCTTCACCAGAAGATGAACCTCAAGGACGCGGTCACCGGCTGGATCGCCAATCTCAGCCTGGACTCGGTCGGGTATCTCATCGTCGGAATGTTCGTGCTGATCTTCCTCGGGGCGAGCGTCTACTGGCGGATCGGCCATGTCGAAGAACGCTGGACGGCGCGGATGACCGGACAACCGGGAACAGCGCCCGCTTCTGATTGACCCCCGGGTTCGTTTCGCTTCGGGAACGTCGTCCGCCGCGCCGACAGCCGAGATGGTCCCGGTGGCCTCGCGCAGTCCGGCTGAGCTGGCTATGGTGCCGGCATGACTCGTTTTGTGATCGACGCACAGACGCTACTGCACCTCGTCGCCACTGATGCTCCAATCGGACCACGGCACCAACTTGTCGCACCCAATCTCATTCGCTCGCAGGCACTTTCGCTATTGCTCGAGGCTGTCCGGCGCGGGGATCTCACCGAGGCGCAGGCGCTTCAGCAACACGAACGGCTTACCGAGCTGAAGATGAGGTTGCTCGGTGACCGAGTATCGCGCCGGACAGCCTGGAAGATCGCCCGCGAGCAGGGCTGGGAGTCGACCTACGACGCGGAATACATTGCGGTGACCACACTTCAGGCCGACGCCCTCGTCACCGTCGACTCTGTTTTGGCGTCCAAGGCACAGGGGCTGGTTCCACTGGCACCATTGGAAGCGCTCACCAGCCTGTCCGAATAATGGTCGGCGATCCGGCCGACCGGGTTGTGTCCGCCTGTCCTGCAGGTGGTGAAAGACCAGCTCTACTCGTGCACCGCGATGACGCCGGTCCGTTCTTGGATCGGCCCGAAGGCAGCAGCCTCTCCGCCGGTTGCGGGCAAGCACGCGCTTGCCTATGCTGTGGCCGTGGGTGACGTGTTCAAGGCCCTCGCGGATCCGACCCGGCGCGCGATCCTCGACGAGCTGCTGGACCGGGACGGCCAGACGCTGTTCGAGCTGTGCGCCCGGCTGGCCAGCCGGCACGCACTGGGTTCCACGCGTCAGGCCGTCTCCCAGCATCTCGCCGTCCTCGAGGACGCCGGCCTGGTCACCACCCGCAGGCAGGGTCGGTACAAGTTCCACCACGTGCACACGACTCCGCTGCACGTCATCGTCGAGCGGTGGCTTCCGAGCCACAGGGAGGACAAGCCATGAGGATCGCCCTGACCAGTGTGCTGGTCGACGACCAGGACAAGGCGCTGCGCTTCTACACCGAGGTGCTGGGCTTTCAGAAGAAGACCGAGGTACCGATGGGAGAGCACCGCTGGCTCACGGTGGTGTCTCCCGAGAATCCGGACGGCGTCGAGCTCGTCCTCGAGCCCGACGAGCACCCCGCCGCCCGGCCGTTCAAGCAGGCTCTCGTCGCCGATGGCATCCCATTCGCCTCATTCGCGGTCGCCGACGTGCATAGCGAGGCGGAGCGCCTGCGCTCCCTCGGAGTCGTGTTCACCCAGGAGCCGGCGCAGATGGGCCTGGTGACGACCGCAGTCCTGGACGACACCTGCGGCAACCTCATCCAGATCGCCAGCACCTGACCAACCGCCTGCGGCTGTCGGTCCCGGCCGCTACT
>JALYXB010000267.1 GCA_030947305.1 Actinomycetota bacterium | reverse complement strand
AGCCGGACAACCGCGCGGTCGACGTGGATCACCGAACCGTCGATATCGCCCCGGCGGAGCTCGCAGATCTCACCGAAGCGAAGCCCGCCCCACGCTGCGATCAGGACAGCAGCCCGCAGCCGCTCGGGCATGTTCTCCACGATGACCGCTAGCTCGGCCGGGGTGGCCGGCTTGATCCGGTGCCGGCGGTTGGTCTGCGACCCATGTTTGACCCGAGCTGGGTTGGCGTCGATCAGCGGCGGTTGCTCCAGCAGTGCGCTGTTCAGGATCGCCTTGATCAATGCAAAGGCGTGGGCGCGGGCGGTCGGCTTGCTCTGGTCGTAGCCGTTGAACCAGTCGGTGACGTCGGCGATGGTTATCGCGGTGAGCGGCTTACGACCAAAGGTCGGCAGCAGGTCGCGGTCTAGCTGCTGTTGGTAGAGCACCTTTGTTCGGGGCTTCAATTCGGCACCGTTGCGGGTGCGCCGGGCGGGCAGCCATCGGGCTGCGTACTCACCGAAAGTCAAGGAACCCTTGATCCTGGGTCGGGCGAGCAGCTGCACGCCGGTGTCGATCTCGGTCCGGCGGGTGGGGAGCCAGCGTTCGGCGGCTTCCTCGTCGGGAAAAGTCACCGAAGCCTTTTTCTCCCTGCCGTCGTGGGTATAGCGGGCCTGAAACCGGCCGGACGGTAGCTTCCGGACCGAGCCGAATCGGTGTGACCGTGACATGCCCTGTTATTTCCCGTGCCAGATTTGTGCCATCGCATGAGTCTAGCCGGGTCATCTTGCGTCCACTCGTGTCTGTGGTTACAGTGTGCGGTATCGGCAGGTCAGACGGCAACTGTGCTGATCGGTCGGGGATGCCGAAAATGGGCATGTGACAGATTCAAATCCTGTCACCCCGACAAATCGGACATGGGGCTCTCATGCTTTTCGAGGGCCCCATGTCCGGTTTATTGGTTCGGCCAGGATTTGCGCCGGCGAGCCTGCTGCATTTGGGTCGGGCGGATACTGGGGATCGTGCGCGGCTCCTACGACGTGGCGGGCGGGTTAGCCCGGTCCTACCTGTTCGAGGACCTTTCCCCTGGTGAGCTAGAAGCCCTGGTTGCTGTCGTCACCACACGGCAGCTCGTGCGGGGCGAAAGCCTGCTCAGGGTGGGGGACACGGCAGAGGAGATCTATGTGGTCCTTACCGGCGAGTTGAAGGATTCTGTGGTGGACGCGGAGGGCGTAGAAGTCGTCCACTTCCTGCACGGGCCGGGTATGACGATCGGGGAGCCCGCCTTCTTCGCGGTCGACCATCGCCGGGTCGTCGAGGTGACAGCGGTCGCGCCGTCGGTGGTGATCAGACTCGGCCGTCGGGAGCTGGAGCCGTTCATCGCCCGGCACCCGTCGGTGAAGGATCGGGTGTTGGAGAGGCTGGCGTCGGACACCCGGTGGCAGACGACGATGATCTCGTCGCTACTGAGCCGTTCGCTGACCGATCGGCTCGTCCTGCGGCTGCTCGAACTCGTCGACTCCAGCCCGGAACGTCAGGCCGGGTTGTCGATCACGCCGAAGATCTCGCAGTCGACGCTGGCGGCCATGGTCGGGGTCAGCCGCGAGAACGTGAACCGGGCTCTGTCGGCGTTGGCGGCGAAGGGTTCGATCCGCCAGGAGAACGGACGGTACGCGCTAGTGGATGAGGAGCGGCTGCGCCGCGAACTCGCCAGGGACTGGCCGCTGCCGGCGCGCCGCGACACTCGGCTGCCGCCCGCCGAGGACGGTGTGACGTAACGGCACATCCAGGCAGTGACTCCACGGCATAGCGCGCCGGCGGCGAAGCGGCCACCGTTTCCCCTAACCGAATTTCTAGCTAAGGGGAGACCGTGACCAAGTCCAACGAGCTCATCGCGGCATCGTTTGGCACCACATTCGACGGCCCGACTACGGTGCCCGGCGATCGGGGCTACCACGCGGCCCGGGTCGTGTGGAACGGCACGATAGACGCACGGCCAGCGTTGATCGCTCATTGCCGCAGCGCCGCCAACGTCGTTGCTGCGGTGAGGCTGACCCGCACCGCCGGGGTGCCGCTGGCGGTGCGGGCCGGCAGCCACAGCGTCGCCGGCTTCTGCACCTGCGAGGACGGTGTGGTGATCGACCTGACCGGGTGGCGGGGGGTCGCGGTGGACGTGGGCCGCCGGTTGGCAGTCGTCGATCCCGGCGCGACCTGGGCCGACTTCGACGCGGCGACCGGGGCGCACGGCCTGGCGAGCACCGGCGGGTTGATCTCGTCCACCGGTGTCGCCGGGCTGACCCTGGGCGGGGGCATCGGATGGTTACAGCGCAAGTACGGGCTCGCGTGCGACAACCTGCGCTCGGCGCAAGTTGTGACCGCCGACGGCGAGGTGATCGATGCCGACGAGGATCTGCTCTGGGGTCTGCGCGGTGGCGGTGGCAACTTCGGCATCGTGACGCGATTCGTGTTCGACCTGCATCCGGTGTCGACCGTGCTCGGCGGCCTGTTGATGTTCCCGTTCGACCGCGCTGAAGAAGTGCTGCGCGCCCTGCGCGAGTGGGCCGTTGACGCGCCGGACGAGGCGGCGCTGCTCGCGGCGATCAACTGCGCGCCACCCGAGCCGTTCGTGCCGGCCGACCTGGTGGGCAAGCGCGTCATCTCGCTCGTCGGCTGCTGGTGCGGGGACGATCTGACAGCAGGAATGGCGGCGCTCGGGCCGCTGCGGGCCCTCGAACCAGTCGTGGACCTGTTCGGGCCGATGCCCTACCCGGCGCTGCAGGGCATGCTCGACGGCGGAGCGCCCTACGGCTTGCGCAACTACTTCCGTGGTGGTTTCGTCGCGGATCTCAGCGACGAGGTCATCTCAGTGGCACTCGACCAGGCGGCCCAGATGCGGTCGCCGATGTCGCAGATCCACTTCCACCAGATGGGCGGCGCGGTCGGTCGGGTCGGCGCCGGGGCGTCATCCTTCAGCGGCCGGGCGGCCGGCTACACATACAACTTGATCGGGACGTGGACCGACCCATCCGAAGACGCGACGCACATCTCTGCTGTCCGCACGGCATCGGCCGCGCTCGCCCCTGTCTCGTTGGGCAGCAGCTACGTCAACTTCGACGCCGAGGCCGATCAAGGGCGCAGTGCCTACGGCAGTCACATCTACGACCGGCTGGCGCGCCTCAAGCGCGTCTACGACCCTACGAACCTGTTCCGCCGCAATCAGAACGTGAAGCCAACGTCATGAGCCGCGTGCTGATCCTGTCGTGGGATGGTGGCGGCAATACGCCGTCGGCGTTCAACTTGGGCGCACGCCTGGTCCGTCGCGGGCATCGGGTGCGAATGATGGGCTGGGCCTCGATGAAGGCGCGTGCGGCCAGCGCCGGCCTCGAGTTCACCACCTACCCCTCGGTCGCGCCGTGGCCCTCCGACCTGCGACACGAGGACGGCTGGGACCGGATCTCGGCGGCATTGTTCGGTGCCGAGACCCAGTCCGACGTCGCTGCCGAAGCGGGGTCGTTCGGCGCCGATGTTCTGGTGATCGACTGCATGCTGACCGCTGGCCACCTCGCCGGCTATCGGATGGGGCTGCCGGTGGTCTCACTGGTGCACGTGCGCTACGCGCCGTTCGTCAACGAGTGGGGTAGCGAGGTACTCGGGACCGATGTCGGTGCCCTGCTCGATGCCGCCCAGTGCGTGCTCGCAGCGCAGCCGCCCGGCTTCGACCCCCCCGAACTGGTGCGAGACGGTGTCACCTGTGTGGGTGCGGTGCTCCGCCCCGGCGGCGCCGAGCCCGTCGACTCGGCCATTGCCACCTTGCTCGCCAAGGCAGGCAATCCATGGGTGCTGGTCAGCTTGAGCACGACCCTGCAGGGTCAGGCAGAGGCGCTGCCCGGGCTGCTGGGCGCGCTCGAGTCCCTGCCGATCCGAGTCCTATTGACCCTGGGCGGCGTGCTGGCGCCGGAGGCGGTGAGCGCCCCGCGCAACGTGACCGTGTGCGAGTACCTCCCTCACGAAGCGCTGCTGCCGCAGATGGCCGCCGTCATCACGCATGCCGGAATGAGCACGGTCAGCACGGCGCTCGCAGCGGGTGTCCCCATGGTCTGCGTGCCGCAGGGACGAGACCAGCCGCTGAACGCAGCACGCGTCCAGGAACTCGGCGCCGGGCTGATGGTCGGCAAGGACTCCGCCCCCGAGGCGCTGTCCCAAGCCGTCCAGACCGTTATCGCTGACGGGCGTTTCAGGACGGCCGCACAGCGGCTCGCGGCGAGCGCGGCATCGGTTGGCAACGGCGAGCTCGCTACCGATCTGGTCGAAGCCCAGGTCGGCGCAGTTACCGGGCGCAGATAACCGGTGCCGGGACGGCCGGAATCACAGCCGCCACCCCCGGGGATCCAGGTCCTCATTCTCGCGGCATCAGCGTCAGCAGCGTCGCCTCTGGCCGACAGCAGAACCGCAACGGCATGAACGGACTGTGGCCGAGCCCCGCAGAGACGTGCAACCAGGTCGATGCCCCCCAGCGAGAGGGTCCACGGGCCCGCGATCGGTCGAGGCTGCAGTTGGTGGTGAGTGCACCGATACCGGGGATTCTGGCCTGGCCACCGTGCGTGTGACCGGCCAGCAGCAGGTCGTAGCGGTCGGCGGCGAACAGGTCCAGCACCCGTGGCTCGGGGGCGTGCAACACGCCGATGCGCACCACCGCGTCGGAGTCCGCTGGCCCGGAGATCGACGGGTAGCGATCGCGTCTGGTGTACGGATCGTCAACCCCGGCCAGCGCGATGCGCTGACCCCGAATTTCCAGTGACGTTTTGGTGTTGTCGAGGTCCACCCAGCCGTGCTCCAGTTGTGCCGCCCGCAGATCCCGCCAGGGCAGCGGAATCCTTGCCCGTCGCGGGTTGTCACCGAGAAAGTAGTGATGCGGCGACTTGACGATCGGCGCCAAATAGTCGTTGTTGCCCATCACGAAAACCCCTGGCAGGTCGAGCAAGCCTCCGAACGCGGCCAGCGCGATCGGCACAGAGTCCTTGTGCGACAACGTGTCTCCGGTGTTGATGACCAGGTCTGGGCGAAGATCGGCGAGTGCGGACACCCACCGTATTTTGCGTTGTTGTCCGGGTACGATGTGCAGATCGGAGACGTGCAACACCCTGATCGGCCACGATCCAGCGGTCAGCACGGGCAATCTCACCCTGCGCAGTGCGAACATCCGTGGCTCAATCCCCAAGGCCCACCCGGTCGTTGCTGCACCCGTTGCGGCGAGCACGCCGAGCGTATTGCCGGCCACTCCCACCGTCAGCCGCCGCCGGTGCTGACGCCGATATTGACCGTGATGCCCGGCAATGCCGCTTGGTTCGGGCCTGGTGACTGGCCGACCACCACGTTGATGGCACCCCCGGAACCGGTCACCGCCTGCGATTTGACCTGGAATCCGTGCTGCTGCAGGTTCGCCGTCGCCTGCTGCACCGACTCCCCGATCACGTCGGGCACCTGGTTGGTCGCCTTGCCGCTGACGTACACCGCGTCGTCCTGCCCGAAGTCCTGCTCCGGCACTCCCTTGAGCAGCGCATTCATGGCGTCCAGCCAGGTCGCTGCCGGAGTACTGCCACCAGCCATCCCGCCGTTCCCGGTGGCAATCTTGGACTCGGCGTCCGCGGTGGTGCAGGACCGCAGCGGGTTGACGCAGATCGACATCGGCCGCGGCAGGTAGTCCCACACCATCACCGCCCCGGCGTACTGCGGGGTGAAACCGAGGTAGGCGGAGGACTTGTAGTCCTGGGTGGTGCCGGTCTTGCCGGCGGCGATCCGCGTCCAGCCGGCTTTCTGTGCCGACGCGTGGCCGGTGCCCTTGACGGACTGCAGATCGCCCTCCATCGCCCGGGACAGAGTGCTGGCCAGCGACGCCGGGATCACCTGCTCGCAGGTTGCGGTCTTCAGCGTCGTCGGCTTGTTGTTGCGGTCGAAGACGGTATCCACCGGCGACGGAGGACACCAGGTGCCGCTGGAGTCAAGGGTGGCACCGACGTTGGCCAACTCCAATGGGCTGACCGGCGTGACCCCGAGGGTGAAGGAGGCGATCTTCTGCCGCACCACCTCGTTGGCATACGAGTCGCCGGAGCCGGCGAATTGCGGTGAGACAACCCCGGCGTCGTAGTTGTAGCCCCGCAACCCCAGCTGGACGCCCATTTGCACCACCTTGTCCAGACCGACCTGATCCTCCAGCGCCACGAACGCGGTGTTCGGCGACTCGGCCAGCGCCTGTGCCATCGTTATCGATGGCGGGAAGGCCTCGGGATTGGTGAACTTGTGGCTGGGCGCCAACGGTGAGGTGTAGGTAACGGGCACGGCCAGCTGATTCTGCACGCCCATCCCCAGCTGCAGGGCTGCGGCAGCGGTGAAGACTTTGAACGTCGAGCCGGCTCCCAGCGGCGCGAAGGTGGTGGTGAGCCGTTGTTCCGTCTGCCCGATGTTGGCCTTCGAACCGAACGGGTGATTGGCCACCATCGCCACTACTCGGCGGGTCGAGGTTCCGGGCTGAATGATCGCCATCACATTCGCGATGCGTTTGTTCGCCGTCGGGCTGGCATTGTTGTCGACCGAGGTCTTGGCGTCGTTCATCGCCCGCGGATCGAGATTCGTCTTGATGGTGTAGCCACCGGTGGCCAACTTGCTGTAGTCCAGGCCGTTGTTGGACAGGTAGTCCAGTACGTACTGGCAGTAGTAGCCGTTGGTGGTGACCTTGGTCGCGGCCTGATCCAGGCAGCCGTTCGGGGTCCTGGTGGGATTCAGCCCCAGCGGCGCCTTCTCGGCCTGCTTGGCCACCTTCGCCGAGATGGCACCCCAGGTCACCATCGCCGCCAGCACTTGATTGCGCCTGGCCAGGGCGGTAGCCGAATGGGTGATCGGGTTGAACTTGTTCGGATTGTTGACCATGCCGGCCATCAGCGCGGCCTGCGGAAGTGTCAGGTCGCTGGCATCGACACCGAAGAAGTGTTGGGCCGACGCCTGCGCACCGTAGGTCGATGGGCCGAATGCCACCAGGTTCAGGTAGCGGGCAAGCACGTCATCCTTCGAGTATTTCAGGTTCAGTTGGAGCGCCAGCTTCGCCTCGCGGAGCTTGCGAATGGGCGTCTGTTCGATAGCGGCCGCCCTGTCCGCATCGGTCTGTGCCTTGACCAGGAACAGGTAGTTCTTGACGTACTGCTGGGTGATGGTCGAGCCGCCCTGAGTCGCTCCCGACTGCGTCTTGAGCAGGGCGCGTAAGGTGCCGGTCCAGTCAACACCCGAGTGCTTGTAGTAGCGGTGGTCCTCGATCGCCAACACGCCCTTTTGCAGGTACTCGCTGATGCTCGACAACGGAACGATCTGCCTGTCCTGGCTGTACACATATGTCAGTGGTTTGCCGGTGTCGTCCTCGATCACACTGCGCTGTGCGGGCGGGGCGTCGAAATCGTTGGCCTGGACGTCGGCGATCGCACCGGTCACCTCGTTCGCGGCCAGGCCCATCCCGAGGAAGTACGGCATCATCAGTGCGGCCACCAGTACGCCGGCCAGGAAGGTAGCCACCAGAAGCCGTCCGATACCACTCATCACCCGCACGAGTGGAAAGGCTACCTGGACCCCATCGGAGCGGCCGTGACCTGCGGCTTTGCCGCCGCCGTTGCGAGCTGTCACCCGCAGTGTGGTGACGGGCCCGTTGGCTCCGCGATCGCCGGGGAACGAGCAGGAGGATGCCTGCGTCGTATGGCCGAGCGGTCAGAGGGGTGGATCGCCTCGATCGGGCTCATCGCCCGGCTGATGAAGGGGACCACGACGATGACAGCACCAGGCCTGCACGTCGTCCCGGCCAGTGGGACGACCACCGACAGCACCGAATGGACCTCATCGTCCGGCGGCCTTGAGGTGCTGCTGCGGCGCAGGTCGGCGGGCACCGAGCCCGACTGGACCACGCGGGCCGTCTGCGCGAATCAGGAACCAGACCTGCTGTTCGTCACCGGTGCCGCGCAGCGCGACGCGGCAAAAATGTGTCACGGTTGCCCTGTCAAGCTCCAGTGCCTGGCAGACGCATTGGACAATCGGGTGGAATTCGGGGTGTGGGGAGGGTTGACCGAGCGGCAACGCAGGGCAATCCTGCGCAAGAGCCCGCAGGTCACCAGCTGGCTGGACGCGCTCACCGAATCCTGGCGGGCCTCCACTGCGGCCACCGCCGGCTGACCGGGCTAACCCATCAGCATGCACAGCGCGCGCAGACCGTCGACGTCGTGCACATCGGTGGGTAGCGCCGGAATTTGCCGAATCGGCAGATCGGGATGGGCACCCTTCACCCGCGCCAGCATCCGTTTCTCCTCGCCGTGAATTGCCAGCCGACGACCGTGCACGGCGAGTACACCCGCGGTGAGCGGATCGGTGTCGGCGATCTTCCGGGCGGTAGCATCCACCGCCGCCGGCGACAGCCCCGACAATTCGGCCAGCAGCGGGTGGGTGCGATTGAGCACCAGGCCGGCAAGTGGCATCTCATCGGCCCGTAACCGATCTGCGAAGTAGGACGCCTCCCTGATCGCCTCGGCTTCGCAGATGGCTACCACGACGAAGGCTGTTCCCGGCCGCCGCAGCAATCGCTGGGTCGCCTCTGCCCGCTCCCGAAATCCACCGAACAGATCTTCGAACAGGTGCACGAATTGGGTGGCATCGGTCAGCATCTGGCCGCCTATCACCGTTCGCACCGCCCTGGCGAACAGTGCGAACCCGGCTCCGACCAGCTTCATCACTCCGCGGCCAGGCGTCACCATCAACCGGATCATCCGGCCGTCGAGGAACGACGAAAGCCGTTGCGGCGCATCAAGAAAATCCAGTGCGGATCGGCTAGGTGGGGTGTCGACAAGGATCAGGTCATACTCACCTGTGGTGGCCAGCGCCCCCAGCTTCTCCATCGCCATGTACTCCTGAGTGCCGGAGAACGAGGTGGAAATGGTGCGGTAGAAGGGATTTGCGAAGATTTTTTCGGCCCGATCCCGCGTCGAATGGGCCAACACCATTTCATCGAACGTGCGGCTGGTGTCCAGCATCATCGCCCACAACTCACCGGCGGTGTCGATATCAACCCGGCGGGGGGTGTTGTCCAGCTCCTGCAGTCCCAACGACTGGGCGAGTCGGCGGGCCGGATCAATGGTGAGCACGGCCACCTTTCGGCCGGCGTCGGCGGCTGCCACCGCAAGCGCCGCGGCCGTTGTCGTCTTACCGACACCCCCGGAGCCGCAGGTCACCACTACCTTGGTGGCGGTGTCGGCGACCAGCGACCGTAGGTCGAGTTCGGTCATTGCTGCTCACCGCCGAGCGCAACACCTTGCTCAATGAGCATCGCCGACAACTCATACAGGGCACCAAGATCGATCCCGTCCACCAGCCGTGGCAGGGTCATCATCGGGACACCCGCCCCCGCCAGCTCCGACTCCAGGTCGTATTCCTTGGTGACGCGCTCGGCGTGTTCGCCCGCCTGCCGGACAAGACCGGCCACCGCCGCTGCGTCCGCTTCTATCCCGGCACGCGCCATACCCTTTGCCACCGAGGCGATGTCGAGGTTTCCGGCACCGGCCGCGGCCAGCTCGCCCGGTGGCAGCAACGGATCGGTGACGGCGTTCACCACCACCGAGCCGACCGGAAGGCCGGCGCCCCGCAACTGGGTGATCGCCTGCAGCGTCTCGGTAACGGGCATCTCCTCAAGCAGCGTCACCAGGTGCACCACCGTTTTCGGCGAATGCAGCAGTCCGGCAACGCCTTCGGCCTGATTGCGGATCGGCCCGCGCTGGGCAAGTTCGGCCATCGCTACCGTCACATTCAGGAAGGTGACGATCCGGCCGGTCGGCGGTGCATCGACCACGACGGCGTCGTAGACGCGGTGGGAGTCCTTCGCCGTCCTGGTGACCGTCTCCTTCACCTTGCCGGTGAGCAGTACGTCCCGCAGCCCAGGGGCCAGGGTGGTGGCGAATTCGACCGCACCCATCCGCTTCAGCGCCCTGCCGGCGATGCCGAGGTTGTAGAACAGCTGAAAATACTCGAGCAGCGCCGCCTCGACGTCCACCGCCAGCGCTCGCACCTCGCCCCCGCCGGCCGCGACGGCAATCCTGGTCTCGACGTAAGGCAGCGGCGGCAGATCGAACAGCCTGGCGATGCCCTGACGCTCCTCGACCTCCACCAACAGCACCCGGCGACCGGCGACGGCCAACGCCAGTGCCAGCGCGCCGGCAACGGTTGTCTTGCCTGTCCCGCCCTTTCCGGTGACGACATGCAGCCTGGCATGTGCGCAGGCGGCCGGCCAACCGGTGAGGGTGTCCTGCCGCTCGCTGGCCTTGCCGATGTTCGTCATCAGCTCGCCAACGCCATCGCGCCAACGGCGATCGCGGGAATAGCGATCAACACCAGCCCGATCCACAGTGGCAGCAGCAGCACCAGCCCGAATCCGATCGGCACGATCACCGACCCGATCGCAGGCCGTTGCGCCGCCTTGGCAATGGTCCAGCCAGGTTTTTCCCGCAGCGTGTCGAACCACAGCAGCAACAGAACCACCAACAGAGCTGCCTCCACCGTCGCCGCCAGCCAGCGCCACCACTGCATGGGTCCAGATTATGGCCCGGCAACTGTGTGTCGGTCACGACTGACCTGACGTCCGGTGGCGGCGCCACCGGTCCTACAGTGATCGCCATGACCTCCTCACCAGCCAGGCGCGCCTGGGAATACTCGACCGTGCCGCTGCTCACCCACGCCACCAAGCAGATCCTCGACAGCTGGGGTGAGGACGGCTGGGAGTTGGTTGCCGTCATCCCCGGCCCGAACCCGGAGCAGCTGGTCGCCTACCTGAAGCGCGAAAAGTGACGAGCGTCGCCGATCGGCTCGCGGAGTTGGGCATCGCGCTGCCAGCGGTGGCCGCGGCCGCCGGCTCCTACCTACCCACCGTGCGCACCGGCCGTTACGTCTACACCGCCGGTCAGCTGCCGTTCGCCGACGGCCAACTGGTGGCCACCGGCAAGGTAGGCGGTGAGGTGTCGCCGGAAGAGGGCAAATCGATCGCCAGGCAGGCCGGGCTCAATCTGCTGGCCGCCATCGACGCCGAGGTCGGGTTGGACAACGTGGTGCGGGTGGTGAAGGTGGTCGGCTTCGTCGCCTCTGCCGAAGGCTTCACCGGCCAGCCGGGTGTGGTCAACGGGGTGTCCGACCTGTTGGTCGAGGTGCTCGGTGACGCCGGTCGGCACGCACGCTCGGCTATCGGCGTTGCCGAGCTGCCGCTGGGGGCACCCGTCGAGGTCGAGGCGATCGTCGAGGTCCGCTGAGCCTTTTGGCCGGTCGGGCA
>JALYXB010000261.1 GCA_030947305.1 Actinomycetota bacterium | reverse complement strand
GCCAGCGGGGTTGTCAACGCCTTGCTCGCCTGGTTCGGCATCCACGGACCCAACTGGTTCGCCGACCCGCGCGGAGTGTTGCAGTTGCTGCTGAGCGCGCTGGGTGTCGACTCGTCGAATCCGCCAGGATGGCTGATAGGGCACTCGTTCCTCGGTTTGACCTGGTGGCAGTGGGTCAGCGGACCGTCGATCGCCATGTGCGCCATCATGATTCTGGCTATCTGGACCACCGGTGGCACCTTCATGTTGATGTTCCTTGCCGCGCTGCAGGACATTCCCGTCGATGTGGAGGAAGCGGCGTCGGTCGACGGGGCCAGCAGCTGGCAGACCTTCCGCAGTGTGACACTGCCGGCGCTGAAGCCGGCGCTGTTCCTGGTGATCACCCTCGGGTTGATCGGCACCTGGCAGGTGTTCGACCAGATTTACATCATCAGTCAGGGCGGCCCGTCCAAGACCACCCTGACGCCCGCCTTCCTGAGCTATCAGACCTCGTTCAAGGACGGAAAATGGGGGCAGGGCGCAGCTATCGCCTTCATCTTGTTCGTCATCATCGTGATCTTCAGCCTCTTCCAGCGACTCATCATGCGCGATCGAAAGACGCTGCCCCGTAGACGCCGGATCACCAGTTGGTCCGACGGCATGGCCACCAAGGACGGATCATGACCACCACGCTGACTCCGTCCGGGCGTGAGCTGACCGGACCTGCCCCCGCTGCCGAGCAGCAACCGGCCCGCCGCCGCAATTGGCTGTGGCTGACCTATCTGGTGCTGATCTTCTTCGCGCTGCTGTACATCTTTCCATTCCTGATCCAGATCGGGACGTCGTTCAAGACCTCGGCCGAAGCCACTTCCCACCCGCTCAACCCGATACCGCAGAACTGGACTGCGGACGCCTTTCACCGGCTGGCCGCGCAAAACTTCCCGCGATGGTTCGTGAACTCGGCCTTCATCACCGCGTGCGTCACCGTCGGCAGGGTGTTCTTCGATTCGCTGGCCGGCTACGCATTGGCCCGGCTGCATTTCGTCGGGCGGCGGGCCATCGGCGGGGTGCTGATCACCGTGATGGCCGTTCCTGGCGTGGTGTTGTTCATCCCGAAGTACCTGGTGCTGGTGCAGCTGCACATGTTCGACAACTACTTCGGGATGATCGTGCCGCTGCTGGTGGACGCCGCCGGGGTGTTCATCATGCGGCAGTTCTTCATCTCCATTCCGCTGGAGGTGGAGGAGGCGGCCAGGATCGACGGCGCCGGAATCTTCCGCACCTACTGGTCGGTGGTGCTGCCGATGGCGCGGCCGGCGCTGATCACCCTGACGATCCTGTCGTTCCAGGGTTCCTGGAACGAATTGCCGCACTTCCTGATCTCGCGGCTGGACCCGAATCTGAACACCCTGACAACCGGCGTTGCCTCGCTGGCGTCCGGCGCACTGGGCGGATCGGCCGATTTCCCGATCAAGATGGCGGCCGGGCTACTGATGACGATCCCGGTGGCGCTGGTCTTCTTCATCTTCCAGCGGTACTTCATCCGGGGAGCGGGCGGCGGCGCCGTCAAGGGCTGATCAGCCGCTGGCTCGGGCTCCTCACTGACACCCGGCGTCTGCCGGATGCCCAGGGTGACCGCCGGCGGGGCGTATCCTCGATGCGGATTCTTTTCAGCAAAAGTCCGACGACGGAAACGAAGGTCCAGCCGGTGCGCTTGGTCGTGCAGATCCCGTGTCTCAACGAAGAAGAGACGCTGCCCATGGTGCTCTCGACGATCCCGAAGCAGATTGACGGCATCGACGAGATCATCGTCCTGGTGATCGACGATGGGTCGACAGACCGCACCATCGAGGTCGCCAAGGAATACGGCGTCACCCATTTCGTCCGGCACGCCCGTAATCGTGGTCTCGGCCGGTCCTTTCATGACGGCGTCCAGCGGGCCCTCGAGCTCGGGGCCGACATCGTCGTCAACACCGACGGCGACAACCAGTATCCGCAGCAGATGATCGGCGAGTTGGTGACGCCGATCCTCGAAGGCAGGGCCGAGATCACCATCGGCGACCGTCAGGTCGCCGAGATCGAGCACTTCTCGAAGTTCAAGGTGCAGATGCAGAAGTTCGGGTCCGGCGTGGTGAACAGGGCCGCCGGCACCAAGCTGCCCGACGCCGCGTCCGGGTTCCGCGCCTACTCCCGCGACAGCCTGATGTTGCTGAACACCATCACCAGGTTCAGCTACTGCATGGAGACGATCATCCAGGCCGGCAACAAGAAGTTGGCGATCACCAGCGTGCCGGTGAGGACCAACCCGAAGACCAGGGAATCGCGGCTGTTCGGCTCGATGCGCGAGCACATGATGAAGTCCGCCGGAGCCATCATCCGGGCGTACATCATGTACAAGCCCTACGCGATCTTCTCGTTGTTCGGCGGCATCTTCGCGGCACTCGGAATCTTCTTCTTCGCCAGGTTCGGCATCTTGCGGTGGACCGGCGCGGGCGGCGAGCACGTGCAGTCGATCATCGTCGGGGCCGTCTCGCTGATCCTGGCGTTCCTGATGGTCGTCATCGGCATCACCGCCGACCTGATCCGCACCAACCGCATGTTGATCGAGGACTCGCTGGAACACACCAAGAAGATGCGTTTCGGCAGGCATGAGTATGTGCCGCTGAACGAGGAGCAGGCCCTGGCGCTGAACCTTCCGGTCGGTACGCTGTCCAGGCGGTTGGCCGGCGGCGCCAGAGCACAGATAGCCGCGGCCCCGCCGCAGAACGAACCTCCGGAGCAGGGCGACCAGCAGGACCCGAGCAGCACAGTGTTGCCGGCCGATGCGGGGCGGGCGCAGCCGATGCCGGCTCCGTCCGCCGTCCGCGCCAGTCGCTGACCCGAGGTACCCGTGCCCACCGCAGGGTTCTCTCCCAGCGCGCGTAGTGATGTCGATCCGTTCTATGTCATGCAGGTGCTGGCGGCCGCAGAGGTCCGCCGGGACGCTGGCGAGGACATCTTCGGGCTCATTGCCGGCCAGCCGTCGACCCCGGCGCCCAAGGCCGCGCTGGACGCGGTACACATGGCGCTGGACGGCCAGGTACTCGGCTACACCCAATCTCCAGGGCTGCCGGAGCTGCGGGCGGGCATCGCGCAGTTATACGACCGGCGCTACGGCCTGGAAGTCGACCCGACTGATGTGTACGCGACCACCGGATCGTCATCCGGATTTGTGTTGGCGTTCTTGTCGGCTTTCGACGCCGGAGACCGGGTCGCGATGGCCCGCCCCGGTTATCCGGCATATCGAAACCTGTTGCGGGCCTTGGGTTGCCAGGTCGTCGACCTGCCGTGCGGCGCAGCGACCCGATTTCAGCCGACCATAGCGATGCTGCAGCAGTTGGCCGTCGACGGCATCGAGCTGGACGGGATGGTCGTCGCCTCGCCGGCCAACCCGACGGGCTCCATGATGCCGCCGACAGAAGTGGCAGCGATAGCAACCTATTGCGGTGAGAACGGCATCAGGCTGATTTCCGACGAGATCTATCACGGCATCACCTTCGGCACCGTCCGGCAGGAATGCGCATGGTCAACCGACCGCACCGGCTTCGTGGTCAACAGCTTCTCGAAGTACTTCTCGATGACCGGTTGGCGGATCGGCTGGCTGCTGGTGCCCGCCGACCTGGCCGGCAGGGTGGATGCGCTGGCCGGCAACCTGGCGATCTGCCCACCGGCCGTCTCGCAGCTGGCGGCCATCGCCGCGCTATCAGCCACCGATGAGTGTGATGGCCACGTAGTGCGCTATGCGGCGAACAGGGAGGTGTTGCTCGACGGTCTGGCCGCACTCGGCATCGAGAAGGTGGCGCCCGCCGACGGCGCCTTCTACCTCTATGCCGACGTCTCGCACCTGACTGCCGACAGCACCGCCTGGGCCACCGCGCTCTTGGCCGACTGTGGTGTCGCGGTGGCACCCGGCATCGACTTCGACCCGGTCGACGGCCACCGTTTCATCCGGATGTCCTTCGCCGGCAGCGAGGCGGAGATCCGGGGTGCGCTGCGCCGCCTTGGCCGCTACTTGCAGCGCAGCCAGACCTAGCGTTGCCCGCAGCCCCTATTCGGAGCGAAGCCTGGTGTGCATCTCGATTGGGTGACGATTTCGTCAAGAGGGATCAGTTCCCCGCTCCGAAGTTGCGCACTGACGATTCTCACTGTCAAATACCCCAAGCGGACGGATCTAGCTCCGCCAACTTTGCATACCTCACGGTAAAAGCCGTGCGGCAAGGAATCAGGGGCCACAGTGACTCACACAGACAACAGTGCACCGCTCGTTGCAGCGAGCGAGCCAGCAGGCCCGGCCGGGCATACCAGGCGTCGCAAGATCCGCGCGATCCTGGCCGCTGGGCTGGTGCTCGGCATCGGTGCGGTGGTGACGTTGGCTGCCTGGAACGACTCGGAATATGCACAAGGTACGTTCGCCGCCGGCACCTTCAACATGGAGGGCAGCGTCGACGGAACGGCGTGGGCCGACCACCCGACCCCCGCCGCCGCCGTAACCTTGCCGTTCACCGTCAACCCCACCAACCTGGCGCCTGGCCAGACGGTCTACTCGCCGTTCGCGGTGCGGTTGGCGGCCGGCACCACCACCGGTGCATCGGTCGCGGTGCAGGCCGTCACGAACACCGGTGTCGTCACCAACCTGACGTACACCCTGGTGTCCACCACCTCCATCACCTGCAACGGAGCCGCCGTCAGTAGTGGTACGGCATTGGTGCCGGCCGGCACCGCGCTGAACTCTGTCGGCAGTCAACCGACCTTCGCGCTGGCCAAAGGCGCAACGGCAGCGGCGCCGGGCGCCGCTTACTTCATGTGTTTCGCGGTGACCGCCGGCGCCGGTCTGGTTCAGGGCCAGAGCGGAACAGCGACCTGGCAGTTCCTGGCCACCTCTACCTGATTCCGTCGTCCGATTCCTGGCCGGACGAAGCGATGCGCCCGGATGCCCAGCGCGCCGACAGGACAGATGCCATGACGACCACCGCGGAACAGCGCCCCGAGCGCCATCCGGCCGGCCGGCGGGTGGGATCCGCGTTGGGGAACGCGCTGCTGACCGTGGCGGCGCTGGGCGGGGTGATCTGTATCGTCGCGGTCCTGGCGGCATGGATCTTCAAGATCACCTTGATCATGTTCTCCACCGGTTCGATGAGCCCGACCATTCCGACCGGTTCGGTGGCTATCGTTCGCCAGATCCCGGCCGCGGAGATCCACATCGGCGACGTGGTGACTGTCAACCGCGTCGGCCTACTGCCGGTGACGCACCGGGTCAGGGCGATCCAGGCAGGTCCAGGTGACTCCCGGATCCTCACCCTGCGCGGGGACGCCAACACCTCCGACGACGCCACCTCCTATCCGGTGCAATCCGTGCGCGTCGTGATGTTCTCCATCCCGAAGCTGGCGACGGTCATCGTCTGGATGGGAAACCCCTTCGTGCTGGGCGGCATCACGATCGGCGCGGCGCTGTTGGTGATGTGGGCGTTCTGGCCACGCGATGGGCCGGCCACCTCGCGCGGGCGTCGGCTTGGGCGTGGCCGACACCGCTCGGGCAACGCCGCTGTGTCGATGGCCGGGATTGCGCTGCTGGTGGGCACAGCTGCTTTGGCCCACCCGGCGCCCGCTGCGGCCGGCGAGCCGCAACAGCGGGTGATCCACGGCCGGGTGATCACCCTGACGACCATCGGTGACGACGCGGCAATGGCAAACATGGAACCCGCGGTGCCGGTGTTCTGGCAGGTCGGAATCACCAGTGCGGCACCGGACCCGGGACGCGTGCAGCTGTCCGTGCTGGTGTCGGGCGCACTTGCCTCGTCACCGACCGGACTACAGCTCAGCGTGGCCGCCTGTGATCAGCGTTGGCAGAACGACCGCTGTGCCTCAGGTGCCACGACTGTGCTGCCGACCGCACCAGCTGTGAAGTATGTGGGAGGAATGCGATCGGCCGGCTCGATGGCCTCCGGCGACCAGCGGTGGCTGCAAGTCCAGGCCTTGCTGCCAGCTGGCGCGGCTGCGGCGCCGAGGCGTTCGGCGACCGTCCGGATCGGCGCAACGGGCTTCGGAGACACCGTGGTCAGCCAGCCCGGCGGCGTGCTTCCGTACACGGGTGTCGGCGCCGGTGTGCGCCTCCCACTGCTGCTGGGGCTGGCTGCCATCGTCACCGGCCTGGTCCTTTCGGCGTTGGGTCGGCGGCGCAGGCCGACAGCGCCGCGGTCATGATGCGAGCCGTACGCCGCAAGGCCGCGCTGGCCGCACTCGGGCTGTCGCTGCTGTTCGGGATGCTGGAGTCCACCTCACCAACGGTCGCCGGCTGGAATGACCAGGAGTATGCGCAAGGCACCCTGACGGCGGGGGTCGTGCTTCCGGCTGTGAATCTGCAATGCACCGCCGGAAACCTTGCTCCGGTGGTATTCAGCTGGGTGAATCCCACCGGTGGCGTCACCAGGTCCGCCTACGCCTGGACTTTGACCGGAGCCACCAACAGTTCGGGAACACTGGGGCCGACCGTCACGACGATCAGCTTCTCCGGGCTGCTCAGCATCGGCACCAGTCAATTCTCGCTGCGAGCGGTCGGGCCGGTGGGAAGCAACTGGACCTCGACGGCGGTGACCGGTACGGCTACCGCCATCAGCATCGTTCTCACCAGCTGCTCGGTGCCCTGAGCTTGCCCCACCCGCGCGTCGTAACACAACGGCAATCTACCGATGCCGCAGCCCGGCCATACTGATCGCATGACGACTCCGCTCACCAAGTCGACACCCAGCAATTCCGACATTGAAGCGGCGCTGGCCAGTTACGGCAGCAGGACCGTCGCCGTCGAGCCCGGCGGCGTGGAGGTGATCCCTGCGGAGGCGCGACACGGGCGCCCCGGCGGGCTCTTGTGGACCTGGACCTCACCCAATCTGGAGTTCGCGACCGTCGGTGTCGGGATCCTCGGCGTCTTGTACTGGGGGCTGTCATTCTGGCAGTGCGTCGCCGCCATCGTCGTCGGAAGTGCGCTTGGTTCGATCAGCCACGCACTGCTGTCGACCTGGGGCCCACAAAGCGGGCTATGCCAAATGGTGTTGTCCCGCTTGGGGTTTGGCTTCCTCGGCAACATCCTACCGGCCGGCATCAATGCCGTAGTCGCCGGCATCGGATGGTTCGCCGTGAACAGCGTGAGCGGTGCGCTGGCCCTGCACGCGCTGGTCAGCGGGCTGCCGAGCGGCGTCTGCCTGGTGATCGTGGTGGCGATGATGCTGTTGCTCGCGGTGGCCGGCCACAACCTGGTGCATGCCTTCGAACGGTACGTATTCCCGGTGCTGGCCGTCATCTTCGTCATTGGGCTGATCGTCGTGCTGTCCAAAGCACACCTGTCCGCTGCCGGGACCGGTGGCACACCGACGACCGGCGCCTTCCTGTTGATGGTCGGTGCCTCCTTCGGCTATGCGGCCGGTTGGAATCCATACGCTTCCGACTACACCCGCTACCTGCCGGCCACCACCGCCAAACCGCCGGTGGCGCTGTTCGCCGGCCTTGGCGTCTTCGTGCCCTGCGTGTTGCTGGAGCTGGGCGGCGCGGCGATGGTGACGGCGGTCGGACCAGCGGCGGCTGCCGTTGATCCCGGTGTCTACACCGCTCTGATGCCCGGTTGGATCGGCAAGCTGACGCTGTTGGCCATCGCTGTCGGCTCCATCGCGGCGAACGCGCTCAACGTTTATTCCGGGTCGATGTCGTTCATGGCACTGGGCATTAGGCTGCCCACCAGACTGGCGCGGGCCAGCGTTGCGGCAGTGTTCGCGTTGATCGGACTGGTCGTCGCCTTCACCGGACTGAACAACGCCGGTCAGAGTTACGAGGCCTTCCTGCTGGTGATCGCCTACTGGATCGGGCTATGGCTGGGAGTGGTGTTCGCCAACTGGATCGTCGGCCGGCACCGCGACGTGCTGGCACTCGCCACCGACACCAAATACCGGAACTGGGCCGGCCCGATCGCGATGCTGGTGGCCATGGTGGTATCAATTTTGCTGTTCTCCAATCAGCAGAAGTATGTCGGAATTGTGCCGAAACACGTTCCGGAATTCGGCGACATCACCTTCTTCGTCGGGTTCCTTCTGGCCGCCGGGCTGTATCTGGTGCTGTCACGGGTGCTGCCGGCCGGGCGCGCGATCCCGGGCAAACCCTGATCGAAAGATCAGGGACGGCACCCGATGCAGCGGCCGTCGGGCGGTGGC
The DNA here is from genome assembly GCA_030947305.1 of Actinomycetota bacterium. GTDB lineage: Bacteria > Actinomycetota > Actinomycetes > Mycobacteriales > Nakamurellaceae > Nakamurella. The sequence goes on along the minus strand of JALYXB010000261.1, from coordinate 1,042 downwards.
ACTGTGGATCCATACCGGCACGCAGGAATCCGTCCAGCGCCGGCCGACAAGGAGCATGGAAGTCATGGACAAGATCCTGAAGATCGCCGGCATCATCCTGGTCGCCTGGGTGGCGCTCGGATTGGTCGGCTGGGTGTTCCATTTCCTGATCAGCACGGTGTTCTGGGTGGGCCTCATCGCCGGCGGCGTCTGGCTGGTCAGCTCGATCAAGGGCCGCAGCAGGACGGCAGTCAACGGGCGGCGCAGCTACCCCAAGATCGGCTGACCCACAACGATCGGCGCACGGGTGAGTCGCCGAAACTGAATCGTCCGGCGGTGCAACGTTTTTGCCCTGTCGGGCAGTTAGAAGGGTAGTGGTCCCGGTTCCGCTTCTGTCGGGGAAGTGGACCGGGACTTCTGCTTTCCCGGGCTGAGGGTCAACCGGCCGGGTGCACGATCTGGGTAAGGCATTGCTCTCAACCTCACTTGAGGTTCTAGGCTGAGGATCATGCCGGTCGACACTCCATCCATTGCCCGCGCCGGCTGGACACCGATCCGCCGTGCCACCGTTGCCGGCATCGTTCTGCTGATCACTCTCAATGCCTTCGAAGCCATCGCCGTGTCGACCGCGATGCCAACCGTGGCGGCCCGACTGAACGGCCTGGCCGGCTATCCGGTGGCCTTCGCCATCCCGATGGCGGCCTCGGTGGTGGCGATGGTTTGCGCCGGCAGCTGGGCGGACACCCGTGGCCCAAGGGTGGTGCTGCTGACCGGGATCACCCTGTTTGTCGCCGGGCTGCTGGTCGCTGGTTCGTCGCCCACGATGCAGCTGCTGATCGTCGGCAGAACCGTGCAGAGCCTTGGCACCGGTCTGGCGATCGTCGCGGTGTATGTGATCATCGCCGCCGCGTTTCCCGAGTCGTTGCGCCCCAAGGTTTTTGTCTGGACGTCGGCCGCCTGGGTGGGTCCGTCCCTGTTCGGGCCGCCGCTGGCCGGCTTCCTGGTGACGCAGGAATCCTGGCGCTGGGTCTTCTTCATCGCCGCGCTGTTCTCGGTGCCGGCC
>JALYXB010000258.1 GCA_030947305.1 Actinomycetota bacterium | reverse complement strand
ATGTACACGATGGGGTCGGCGGTGCCGTCCGTTCCGGTCAGTGCGTCGCCGGGCCGGTCGTAGCGACCGCCGCCGGTGCCAGCACTCGGTGAGGTCATAGCTTGATCGTAGGAGACCGCGCCAGCGGTGCCGGGGACACCGAGCCCGAGATTCCCGCCGGGTCCTGAACCGCTCGACAACGAAGAGCAGTCACCCGGACGGCCGGCCGGCCGTGGCAACAACGACCGGCCTAGCCGCCGGACTTCTTCGCCGTCGCCTTCTTCTTCACCGTCCGGGTAGTGCTGGACTTCGGCTTGCTCGGCGCTCTCCGCACCGCTGCCTTCTTGGGAGCGGGCCCGCGAGCCCGCCGCTCGGCGAGCAGCTCGGCACCGCGGTCGATCGTCAACGTGTCGACCTCGTCGCCCTTGCGCAGCGAGGCGTTGGTCTCGCCGTCGGTGACGTAAGGCCCGAACCGGCCGTCCTTGATCACCATCGGCTTGTCGGTAGCCGGGTCGGCACCGAGTTCCCGCAGCGGGGGCACGGCTGCGGCGCTGCGGCCACGGGTCTTCGGCTGCGCGTAGACGGCGAGCGCCTCCTCGAGGGTGACGCTGAACAGCTGCTCCTCGTCGGCCAGCGACCTGGAGTCGGCGCCCTTGCGCAGATACGGCCCGTACCGGCCGTTCTGCGCGGTGATCTCCTCACCCGACGCCGGATCGGCGCCCACCACCCGTGGCAATGACAGCAGCCGCAGCGCGTCCTGCAACGTGACCGTCTCCAGCGACATCGACTTGAACAACGATCCGGTGCGGGGTTTGACGGCAGCCTTGGCGCTCTTCTTCGGCGCCCCGTCTGTCGCGGCATCCTCGGGCAGCACCTCGGTGACATACGGTCCGTAACGCCCGTCCCTGGCGACGATGACATGCCCGCTCGCCGGATCGGCGCCGAGCTCCTTGTCGCCCGCCTCCGCCTTGCTGAACAGCTCGTCGACGGTGGCCGCTGTCACCTCGTCGGGGGCCAGCTCGTCGGGCAGGTTCGCCCGCTCGGTCTGCACCTTGCCGTCGTCGGTCAGCGAACCGTCACCGACCGGCCGCTCCAGATACGGCCCGTACCTACCAACCCGCACCAGCACCTGCCGGCCCTGCGAATCCTTGACCAGCGGCAGCGAGTTCACCTCGCGGGCGTCGATCGCCTCCAGGTTCTCGCTGACCATCTTCTTCAGCCCGCCGGTCGGGCCGACGCCAGCCTCCGGGCCGGCGCCACCACCGAAGTAGAAGGCGGTCAGCCACGGAACGCGACCCATCCGGCCGCCGGCGATCTCGTCGAGCTCGTCCTCCATGGCCGCGGTGAAGTTGTAATCGACCAACCGGCCGAAGTGCTGCTCGAGCAGCCCGACCACGGCGAAGGCGACCCAGCTCGGCACCAACGCCTGACCCTTGCGCCAGACATAACCGCGGTCGGTGATGGTGCGGATGATGGCGGCGTAGGTGGACGGCCGGCCGATGCCCAGATCCTCCATCGCCTTGATCAGGCTCGGCTCGGTATAGCGCGCAGGCGGTGAGGTGCTGTGCGAGCCGGGAGTCAGCTCTCTGGTGTCCAGCGTCTGGCCGCCCTCCAGCTTCGGCAGCCGCTTCTCGGCATCGTCGGCCTCCCCACCGGCCTCGGCGTCCACTGCCTCGACGTACGCGCGGAGGAAGCCCGGGAAGGTGATGGTCCGGCCCGAGGCATTGAAGACGCATTCGACCGGTCCGGTCTGCGCCGACGTGGTGGCGGCGATCCTGACCTGCAGGCTCAGTCCCCTTGCGTCCACCATCTGCGAGGCGATGGTGCGCTGCCAGATCATTTCGTAGAGCCGGAACTCATCGCCGCTGAGTTGGCTCGCCAGCTCTCCCGGCGTGCGGAACTGCTCGCCGGACGGCCGGATAGCCTCGTGCGCCTCCTGGGCGTTCTTCACCTTCTTGGTGTACTGCCGTGGCGCCTGCGGCACGTACTCCGCGCCGTACAGGTCCCGGGCCTGCGTTCGAGCGGCGTTCAACGCTGTCTGGCTGAGCGTCGTCGAGTCGGTCCGCATGTAGGTGATGTAGCCGCCCTCGTACAGCTTTTGGGCCGTCCGCATCGTCCGCTCGGTGGAGAAGCTGAACTTGCGACCTGCTTCCTGCTGCAGCGTCGAGGTCATGAACGGTGCGTAGGGCCGACGGGTGTACGGCTTCTCCTCGACCGAGGTGACCGTGGCGGTGCCGCCGGCCAGTCCGGTCGCCAATGACTGCGCCCCGTCGGCGTCAAGCAGCAGCACAGCCGCGTCCTCGGCGGCGGCGCGCAGCCGGCCGGTGGACTCGTCGAAGTCTCGCCCCACGGCGATGCGGCGACCGTCGACGGTGGACAGCGCGGCGGCGAAACTGCTCTCTGATCCCTGCTGGGCGAACCTCGCGTCGATCCCCCAATAGCTACCGGACACGAACGCCATCCTGGCTCGTTCGCGCTCGACGATGATCCTGGTGGCCACCGATTGCACCCGACCGGCGGACAGCTTTGGCATCACCTTCTTCCACAGCACCGGCGATACTTCGTAGCCGTAGAGCCGGTCGAGGATGCGCCTGGTCTCCTGCGCATCGACCATGTTGTCGTCGATCTCGCGCGGGTTGTCGGCGGCCTCTTGAATCGCCGACCTGGTGATCTCGTGGAAGACCATCCGCTTGACGGGGACCTTCGGCTTCAGCGTTTCCAGCAGGTGCCAAGCGATCGCCTCGCCCTCGCGGTCCTCATCTGTGGCCAGGTACAGCTCGGTGGCGTCGACCAACAGCGACTTCAGCTTGGCGACTTGTGCCTTCTTGTCCGGCGGCACGATGTACAGCGGCTCGAAGTCATGGTCGGTATCGACGCCGAGACGGGCCCACGGCTGACCCTTGTATTTGGCGGGGACGTCGGCAGCGCCCCGCGGAAGGTCACGGATATGACCGATGGACGATTCAACGATGTAACCGTCTCCGAGGTAGCCGGCGATCGTTTTCGCCTTGTTCGGTGACTCGACGACGACAAGCCGCAGCTGCCCGTCTGGTCCCTTGCGAGCGGTCATGAATTCTCACGTTTCTTCATCGGTGGGTACTGGTGGTCGCAGCAGTTGCGAGCCATGACTTCGAGACTGCGGCAGGGTCAACGCAGCGGTCGGCAGGTTCATGCCGTTTCGGCGCATGATGCCACGCCCCGGACCGCAAGACTGCCACCGACGCCGTCAGCGACGCCCGAATTGTTATTTATGCGAATATTTCGGCACTGCTGAGTTGGCAGGATCACCGATCAGCGCTCTGACGGGAAGCACTCAGGGGGCGCGCCGGGCGGTGGCTCGCCCAGCAGCTCGACCAGCCGCCCAAGCCGGCGCCTGCCTACCACCCTGACGCCCGGGCCGCCGCCGCGACTGCCGATCACCGCCCCGGTCAGGCCGACCGCGGCGAGCCCGGCGGCCAGCCGTGGATACATCTGACTGGCGTGCTCGTCGATGCCGAGCAGATAACCGGGCTCTTCGGCGCGGCCGGCGGCCAGCGCCCAGCATCGCAGGAATCCGCCGGTCGGCACCGGGAAGGGCGGGACCGTCTTCACCGAACCGCGTGTCCAGGCCGCAGCCAGCTGATCGAGCCGATGTGTGCGAACGCTCCGTACCAGGTAACCGCGCATGGGCTGGTGAGGGCCATTTGCCGCGGTGGCCGGCTGTGCGGTCCCGGGTTCGGCGCACTCCAACCCACGGCGACCGAACTCGTCGGCCAACGCTGCCGCACGCCAGTGGTCGGGAACGACGATGGACAGCCGACTGCCGTCCTTACCGATCGATACCTGACCGTGCGCCGCCAACAATCCGCCGAGGTCGGCGAGGGTCGGTGCGGCGACATCCGCGGAGAAGAACGACAACTGGCTCACGGCGGCACCGTAGCGCAACGGCCGACACCCGTCGGGCGTCGGGCGCTGAGAGTCGGTGGAGGGCGGGAGGGTCAGCCGCCCAAACCGAGCTTCTTGCAGGCCGGGATCTCACTGAACACCTTCAGCAGATCCGGCGAGGCAGCGATGTTGTCGTAAATGCCGGTGATCGCCTTGGTGGCCTTCGACATATCGTCGGTGACGCTGGTCATTACCGTAGGCAGCTGGGACGGCGACGCCGCCTGAATCTTCGCGGCGCCGTCCTCGAAGATCTTGCCCAGGCTCGACAGTGCGGCGACCGATGTGGTAGCGAACTTGTCCCCGCCGGAGAAGCTCGGTGGCGGCAGATCTTTCAGCTTCGTCGCGGTGTTCGTCATCGCGTCGCCGAACGTCTTGTACAGCGTCCCGATGCTCTTCTTCATGGCGTCAGGGCCGGCGCTGGGGTTGATGCTGGGCATGGCAGATGCCCCGTTCGTCACTGGAGACATGCCGCCGCAGTACACGGTGAACCAGGTAAGGGTGTCCGCGTCGACCTGGGCACCGCCGCCGATCGTCTGCTTCGGACCGGAACTCGAGGCGGATTCACTGGTCGAGGCGGCGTCCTGCGAACTGCCGCCACCCGCGGACGGCGTGGTCGAGGCGGCGTCCTGCGAACTGCCGCCACCCGCGGACGGAGCGGCCGACGCGCCTTCCTGCGAACTGACGCCGGCCACGGCGCCAGCCGATCCTGCCGATGGCGTGCCGCTGCTGTTCTTGCTACATCCGGCCAACATCAGGGCTGCTGCCGCGATCAACGCGGTCATTGCCGTGGTGCGCTTCATAATCAGATCTCCTCATCTCACGACCGCGCCGCGGTCGTGCTGTCCACACCCGGACCCTGCATGATCGGTTCGCACGCCCATCGCGCGCGAAGTTGGTGCCGTCAACAGTGACGCGCGATGCCCTGAGATGGTTCCCGCCGACCGCCCGGGAACCATCGTTAGGCGCTGACCAGTTTCCCGCGAATCCAACGCCGTGTCGACCCGCCGCTGCGGGCTCTCATCGTCGGCGGCATCGGCCAACGAAACCCAGCAATCCTGGCGTCGGTCGAGAGCTTCGCGAACACCGGCAGGTCAGCGCCGCAGCGGTCAGGCAGCGATCGGGGCCTCTGTTTGCAGCTGATTCGCTCGCCGCTTGGACACCAGCACCGCAACCACGATGATCGCCACCGCCACCAACGCGATAATGATCCGGACAGCGCCGTTGGCGCTGCTGCCCACCGACATCGACACGATGGCCGGCGCGATCAGCAGTGACACCAGGTTCATCACCTTCAGCAGCGGGTTGATGGCCGGGCCGGCAGTGTCCTTGAACGGGTCGCCGATGGTGTCGCCGATAATGGTCGCCTCGTGCGCACTGGAGCCCTTGCCGCCGTAGTGCCCGTCCTCGACGAGCTTCTTGGCGTTGTCCCACGCTCCACCGGAGTTGGCCAGGAAGACCGCCATCAGGGTGCCTGTGGCGATAGCGCCGCCCAGGTAGCCGGCCAGCGGTCCCACCCCGAGACCGAAACCGACCGCGATGGGTGCGAAAACAGCAAGCAGGCCGGGCGTGGCCAGTTCCCGCAGCGAGTCCCGGGTGACGATGTCGACGACCTTTCCGTATTCCGGTTTGGCCGTGCCCTCCATGATCCCGGGAATGTCCCTGAACTGGCGCCTGACCTCTTGTACGACGGCGCCGGCGGCGCGAGACACCGCGTTGATCGCCAGCCCGGAGAACATGAATACCACCGCGGCACCGAGGACGACACCGATCAGCGTATTCGGGCTGATGATGGAGTTCACGAAGGCCCGACCGGTCCCGGCGGCGGCGTCACCCGCGGCAGCCACCGCTGTGCTGATGGCATCGGAGTAGGACCCGAAGAGTGCTGTGGCGGCCAACACGGCCGTAGCGATCGCGATGCCCTTGGTGATTGCCTTGGTGGTGTTGCCGACGGCGTCCAGGTCGGTGAGGACCTTGGCACCGGCCTCCGACACCTCGCCGGACATCTCGGCCACACCCTGGGCGTTGTCGGAGATCGGGCCGAAGGTGTCCATCGCGACGATCACGCCGACAGTGGTGAGCAGGCCACAGCCGGCCAGCGCGATGGCGAACAGCGAGACGATCAGTGAACCGGACAGCAGGAAGGCCCCGTAGACGGCGGCGCCGATCACCAGCGCGGTGTAGACGGCCGACTCAAGGCCCAGCGAGATGCCGGACAGCACGACGGTGGCCGCGCCGGTCACCGAGGTGCTGGCGACATCCTTGGTCGGCTTGGACTTGGTGTCGGTGAAATAGCCCGTCAGCCACAGGATGACGGTGGCCAGCACAATGCCGATGATGACGGCGACGAACGCGATGACGGCCGGGTTGCCGCCGCCTTCCATGCCAAGCTTGGCGAAGCTACTCGGCAGGTACACGAAGGCGGCGATCGCGCACAGCACCGCAGAGATGCCGGCGGAGATGTAGAAGCTGCGGTTGATGGTGGCCAGCCCGGACTCACCGGCCCTTGGCTTGGTGATGTACACGCCGATGATGGCGGTCAGTACCCCGATGGCCGGCACGATCAGCGGGAAGACAAGGCCCTTCGAGCCGAAGGCGGCGCTGCCGAGGATCAGGCTGGCGACCAGGGTGACGGCGTAGCTCTCGAACAGGTCGGCGGCCATGCCGGCGCAGTCGCCGACGTTATCGCCCACGTTGTCGGCGATAGTGGCGGCATTGCGCGGGTCGTCCTCTGGGATGCCCCGCTCGACCTTGCCGACAAGGTCGGCGCCGACGTCGGCAGCCTTGGTAAAGATGCCACCGCCGACACGCATGAACATGGCGAGCATGGCCGCACCGAAGCCGAAGCCCTCCAGCACCTTGGGAGCTTCACCGATGTAGACGAACACCACCACGGCCGCACCGAGCAGGCCGAGCCCGGTGGTGGCCAGGCCGACGGTGCCGCCGGTGCGGAAGGCGATCCTCATCGCTTTGTCCCGGCCGCCTGGGCCGTCCTCGTTGGCAGCGGCGGCGACCCGCACATTGGCGCGGGTGGCCAACCACATACCGGTGTAGCCGATGGTGGCGGAGAATCCGGCCCCGATCAGGAAAAAGATGCTGCGGCCGATGCGTTCCCCCGCCGAGTCGGCAGGGAGCGCGAACAGCAACGCGAACACCACCACGACGAAGATCGACAGGGTCCTGAACTGCCGCGTCAGGTAGGCGGCAGCGCCTTCCTGGACGGCGGCGGAGATCTCCTGCATCTTCGGGGTGCCCTGACCGGCGGCCAGCACTCCGGCACGCAGCACAAACGCGATCGTCAGGGCGACGAGGGCGACAACGGCGACGATGACAACGATGGTCTTGTCTCCACCGCCCAGCGTGACGCCACTGCCGTCAGCGGCCAGGCTTCTCGCCGCAGCCTCCATGGTGGGCCGGATCATGCGTTCTCCTACCGTTGTGCTCGCTGGGGCGCTCACTGCGAGTGCTCAGCCATGAGTGCTCATCGCGGGGCGGCATGCTGAGCCGCGGCAGGCGGACCGGCACAGGTCGACACGCGAATACACGCCGGAAGGTGGCCGGCGTGCTGGCGATTACCCTAAGCCACCCAGACTCTGCGCCGCGCCACGGGCTGTCGGCGTCACACGCCGTATGTCGCCACCCGGACCTCGGCGTACCGCCGCCGGACCTCGACGCCGGCCCCCAGCTCCGCATCGGTGGGCTGCGCAAGCTCGGTCGCCGGCACCGTCCACTGCGGCAGCACGTCGGCCGCTGCCGCAGCCCCGTCGGCCGCGGCAAGTACCCAAGCCGCCTGGCGCGCCGCTCCCAGGGCCACATACTCGGCAGCTGCCGGCAGCCGAACCTGGCCGCCGAACAGCGCCGGCAACACCGCCCGCACCGCTCGCGATGCGGCGGCGCCGCCGATCAGCAGCAGCCTGCCAGGCGCAACCCCCTCCGCGGAGGTGAGCGCGTCGACACCGTCGACCAAGCCGCAGAGCATGCCCTCGACGGCAGCCCTGGCGATGTTGGCCGGCGTCATGTTGCTGCGGGTCAGCCCATGCAGCGAGCCGCTGGCAGCGGGCAGATTCGGCGTGCGCTCGCCATCCAGGTAAGGCAACAGCACCACCCCGCCCGCCCCTGGAGCTGCCTGCAGGGCGAGCGACTCCAACCCGGCAAGGTCGACCCCGAGCATGGCGGCGGCCGCCCCGAGCACCCTGGCGG
>JALYXB010000239.1 GCA_030947305.1 Actinomycetota bacterium | reverse complement strand
CCTCTCGCACCGTCGCGTGGTAGTCCCGCAACCGATCGACCAGCAGCGCTATCGCCGCCGCGGACCCAGGGGGGCAGGTTCCGTGCCGTCGATATTGCCGTGGAACGACCGCCGGCGGCCCGGCGCCGGTGAGCGCTGACCGGATCTTGGCGAGCATCACAGCGCGGCTATCCATCGCAACCGTCGTCGGCGGGACGGCGCCTCCACCAACTGCGGAAGGTCTGCGAAGGCGGCGTCGGCAGGTCCCTGGCACCGGTCCAGGCCGACAGTGGCCATGGCAGGGACCGGATCTTGCCCGACCTCCCCGCCAACAACCGGCCGGCGGCAAGTCCCTTTTCGGCTGCGGCGAAACGTTTCTCGTCACTCATCACCCAGGAGGCTGCCTTCATCGCGGCATCCCAGCCGCCAGGCAACGCTCGGTCGCGGTCGGCGTCCACGGCCCTGCCGCGCAATTCCACCAGCATGGTCGGTATGTCGATCTTGACCGGGCAGGCATCGAAGCAGGCGCCGCACAGTGTCGAGGCGTACGGCAATGAAGCGCTCGGGTCGGCATGGCCGGTGATCCCGGTAAGCGCAGGAGTGAGCACCGCACCGATGGGGCCCGGGTAGACCGAGCCGTACGCGTGCCCACCGACCCGCTCGTATACCGGGCAGACGTTGAGGCAGGCGGAGCACCGAATGCAGTGCAGCGCAGCACGTCCCACCTCGTCCGCCAGTGCACGGGTGCGGCCGTTGTCCAGCAGTATCAAATGGAAGTTCTGCGGGCCGTCGCCGGGAGTGACGCCGGTCCACAGTGAGGTGTAAGGATTCATTCGTTCCCCGGTGGACGATCGCGGCAGCAGCTGCAGGAACACCTCGAGGTCGGCGAAGGTGGGCAGCAGCTTCTCGATGCCCATCACGGTGATCAGGGTTTGCGGCAGCGTCAGGCACATCCGGCCGTTGCCCTCCGACTCGACGACAACCAGGGTTCCGGTTTCGGCGATGGCAAAGTTCGCACCGGAGACCGCCACCGTTGCGGACAGGAACTTGCGCCGCAGATGCTCACGGGCAGCCATTGCGAGCCGGCTCGGCTCGTCGGTGAGATCTGCTGGTAAATATGGCATCTCGCGCAGGAAGATCTCCCTGATCTCCGAGCGGTTGCGGTGAATTGCCGGGACCAGGATGTGCGAGGGCTTGTCGTGTCCCAGCTGCACGATCAACTCGGCAAGGTCGGTCTCGATCGCCGCAATGCCTTCGGCCTCCAGATACTCGTTGAGACCGATTTCCTGGGTGGCCATCGACTTGACCTTGACCACCTCGTCCGCACCGGTAGCCCGCACCAGGTCGGTGACGATCCGGTTAGCCTGCTCGGCATCGGCCGCCCAGTGCACGGTGCCGCCGCGAGCGGTGACGGCCGCCTCCAGCTGCTCCAGCAACTCGGGCAGGTTCGCCATCACCTGCTGCTTGATCGCGGAGCCGCTGTCCCGCAACTGTTCCCAGTCCGGTAGCTCACGGACGACGGCGGCTCGCTTGGCCCGAATGGTAGCGGTGGCCCTGCCAAGGTTGCGGCGCAGCTGGGTGTCGGCCAGCGCCACCTTGGCGGCCGCAGGAAAGAGCTGGTCGCCGCGCAGTGGAGACTCGGGCAGCTCGGATCCCTGACGCCGCGGAATGCCCAGGAAGGTCGTCATCGAAGACCGCCGGCGACCGAGGTATGGCCTTGCGGCGCTACGGGAAAGTCCGTGGTGCAGGCCAGGATCTGTGCCAGGTGCACAGTGCGCACGCCGGCTCGCAGCCTGGAGAGGCCGCCTCCGATATGCATCAGGCAGGACGAATCGCCGGCGGAGCACACCTCGGCCTTGGTGGCGAGCACATTCGACATCTTGTCGGCGAGCATTGCGGTCGAGACGTCTGGGTTCTTGAGCGCGAAGGTGCCACCGAAGCCGCAGCAGGACTCGGCATCCGGCAGCTCGACCAGATCGATCCCCGCGACAGACCGCAGCAGTTGCAGCGGTTTTTCGCCCACTCGCAGCATCCGCAGTGAGTGGCATGTCGGGTGATAGGCGACGCGATGCGGAAAGTAGGCGCCAACATCCGTGACGCCGAGCACGTCCACCAGCAGCTCGCTGAGCTCGTAGGTGCGGGACGCCAGTTCGGTGGCCCGATCGGCTAGCTCGGAGTCGCCGCCCCGGGTGGCCACCATCGCGTGCTGATGTCGCATGGAGCCGACACACGACCCTGATGGCGCCACCGCGACATCGAAGTCGGCGGCCGAGAACACCTCGACATGGTGTCGCACCACCGGTAGGGCTTCGCGCAGGTACCCGGTGTTGATGTGCATCTGCCCGCAGCAGGTCTGACCGGCCGGGAACACCACCTGGTGGCCGAGGCGCTCCAGCAGGCGGACCGTCGCCTTCGCGACCTCGGGGAACATCGCGTCGGCGAGGCAGGTGGCGATCAGGGCGATGCGCATGGATGCCTTCCGTTGGCCCCGGTGGTCAGACCACGATAGCTTGTCAGGGTGTTGATCCGGACCTGGGCGGTCGAGTCGGCCGCCGCCAGGCAGTCCGCAACCGATACGCTCGCGCCAGCGCGGGAACTGTTGCAGGCCATGGATGATCTGGCTCTCCATGCGGCGGGGCTTCTCGAGTTGGAGACCAGGTTCCACGTCGCGCTGGTCGATGTCGGCGGGAATTCCGATGTAGCCGGAGATTCCGCGATCGCCGAGACAGTGTCGGCCGCCGTCCAGCGAGGTGACTTCTCGGCCGCCGCGGTGGGGGTGGCGGCCCACATCACTGGCTTCTACCTCGGTGCGGGTGGCGGATGACAGCATCATCCCCAGGTACGCCGCTGCGGGTGGCGGCCATCGACTGCGGCACCAACGCGATTCGCCTGCTGGTCGCCGAGGTGATCACCGATGGTGTCCGGCCACAGCTCGTCGATGTCCACCGTGAAGAGAGAATAGTCCGGCTCGGTGAGGGGGTCGACGCCACCAGATCCCTTGCCTCGCAGGCGATCGACAGGGCCTGGATGGCGCTCGCCGACTATTCGGCCATCGCCAGGGCAAGCGGGGTGTTGGGGCTGCGGACGGCCGCCACCTCAGCGATCAGGGATGTCGACAACGCGGCCGACTTCGTCGAGATGGTCCGGATGACGGTCGGCCAGGTTCCGGAGGTGTTGTCCGGGGCACAAGAAGCTGAGCTCGGCTTCGCGGGCACGGTCGCCGACCTGGACGTCGCCGGCGGCGACGTTCTGGTGATCGACATTGGGGGTGGCTCGACCGAACTGGTCGTCGGTCGACCACCAGCTGGAGCTGAGATAGCGGGCACCATCACCGCGGCGACGAGCCTGGACATCGGCGCTGTGCGCATCACCGAACGCATCCTGCGGGGCGATCCACCGACCCGGCAGCAACTCGACGCGGCTACCGGGTGGGCTCAGCAGCTGATCGGCACCGCCCTGGACGGGATGGATCTGCGCCGGGTCCGCCGCGTGGTGGCGGTCGCCGGCACGGCCATGACGGTGGCGGCCGCCGCATTGCGGCACATCTCACTCGACGCGTCCGCGCTGCACCTGGCGACCGTTCCGATCGTCGAGATCGACCGTGCCACCACACTTTTGCTCGGGGCGACCAGGGCGCACAGGGCGGCCCTTCGCTACGTCCATCCGGGCCGGGTGGACGTGATCGGCGGCGGAGCACTGATCTTGACGACCGTCGTCGATCAGTTGCGCGGCAGGGTCGGCGTCGACACCATCACCTTGTCCGCCCACGACATCCTTGACGGTCTGGCGCTGTCGCTGGCGCCGTTGGTGAGCTGACCGAAGTCAAGCCGGAATGCCTCCGGATTGCACAGAATATGCGAGAACCGGGCCCGGTAGCGTGTTTTCGGTGTGCCGTTGGTCGTGCGCGGTCCTCCGCCAATCAGGCCGGGACGGGCTCGCGTCGCCCCGGCCGCAGCACCCTGGCGATGGACAGGGCCTGGCCTGCAGTCAGATCCGGAAGGTAGGCATGCCCGATGGCCA
>JALYXB010000217.1 GCA_030947305.1 Actinomycetota bacterium | reverse complement strand
CGGCGTGGGCGCTCGGCGCGACCAAGTGGGAGACCGTGCGGACCGCGGTGTTGCCGTTCGGCAGGGCCGGCATGATCTCCGCCTCGATGCTCGGCCTCGGCCGGGCCCTCGGCGAAACCATCGCGGTCGCGCTGGTGTTGAACTCCGGCTTCACCATCAACTGGCACCTGGTGGCGCCGGGCGGCGACACCTTCGCGTCCACCATCGCGCTCAAGTTCGGTGAGGCATCCAGCAGCAAACTCGGCATTCCGGCCCTGGTCACCGCGGGACTTTTCCTGTTTGCGATCACTCTGATCGTCAACTCCATTGCGCGCGCGGTGATCGCCAGGAAGCAGGATTTCGTCGCATGAGCGTCACCCTGACCAGCGGCTCGCAGGCGACCAGGTCGAAGCTGGTCGGAGCCAGGTTGCCGAGGTTCGCCCCGCTGGTGGCGGCGGCCGGCGCCGTGGTGCTGGCGCTGGCCTTCAAATTCCTGTTCGACTGGACCGGCTGGTCTACCTCGTTCTTCACCGCGGCGGCACTGTTCCTGGTGGTGCTGTCTGCCTGGTCATTCTCGGTGGAGGGCAGACGTCGCGCCAAGGATCGACTTGCCAGCACACTGATCTACGCGTGCTTCGTCGCGGCTGTGGTTCCGCTTGTGCTGATCTTGGTGTACATCGCCCAGCGCGGCTTCCCCGCGTTCTCGGCGACGTTCTTCACCCACTCGATGAACGGCGTCGGACCGGACCAAGCCGGTGGCGGGCTGTACCACGCACTGGTGGGCACCATCGAACAGGTGGGCCTGGCATCGATCATCGCGCTGCCGATCGGTATCTTCACCGCGATCTACCTGGTCGAGTACGGCAGGGGACCCTACGCCCGGGCGGTGACGTTCTTCGTCGACGTGATGACGGGCGTGCCGTCGATCGTCGCCGGCCTGTTCGTGTACACCTTCCTGCTGCTGGGCACTGGGGGCCAGTCGATCAACCGCCCTTTCGGCTTCGCCGGCTCGATCGCGTTGGCGATTCTGATGATCCCGGTGGCCGTCCGTTCGTCGGAGGAAATGCTCAAGTTGGTGCCCCGCGACCTGCGGGACGCCAGCTACGCCCTCGGCGTGCCCAAGTGGCGGACGATCGTCAAGATCGTGCTGCCAACAGCGATGTCCGGGCTCATTACCTCGGCGCTGCTGGCGGTGGCCAGAGTGGCCGGCGAGACGGCCCCGTTGATCCTGCTGGTCGGCTACAAGAGCACGATCAACTTCAACCCGTTCTCCGAAGACCAGGGCACCCTGCCGATGATGGTGTGGGACCAGCTGGGCAAGCGCACCGGTAACTCGGGGGCGTTCACCGACGGCCGGGCCTGGGGCGCCGCCCTGACCCTGGTGTTGCTGGTGCTGCTGTTGAACATTGTCGCCCGACTACTGGCTAGGTTCGCCCGGCCCAAGAGCAAATAGAGGATCAGGGGATGGCCAAGCGCATCGATGTCGAGGACCTGAACATCTACTACAGCGACTTCCTTGCGGTGCAGGACGCGTCGATCAAGATTGCCCCGCTCACCGTTACCGCCCTCATCGGCCCGTCCGGTTGCGGCAAGTCCACCTTCCTGCGCACGCTGAACCGGATGCACGAGGTGATCCCTGGGGGCCGGGTCGAGGGCACCGTCGAGTTGGACGGCGAGGACCTGTACGGGCCTGGGGTCGACCCGGTGAACGTCCGCCGCACCGTCGGCATGGTGTTCCAGAAGGCGAACCCGTTCCCGACCATGTCGATCTACGACAACGTGATTGCCGGCTACAAGATCGCCGGAAGCCGCAAGGGCCGCAAGGAACTCGACGATATTGTGGAAGGCTCGCTGCGCGGTGCGAACCTGTGGGAGGAAGTCAAACACCGGATGAATCGGCCTGGCGCCAGCCTGTCGGGTGGCCAGCAGCAGCGGTTGTGCATCGCCAGGGCCATCGCCGTCGAGCCAGAGGTGCTGCTGATGGACGAGCCGTGCTCGGCCCTCGACCCGATCTCGACGTTGGCCATCGAGGATCTGATCAGCGAACTCAAGACCAGATACACGATCGTGATCGTCACGCACAACATGCAGCAGGCGGCCAGGGTGTCCGACCGGACGGCCTTTTTCAACCTGGCCGGTGTCGGCCAGCCGGGCCGGCTGGTCGAGTACGACGAGACGGCGAAGATCTTCTCCAACCCCGGCCAGAAGGCAACAGAGGACTACATCTCCGGCCGATTCGGCTGACGGTCAGTCTGGTGGCGTGAGCAGCACGGTGGTGTCGCCGCCGACGTTCTCGCCGGTGACGAAGAAGACCATGCGCCTGGCCACCGCCACCGCATGGTCGGCGAATCGCTCGTAGAAGCGGCCGAGCAGGGCGATGTCGACGGCCGCCGGCACACCGTGTGACCAGCTGGGCGACATCAAGGCTGCAAACATCTGGGCGTGCAGGTCGTCCATCAGGTCGTCCTCGGCGTTCATGCCGGTGGCGACCTGCAGGTTCCTGGTGCTCAGCACTTCCGCAGCCCTGGCAGACAGGTGCTGGGCCACCGCACTCATCCGCTCGAAAACCGGCCGAATCTCGGTCGGCACCACCGAATTGGGATGACGACGCCGGGCCGCCTTGGCGATGTGGATGGCCAGCGTGCCCATTCGTTGCAGGTCGGCGACGATCCACAGGGCCGAAACGACGGCACGCAGGTCGGTGGCCACCGGGGACTGCAGAGCGAGCAGCTCCAATGCGGACTCCTCCGCTGTGGAACGCATGTCGTCCAGCACGATGTCCATGGCGATTACTCGCTCCGCAAGGGTGAGATCGGCGTCGAGCAGGGCCCGGCTGGCATCGCGCATCGCCTGCGAGGCGACGTCGCACATCTTGGAACCGTGTTCGCCCAGATCGGCGAGCTGAATTTGATAGGCCTGACGCATCAGGTCAGCCTAGGCGCAATTAATTCACCAAGCCCATGGCGCGATGAACGAGAGGTGAACGCTCGATGGAACCCAGGTCGATCGCGGGATGCAATGGTTAGGCGCAGGCCGTCTGTGCGGCGTTGACAGACGCGATGTCGCTGCTCTTCACCCCGGGCGCTGTCTTTTGGGTGGGGCGGGTGTGCGGCGCCGAGCGTATCGGGGATGACGAACTGCTCGATGCTGCCGTGGTGCTTGGTGTGCTGCGAGGTGTGCTGCGAGGCGCGGTGCTGCTCGGGGTCGTCTGCAATTTGGATGGGAGTGTTTGTCCCACGGCGACTTTCGTCAGCGTCCCGTGGAAGGAGGTACCCAGCATCAGTTTGATCTTGTTTCCCAGGGCCGGCGTGAGGGTCAACGTCGATCCGGGCACCGCGGCGGCGACAACGGCGGCTGCGTCCCGATTGCCATTCGAATACTGCACGGTGATGCCGGTCTGGGTCCGGTCGGGCCGGACCAGATCGGCGCCGGTGACCTTGAATCCGTACCCGTTCAGCGTGTCGGCGACCTGACCGGCGACGCCGGCGGTGCCGGTGAGGTTGTCGATCTCCAAGTCGATGCCGGCCGGGTCCACCGAGATGGTTTGCGGCGCTGTGGTGGTCGGCCCAGTGGTGGTCGGCACAGTGGTGGTCGGCCCGGTGGTGGTCGGCCCAGTAATGGTCGGCCCAGTGGTGGCCGGTTCAGTCGGGGCGGGCAGGGTGCTGGTGCGGGCGCTGGTCAAGATACTGCTGGCGGTCCTGGATGGGGTGGACGCCGGCGAGCGTTTCGTCGTCGGTGCGTTGCTCTGGCCCGGTAGCAGCTCGTCGTTGACGAGGGCGGCGAAGACGGCGGGCGCGACGGCATCGGCGAGCTGGCTGTCGCCGTTGTCGGCGGGATTCGGATGTGCCGGCAACGTGTAGAACGTCACCTTTCCCGGCGACAGGTTGCCCAGTTGATGTGACAACTGCACCAGCGAGTCGACGGTGACGTGGTCGGTGAACGTTGCGTGCACGAACGCGTCCAGGAAATCGCTCAACTTGCCCGGGTTGAGCAGCGTGCCGGCGCTGGTCACCTGGCGCAGCATGGCGGACAGCACCACCTGTTGGCGGTGAATGCGCCCGTAGTCGCCGGAGGAATCGCCGATCACTTCCCGTGCCCGCACCAGATTCAACGCTTGATCCCCCCGGATCGTCTGCGGGCCGCCGTTGAGCACGACCACTCCCAGGGTCTTGTCCTTGATCGGCCGGCAGACATTGACCGAGACACCGTGTAGGGCGTCGACCATCGTCTTGAATCCCTCGAAGTCAATGCCGATCAGCTGGTCCAGTCGCAGCCCGGTGAGCTTCTGGACGGCCAGCACCGTGCAGGCCGGACCGCCAACCGCATAGGCATTGGTGATCTTCCAGGTGGTTGTCGGGTCGACGTGCTCCACGCTGTCGCCGACCTTGCCGGTGGTCGGGTTCCAGGCCTTACAGGTCGGCGCCTTCACCCGAAGATCGCGCGGGATCGACAGTATCGTCACATGCTGCCGGTCGCCGGAGATATGGGCGATCATCACGGTGTCCGACTGTGCTGTGCCTTGCTGGCCATTGCTGTTACCGGCGTTGCCATTGGCACCGGCCCGGCTGTCCGAACCCAGCAGCAGGATGTTCTGCGGGTTGTAGTGGGGAAGGACCGCCGGTGCGACGGGTTTGGCGGTCCCGGTTCCGGTGCCGGCTGCGGTGAGGGCCGCCGTGGTGCCGGCCGTGCTCGGCGTTGAGATGTTCGGGTCGGTCGGCTGCAGAAAGGTACCGCCGTTGTCCCGCAGCCCGGCGTCGGTGCGCTGGATCAGGTTCCATTGCATGCCCAGGTACACCAGCAGCACGGCGGACAACACGGCGATCGCCGAACGTCCTGCGATCATCAGTCCGCCGCTGCGGCGCCGCCGGCCCGCTGGTGCCGTGGATGCCGCCAACGCCGGCCCCGCGGCGGCGTGCCCGCCTGGTGGCTGCTGCCCGGTTGAGGTGGTAGCGGCGCCGACAGCGGCGGCAGGCATCACCGCGCGTTGCTGGGCGTTGCGCCCGAAGTGCTGTTGGCGTAACGACTCTCGGATCGAACCGACATCCTCGCTCAGGCCGGATTTCGGCAGTTGCTGGGTAACGGTGTCGCCGATCCCCGGTGCCCACACGGCACCAGGGGCCGCCTCGGGTGCGCTCGGGTCATCCGCCGACGGCCGCCGGATGGTCGGGGTGAGATCCTCACCAGCACTCGGGTGCAGCGCCGTCGGCCGGCGCAGCGTCTCGGTGCGATCCTCGCCCGCTGACGCGTCGTGCTCGTTGGCGTTGCTCGCTGCGGCGTCGGTGCGGCGGCTGATGGTGGGGGCGTCGAACGGGTCCCCGGCCGAGGCCTCGGTGCCGCCGCCTGGGGCGGTCTGCGCCGGTTGGCCGGCCAGCCAGGCGGCGATCAGGTCGCTGGCTGGCACCTTGTTGGAGCCTCGACGATGCCGGCGGCCGCTTTGCTCGTCCTCGTTGCCGAGCGTGGCCAGCAGGTCGTCCACCCTGGATGCATCCAGCCGTGGATCGTTCCAACGGCGCGGGCGCTCCCACGGAGCCGATCCGGTGGGTTCCTCCGCCTTGTCGTCGCGCGGCGGTTCGCTCACGCGACCTCCTCGGGAAGCTGGGTGTGTCCGCTGCTCGGACACACGTCATTGCCCGGGTGCGGTCCCGGGGTTGACCACCGATGGTACGGATCTTGTGCAGTGCACGGGCGGACCTCTCCGGCCCGAGCCGAATGGGCAGGTGCGGGCGCTGCCGGTCAGGAGACACACAGCGGTGGTAGCTGCGCTCGTTGGCCGGACACCGAGATCAGCAGCGTCGTCACATCGGTGCCGGTAATGCGGTTGGCGGTGTAGATCCTGATCAAGGTGGGCAGCACATAGGTGTTGGCGGCGCCGTTGGGGTCGGCGCGCAGATCGCCCCAGGATGCCTCGAATCGAACGGTCGTCTTCGCCGCCGGGCAGCCTCGAAGATCCAGCGCTCTGGCCGGGTCGACCAGCCTGCGCAGCACGGCACGTTGCGCCGCGGGGGCGCCGCCGGCGGTGGCGTTGACCGCGTCGATGGCGGTCTTGATGACGGAGACCGCCCGCGCCGGAACGGGCAACGCCGAGCTCTGTGTCGATCCTGCCGAGTTCTGTGCGGCAGCGGATGTCGTGACTGACACCGTTGCCGGCGGTGGAGTGACGGACCCGCAGCCGGCCGCAAAGCCGGCTAGCAGCAACAGCAATCCCGCGGTCTGCGCCGTTGCACCGGAACGCACGTCAGCCGCCGCTGGTGTCCAGTTCGGCGCCCACCGGAACCACGGTGTCCTCGGGGTCGTCCAACCATCCCTCGGGCAGGTGCACCTTCGATTGTGGCGATCCCTGCCGGCCGCGTGGCCCCTCCGCGCCGTCCGGATACTGCTGGTTGGGATCCATCTGGGCGATCAACGCATCCAGGTCAGCCAAACTGGACACCGTTCCAAGGTCCAGCCGAACCAGCGAACCGACGGCGAAACCCTTGAGATACCAAGAGATGTGCTTGCGCAAATCGCGGATGCCACGGTCCGGGCCCATCTCCCGAATCAGCAGCTCCGCGTGCCTGCGCAGCATCGCCCCGACCGCCCGCAGAGTCGGCGGCGTCGGCAGCGGGCGGCCGTCGAAGGCGGCAGCGAGATCGGCGAACAGCCAAGGTCGACCCTGACAACCACGACCGACGACCACACCGTCACATCCGGTGCGCGCCATCATGTCCAGCGCGTCCTGCGCGCAGAAGATGTCGCCGTTGCCGAGAACTGGAATACCGGTGACGGCCTGTTTGAGGCTGGCGATGGCCGACCAGTCTGCGGTTCCCGAATAGTGCTGCATGGCTGTCCTACCGTGCAGAGCGACCGATGCTGCGCCGGACGCCTCGGCGATCCGGCCTGCGTCCAGATAGGTGATGTGCTCCGGGTCGATACCGATCCGCATCTTCACCGTCACCGGGATGTTCGCCGGCGCGGCGGCCTGCACTGCCTGGCTGACGATCTGCTCGAACAGTCGCCTCTTGAACGGAAGCGCTGCGCCGCCGCCGCGACGGGTGACCTTCGGGACAGGGCAGCCGAAGTTCAGATCGATATGATCGGCGAGATCGTCGGCCACCACGATGTCGACGGCCCGGCGCACCACCTCGGGATCGACGCCGTACAGCTGCAGCGAGCGCGGTTGCTCCTGTGGCCCGAACCGCACCATGTCCATGGTTTTCGGGTTACGCGCCACCAGGGCGCTGGTAGTGACCATCTCGCAGACGTATAAGCCGGCGCCGAACTCGCGGCACAGGGTGCGGAAACTGCGGTTGGTGATGCCGGCCATCGGCGCCAACTCGACCGGCGGCCACACCTGGTACTGGCCGATCGTCAGGGGCTGCGCCACGGCGGTGTCCGGGCGCGCTGTGCCGACCCGCACGAGCTCACCGGTACTGGTCATGCCGTCATTGTCCCAGGTTTGCCGGCACAGGCTTCCGCCGTCTCAACCGGTAGCCCGAGAAGGTCGGCTCGAGGGGGGTCGAAGGGTGGTCAGCCGCGGGCTCAGCCGGCCGGGAACTTGTCGTTGGCGCGGCTGATGATGGTCTGCTCGCGGGCGGTCCTGACGGCGACACTCAGGCTCGCCAGGTTGAAGGCGCCGTAATGCCGCTGCCCATTGACGAAGAACGTCGGCGTGCCCGAAACCCCGCTCAGATCGGCCGATTCGACATCCTGGGCGATGCGCATCTCGTGGCTGTGGTGGCGCAGGTCATCGTGAAAGCGGGTCACGTCCAGCCCGAGTTGGTCGGCGTATCGCACCAGGTCGGCAGGCTGCAGCTCGTTCTGGTGGTCCAGCAGCAGATCGTGAATCGGCCAGAAGGCGCCCTGAGCGGCGGCCGCTTCGGCTGCTTCGGCCGCCAGCTGGGCCTGCGGGTGCACGTCGGTGAGCGGCAGATGTCGCCAGACGTAGCGGATCTCGTTGTCCGCCAACAGATCCCGTACCACCGGCTCGGCCTGGCCACAGTGCGGGCATTGGAAGTCACCGAACTCGATCACGGTCACGGCAGCTCCCGTGACCCCGCGGATGTGGTCGCGCTCGGGGTCCACCTCGGGTGTCAGATCCTGGATCAGGGTGGAGTCGCCCAGCAGGGCTCGCGCCTTGGCCGCCTTGGGTAGTAGGGCAGTCAGCCGGAACACCAGCCAGGTGATGGCCGCGGCCAGGAAGGCGGCCGTTAGCGCGCCGAGCTTGGCCTCGGCCAGTTCCTCGCCGGTGAACGCGCGTGACGCGATCAGCAGGGCAACGGTGAAGCCGATGCCGGCGATGGTGCCGCTGCCCAGTACCGAGGCCCACCCGACCGGCGGCCGCACCCGGCCGCGGCTGAGCTTGGTGACAATCCACGAGGTACCGACCACGGCGACAGGCTTGCCGAGCAGGTAGCCAGCGATGACGCCGAGAGTGATCGGTGCCGTGTAAGCGTGGGCGATGAAGCTGCCCGACAGCACGATGCCGGCGTTCGCCAGCGCGAACAATGGCACGATGAGAAAGCTGGTGGAGGCATGGAAGGCCCGCTGTAGCCGGGAATTCGGCGAAAGCGTCGAGGCCAGACTCGCCGACGCCGACCGCGCCAACTCGGCTGTCGGCTCTTCGCGGAACAACCGGACCTGAACGGTCGCCTCCTCCAGATCGGTCCTGGCCGGCGAATAGGCCGGCGCGGACAGCCCAATGATCAGCCCGGCGACCACCGGATCCACCCCACTGGCCAGCAGCGCCGTCCAAATAACGATGCCCAGAGCCAGGTGAACGAGTCGTTGTCGGATCCGGGCGGCAGTGGCCGCGACCAGCGCCCCGAATCCCGTGAGCGCGATCACCAGTGGCAGCACCACGATCCGCTCGCTGTAGACGACGGCGATCACCAGCAGCGCCGCCAGGTCGTCGACCACGAAGACGGTGAGTACGAAGACTCGGACCTTCTGCGGCACCTCGCGACCGAGAAGCGCTAACAGGCCGAGAGCCAGCGCGGTGTCGGTGGACATCGCAATGCCCCATCCATGGGCGCCGGTGCCCCCGGCGTTCACGGCCAGATAGATCAGGATCGGGATCAGCATGCCCATCAGCCCGGCGGCAATCGGCACGATGAACCGGCGCCGTTCACGCAGATCCCCAAGGTCCAGCTCGCGCCGCGCCTCCAACCCGACCACCAGGAAGAACAGCGTCATGAGTCCGGAATTGACCCAGCTGCGCAGGTCGTGGGTGATCCCGATGGTGCCGAGCCGGATGGAGAGTTCGATACCCCAGGCCGTCTGGTAGCTCGACGAGCTGATGTTCGCCCAGATCAGCGCCCCGATTACGGCGGCAACCAGTACTCCGGCACTGCCGGACTCGGTGCGCATGAACGAACGCAGCGGCGCCGACCTGCCGCCGGACCACGCCGTGCGACCCAGCCAGCTCGACCCGCTCGGCGAATCCTCCGTCATCGACCCTCACCCGATGTTCACTGTCGTTCCTGAAAGGAAGAATCGAAGTTCAGGTTCACCTCACGTCGGTCCGGCATCAGGGAATGGGTCTGTTCCTGCGTCCCGCTGTCATGTCGATCATGTCGTATCCGGTGCTGTTCAGACCATCTGGGCACAGGTTTGGCCAGTAGACGCGGTCTGCTCCGGTCGAAGGCGGTGCAGGAGACAACCGAGCCAGGCAACAATGAAGCTATGGCCGAGCCCAGATCGCAGTCGGACACCGAGTCGTTGACCGAGTCGTTGACCGAGTCGCTGGTGGAGCTTGCGGTCCGGGCAGCCAAGGCCGCCGGCGCCGAGTTGCTGGAGCGATACGGGCGCATCCAAGGGCTGACGACCAAGTCGTCGGACAC